>DASH01000060.1 GCA_002503705.1 Candidatus Woesearchaeota archaeon UBA153 | reverse complement strand
TCTGCTGCTCTTGCTTCCTCTCCTTTGTCTCCTTCTTCCTCCGCTTCTTCCTCCGCTTCTTCTTCCTCTTCTCCCCCTTCGGAAGTGGTGACTGACTCACTCGCAACCCCTGTGACGCTCGACACCCCGAGTCCAACACCACAACCCGCAAAAGGGCCGAAAGGGCTCTCTGAAGCTGAAGAGCGCGCCCTCCTCGCGGACCTCGAAGAGATTGCGACGCTCATCAAGGAGCGTTCGTACGCGCCAGCGATGCACGCGTACCATGACGTTCGCGAACGGCTCAAAGCAGAGCGTCTCACGCCAGTCCAACGCGCTCGAATCCTCGGACGGCTCCGGCTCCTCTTCTCCGACATCCTAGAAGGGTTCCAAGAGGAGCAGCGACGAGGACGTGAACCGGCGACGTCCACCGGAACGACTCTGACTCGTGATGGGGCACGCGGCGCGACCGCGTCTTCACCCCTCACCTCTCCGCCTCCCTCCTCTCCGCCTCCCTCCTCTTCGTCTCTCTCCTCTTCGTCTCTCTCCTCTTCGTCTCTCTCCTCTTCGTCTCTCTCTTCTCCACCCGTCTCCAAGACCACATCTCCGCGACGATTACCAGCGCAGTCCTCGCCGAAAACCCCTCCTCCTGCCACTCTGAAAGGCCCGGAAGTCGTCGCGGCCTTCGAGCGCGAAGCGTCCAATGCAGAACGAGCCTTCCGCGGCCGCGCCCTCGGCGGCGCGATGCGCCACTACCACGCGGCACGACAACTCTACCAACAACTCCCCCTCGAGTCTCGAGGCGAGGCTTACGAACGGCTCTTCGAGCTGTACGGCGCGATAGCCAGCGTCAAGAACGCACACTCAACGCCTGTTCCGCAAACCCCTGCCGCGCCGCCTCGCGCCTCGACACCTCCCGAGCGGAACACTCCCTCCTCGTCCGCGCCGTCCATCGTAGCGCCGCAGTCGCAATCGCCGCTCGCCCCTCGTCAAGAATCAGGCGGTCTCCTCGAGAACGAGGAACGACGACTCGGGACGACCAGGCCGTGACTGACACGATAGTCGGGGTGCGGAGCTTCGGAGACTGCCTTAAGGTGCGGCGCTCGAAGGGTGGCGTTATGGCGCGGAGCGCAGGGTGTAGTGCTCGGGGGACGGCAACGATGACTGATGACGGGTTTGGGGCGCGGCCGAGCGGCCGTGAAACGCCACGATGAGGCACGCACTGTGACGGAAAAGAGATCTGAAACGACGACGCGAGCGGGAAAACAGCCTTCCGGCTCGACCGAAGTGATGGACAAGTACACGATCAAGATTAACGACATCCTCGTCGACATCATCATCGAGAGTTCTCAGGAGGAGTCGGTCCCCCTGTACAACGTGAGCATCGCGAACATCTCGCCCACGACGAAGATCATCCTGGAGAAGATTCGGCAAGAGTTCATCAGCAAGATGAACATGAAAGAGCTCCAGAAGTTCGAGAACGCCGAGCAGAGCGTCGCGATCCGCGACCAGTTCCGGAAAGAGATCCGCGACCTCATCCTCCGCTACTTCCCCAAGACGGACGCGCCGACGATGAACATGCTCGTCAACTACCTCTTGGAAGAGAACCTCGGCCTCGGCAAGATCGAGATACTCTTGAAAGACGCGTGGCTGGAAGAGATCGTCGTGAACAACCACACGGAGCCAGTCTGGGTGTACCATCGCAAGCACGGGTGGCTGAAGACGAACGTGACCATCCCCTCCGAAGACCGCATCCGTCACTTCTCCACCATCATCGGCCGGAATGTCGGAAAAGAGATCACCAGCCTCAACCCGTTGATGGACGCGCACCTCGATACTGGCGACCGTGTCAACGCGACGCTCAACCCGATCAGCACGAAAGGCAACACGATCACCATCCGTAAGTTCGCGGAAGACCCGTGGACGATCACCAAGTTCATCAAAGGCGGCACGATCAGCCCGGAAGCCGCGGCGTTCATCTGGCTCGCGATCCAGAACGAGCTCTCCGTCCTCATCAGCGGCGGCACGGGCAGCGGGAAGACGTCCATGCTGAACGCGGTCGCGAACTTCTTCCCGCCCAACCAGCGCATCGTGAGCATCGAGGACACGCGCGAGCTGACCTTGCCGAGCAACCTGCACTGGGTCCCGATGGAGACGCGCCTCCCGAACCCGGAAGGGAAAGGCGGGGTGACGATGCTCGACCTCCTCGTGAACAGCCTGCGCATGCGCCCCGACCGGATTCTCGTGGGCGAGATTCGTCGCAAGCAGGAAGCGGAAGTCCTCCTTGAAGCGATGCACACCGGCCACTCGGTCTACGCGACGATCCACGCCAACAACGCCGAAGAGGTGATCGCGCGCTTGACGAACCCGCCGATCGACATCCCGAAGCAGATGGTCAGCTCGCTCAGCCTCATCCTCGTCCAGAACCGCAACCGTCGAACGGGAAAGCGCCGCACGCTCCAGATCGCGGAGATCCTCCCGGACGGCGAGCCGAAAGTGCTCATGCGGTACAACGCGCAGAAGGATATCGTCGAGAAGCTCGCCGAGTCGGAAGTCGTCGTCGACCGTCTCGAACTCTACACAGGCATGACGAAGGATGAGATCCAGTTCGACTTGCAGCAGAAGGTGCGCATCCTCAAATGGATGATCGCCAAGAACATCGAGGACGTCAACAAGATCGGCCTCATCATCGCGAAATACTACACGGGCAGGCTTAAGCTCGAATAGGCCTGCGCGTCGAGGCCTGCCTGTTGAGAGGCCTGCGTGTCGAGAGGCTTGCGCGTCGAGACGGACGACGGACGAGCGTCCGCCGCGACCAAATCGACAGATGACGTTGTACGAGAACACCACGTCAGGGGAACGACCATGCGTATCTTTGAACAACTCGCGAATGAGCATCCGGAACTCAAGCGGAAGCTCATCATGGCGAAGCTTCCCATCGAACCGCACCATTACGTCCGGAACACGGTCATGTCCGCGTTCTGGATCTCCTTCGCGCTCGCCGCCTCGTACTTCTTCTTCAGCGAGGTCTTCGGCTTGCACCCGCTCGGCGCGATCGTCCTCTTCGTCGTCGCGTTCTGGGCGTTCTACCAATTCCTCTTTCGCGTCGTCGACGTGAAGATTCACAAGATCGCGAAGGACATCGACCGTGAAGTCCTCTTCGCCGGCCGGTTCCTCCTCGTCAAGCTCAACGCGGGCAAGCCGTTAATCATGGCGCTCGCCGAGGCGTCGGAGAGCTACGGCGTCGCGAACAAGTACTTCAAGGAGATCGTCCACGACATCGACATGGGCACGCCGCTCGAAGAGGCGTTGGAGAAGGCCTCGCGGTACAGTCCGAGCGAGAAGTTCCGCCGCATCATCTTCCAGATCAACAACGCGCTCAAGATCGGCGTGGACGTGACGAACTACCTGGAGGCGCTCCTCGACGAGATCGCGGCCGAGCAGCTCATCGAGATCCAGCGTTACGGGAAGAAGCTGAACAGCATCACCATGTTCTTCATGCTCTTCAGCATCGTCGTCCCCAGCCTCGGCATCACGTTCTTCATCACCCTTGTCAGCATGGTGAGCGTCAACTTCGACCTCTCGTTCTTCCTCATCCTCTCGTTCGGCATCCTCTTCTTCCAGTACTTCTTCATCACGATCTTCAAGAGCATCAGGCCGACGGTGAACATCTGAGGCGACCCATGGAGCTCTTCTTCTTCACGACGTTCGGCAAGGCCTTCATCCCGAAGAAGTTCCGGCCCGGGTTGCGCTACTTCTTCGAGAAAGCGGGCTATGATGAAGTGCCGTACCACACGTTCGGCATCCTGTTCTGGATCGCCGCCGCCATCACGTACCTCATCTACCTCACGCAGTTGTACCGCTCGCTCAGCCTGAAAGGGCCGCTCGT
Organism: Candidatus Woesearchaeota archaeon UBA153; assembly: GCA_002503705.1. Taxonomy (GTDB): domain Archaea; phylum Nanobdellota; class Nanobdellia; order Woesearchaeales; family UBA525; genus UBA153. The sequence goes on along the minus strand of DASH01000060.1, from coordinate 16,815 downwards.
CTTCTTCGTCCTCACCATCATCGTCTGGACCGCGCTCATGCTCGTTGTCGTCTTCATCGTCGGCGGAGCGGGGTATTTCTGGCTGAACATGCGCATCTATCGCCGCACGAAGGAGATGGAGGCGAAGCTGGCGGACTACCTGACGCTCGTCAGCACGAGCCTGAAAGGCGGCTACTCGTTCGAGCGAGCGCTCTGGGCGGCGATCAAACCGGAGTTCGGCATCCTCGCCCGGGAGATCGGCCTCGTCTCGAAACGAGTCATGACCGGCAATAACGTCACGGAGGCGTTGCGCGAGTTCAGCCGCAAGTACGAGTCGCCGGAACTGCGGCGCTCCATCGACCTGATCATCGGCGAGCTGGAGAGCGGCGGCCGCGTCGTCGACGTCATCGACCGGACGATTGGCAACCTGAAGAAGACGAAAGCGTTGAAGGAGGAGATGACCGCCGCGACGCTCACGTACATGATCTTCATCGGCGCGCTCGTCATGTTCGTCATGCCCGTCCTCTTCGCCCTCTCGTTCGTCCTCTTCAACACGATCAGCGGCTTCATCGGGAACCTCGCGGGAAGCATGTCCAGCTCGCCGGTCGCGATGATCCAGCTGCGCGAGCCGGGCGTCAAGGCCTCGGACTTCAAGCTGTTCTCCGTGCTCACCATGATGATCATCTCCACCTCCTCGGCGCTCATCATCAGCATCATCGAGAAGGGGGACATGCGCGCCGGCGTCAAGTACATTCCGATGTTCCTCACGTCGAGCATCATCATCTATTTCCTCTCGTTGCGGCTCCTCATGGGCATCTTCGGCGGCATCCTTCCGTCGTGACGCTCCGAGAATGCCAACACAAATATTTATAAACGATTTCGTCGGTGAAACGTTCGTGCGCGCGCACGGAGGGTGGTATCCTTGAAGAACAAGCTTGACATGCGGCACCATAAAGCGATTTTGAGCGTGACGCTCCTCGTCCTGCTCGTCATCGCGATCATCTTCGGCGGTTACCTCGCCGCGTCATCCGACGAGATTCCCATCTTGCCCGTCATGACGTTCAGCATCGTCTTCCTCGTCTTCGTCCTCGGCGTCATCATGCTGAGCATGCTCATCCGGACGCGGGATGAGCTGCACGCGATGCACGAGGAGAACCGGCAGCACTTCCAGAACGTGCACGAGCGCGTCAAGAACGTCGCGAGCGCTCCCGCCGCGAAGAAGAAGAGGTGAAACGCATGATTGCTCAACGTCGACGGCGCGGCCAGGCCGCGATGGAGTTCCTCACGACGTACGGGTGGGCGTTCCTCGTCATCCTCGTCGCGATCGGCGCGTTGGCGTACTTCGGCGTCATCAATCCGAACAAGCTCTTGCCGGAACGATGCCAGTTCCAGCAGGAGATGGCCTGCAAGGAGTTCATGGGGACGTATGTTGCTGGTCCGCCCGTTACTGCAACGATTAAGTTCTTCGCGACGAACAACATCGGCGCGGGAATGACGAATGTGTCGTTCAGCATCGCCCAGCAAGGCGGCACTTTGAAGAACTGTTTGTCTGCGGGGACGACGATTGGCGCGGGGCAGAGCGTCGAGTTCACCTGCGAGTCCATCTCCGGAAGCTTCGTCAAAGGCGAGAAGTCCAAGTTCGCAGTGAACGGGACGTACAAGCAAGCAGGCGGCCAGTACTCGAAGCCGTTGCAAGGCGAGCTCTTCGTGACGCTCCAATGAGGATGGTGCGAGACTCGTGAAACGAGAAGGGGTGACCTGGTGAGGCTGTTCAACCGTCGAGGACAGAGCGCGCACGAGTTCTTCACGACGTACGGCTGGGCGGTCTTCCTCGTCCTCGCCACCCTTTTCGTCATGGCCTACCTGGGAGTCTGGAACCAAGCGGCGATCGTCCCAGAACGGTGCGCGTTCCCCAAGGCGAACAACATCGACTGCCTCGACGTCGCCGCGACCACCGACGGGACGCTCTCCCTCCGGTTGTTCAACAAAGGCGGCGACGCGCTCTTCACCAGCGGCTCGTGCGCGTACACGACAAGAGGGGAGGAGCCGGTCACGGTGACGACGCGCGCCATCGCGGTGGACGCCGCGCCCGTCAGCCCGGAACTCGGGCGCTCCTGGCCGTCCGGAGAGTTCGCGCGCTTCACGTGCCACTTCGACGGGGACAACCCGTTCTTGAACAGCGGCGGGAAGACGCGGCTCGTCACGGTCGACCTCGGCTTCACAGACGCGAACGGGACTCCGCGCCACGCGACCGCCACGGTCCGGGCGCGCGTGGAGGGCTGAACCAGTGACTCCCCACGCTCGACGCTCTCCAGTCCCTCCTCGCTCTTACCCTCGCTCTCACGCTCGCCCTTGCTCTCGCTTTCAGTCTCACGCTCGCTCTCACTCTCGTCCTCGCTCTCACTCTTGTCCTCACGCTCGCGCTCGCTGCTCTCGCGGCCAGGCCGCGATGGAGTACCTCACCACGTACGGGTGGGCGTTCCTCGTCATCCTCGTCGCGATCGGCGCGCTCGCGTACTTCGGACTCCTCTCGCCTTCGCGCTGGGTGCCGGACAAGTGCGACCTCGGGCGCCAACTCGAATGCGTCGATTACGAAGTGGTGGCGAGCGACTCCAGCAACGACGGCAAGGTCGGCCTGTACGTGAAGAACAACTTCGGCAAGACGATTAAAGTGACCGGCGCCTCAGTCCGGCGCGACGCGGGAACGCTGAGCGCGACGATGTCGACCTCTGTCGTCATCGGTCCCGGTGACTCGAAAGAAGTCATCATCGCGAACGTCAAAAACCTTGAACTGCAACCCGGCGAGAAGACCGGGCTCGTCGTGAACGTGACATTCCAGCGCGATAACCCGCCGGGAAGCCCGCACACAATCATCGGCGTCCTGTACACGACGGCGAAGTAAAACCTTTCGCGAAACGTTGAGGCCGCAACGGCGAACGGACGCCCGCCGCAAGGAGGGTACGTCGCTGGCGCGGCAAAAATTCATAGTCCTCGTCAAAGTTCGACATCGTACAGCACCATCACGACAGACGAGTCGACACGACGGACGAGAACGAGGAAATCCGTGCCGCGCCAGCACGCGCCGAGCAGTGCTCGGCGATTTCCCGAAACGTTTATAAAAAGCGTTCATAGCTGAGACGGTAGAGAAGAGGTGGGTTTGGTTTGGAGTTCGACGTGCCGAAACGGCACCCTGAAAACCAGGACAAGTACAGCGACGAGTCGAAAGACTTGGCGTACGAGTTCTCCAAACGGCTTCTCCGCGAAGCGAAAGGGTTCATCAAAGGAATCGTCCTCTTCGGCAGCGTCGCGCGCCACCGGCAGAAATCGGGCGACGTCGACGTTCTCGTGCTGATTGATGATTTGGACGTGCAAGTGACGCGCGAACTCGTCGAAGGGTATCGTCTGATTGTGAAGAAGATCGTGACGGACGTGAGCGAGAAACTCCACGTGACGACGCTCCGGTATACTTCCTTCTGGGAGTATGTCAGGGCTGGCGACCCGGTCGGCGTGAACATGCTCCGCGACGGCATCGCGATCTACGACACCGGATTCTTCCTGCCCCTGCAACGGTTGCTCTATACTGGTCGCATCCGGCCGAGCGCTGAAAGCATCGCGACGTACTATAATCGCGCGCCGGTGACTCTTGAGAACGCGAAAGGGCACATCCTGCAAGGCACGGTGGACTTGTACTGGGCCGTCATGGACGCGAGCCACGCCGCGCTCATGCGGATGGGCGAGGTGCCGCCCAGCCCCGAACACGTTCCTGATTTATTGCGCGAGAAACTCGTCAAGACGGGCTTGCTCGACAAGAAATACCCCGGCATCTGCCGCGAGTTCTACACGCTCAGCAAACACCTCATCCACCGCGACATCAAGACGATGAGCGGCGAGATGTTCGACCACTACCTGAAACTCGCGCAAGACTACGTCGAGACGATGAGACTGATTGTCGAGAAGAAATAGAGACTCGTGCTTCTCCGCGGCCCGGATGTTCTACTCCGCTAGCACCCTGATTGTCTCCCTCTGCACTTTGACAATGAGTTCTTTGACTTGTCGTAACTGCTGTAGATCGATGCTTGTCTCGACACCGTACGTCGAGAGCTCTCGTTCCATTCTTATTGTCGGGCTCGTCACGTCTTTCTCGGCTTCCAGCGTGTCGAATTGCAGGATGAGGTCTTTGTCGAGATTCAGCTTCTTTTGTTCGATCAAGCTTAAAAGTGCTGTTATCGTGCAAGACTGATTCTTCGACTCGTAGCCATATCTCGAGAGTATGGCAAGAAAGCAATGATAGATTGCATAGAATCCTATGTTCAGAGCCCAGTCGTAAACCTTCAGCCTCTCAAGGGTCTGAACGACACGGTAGTTGTATTCGGATTTCTTCAGGTGCTTCTGTGCCAGATGCGAATTAGGCCGTATCTTCACAAGCCTTCTTTCCTCCTTCAAGCACCACTTCAGATGAGTGTCTATCTGCGGCATTTGCCGATCACCTCAACGTATTTCTTCGCGTTATGGAAGAGGAGACTCTCGGACAAGATGGTATAGAATATCTTGTCCTCCTTGTTCAGGAAAATGTCTTTCTCGGCGATGTCGACATAGCGGATGGGCTGCTCGATAAGTTGCGAAGCCCGTATCTCCTCCTTGATCCTCCGTATCTCTTTCGTTCTGTTCTTTTCGTAAACGAGCAGGACGTCCACATCATTGAACTTGCTGTTTCTTGTCGACGAACCGAAGACGAGGCCTAGCACTATGTGCTCGTTGAATCTCTTCAAGCCGTGGAAGATGATCGCGAGCCATCTCGGAGGCTCTTTCTCCTCTAGCGTGAGCAGGTATTCCATGAATCGGACGGCGAGCTCGCGCTCATGGTTGAATGAGAAGTAGACCGCGTGCCCGATCTCTTCTCTCTTCAGGAGCAGCTTCTTCGTCAGCGCATTGCAGAGCTTGTTCGCGTGAGCGTGGTTGATGCCGAGCAGCTTCGCCAATTGCCGGGAGTTCAGCTTGTCTTTGTAATGTTTGAACAAGTACGTCGCTATCCGCAGCTCGATCTTCGTGAATTGTATGTTGTGAGCATCCATATGTATGCTAATAACATATATAATATATAAAACTTCCGGTACTGGTCGAGCTGCTGCCTCGGATTCGTCACCGGAAGCGGCCGCCCTTCACTCACGGCGAGAGGACTACTCGGCCGGTTTCGAGCGCATCGAGCGGGCTCTTACTCACGAGGAGGCGCGGCCTGGCGAGATGGACGTACACCATCGTCGTCTCTGCGCTGCTGTGGCCGAGCAATCCTTGCACTTCTGCGACGCCCGCGCCGTTCTCGACGAGATGCGTCGCGAAACTATGACGCAGCGTATGCGGGTGGACGTTCTTGCGGATGCCGACACTCTTCGCTGCCCGGTCGACGATGGCTGCGATGCTCCGCACGCTATACGCGCCGTTCTCTCCCGGAAAGACCCACTCATCGTCTCGCTTTCCCCTCATGACTCCTCGTAACTCCTCGCGCAGTCGTTCCGCGATGATGAACGGGCGGTCCTTGTTATACTTCCCGCCGCGCACCCAACCAGTGCCTTGCTTGACGTCAAGATCCTTGACGCGCAAGTGCACGAGTTCGGAGACGCGCAGGCCGGCGCCGTACAGGAGCGCTACCATGAGTCGTTGGCGCGGGTTCGTGATGGCGTGCAGCAATCGCGACACCTCTTCCCGCGTGAGCACTTCCGGCAATCGTTCCGGCACCTTTGAACACGGCAAACGCACGTACAGTCGTTTCCCGAGGAACTCGTCGAAGACGAACTTCAACGCCTGCAAGTGCACGTTGAGCGTGCTCGCCGCCGCGCCGCGCTCCGCAAGGCGCGTCAGGTGCTCTCGGATGTCGCTCTTCCGCACCGCGCGAGGTTCCTTATGACACGAGCGTAAGAACTGCTTGACGCAGTGCGCATACGTTTGCAACGTCCGTCGGCTGTAGTTGCGCCGGAGCATCTCGCGCCGCATCGCTTCAAGCACATCCATGCGCTGGCGTGAGTGGCTTTCATTTTTATCCCTTGTGTGCGAATGTCCAGTGGCGCGGAGATTTTCCGACGAGAAAGTGCCACTCTTCCAGCACGACGCTTTTTCGCGGCCTGAACGCTCGCAAACGAACCCGACGAGCCCCAAAACCCCCGAAAACGCCCCATTGCTGATAAAAACGATTATGTCTAATTCAGAATTCGGGCTCATTAACGATACTTTTTTATAACACATAAATTATTGTCTTAATATGCAAATCGAAAAAACAATTAAAGAATATTTGAAAGGTTTGGAAGTCGGCTCTGCTAATGAAATAATAAAACTTTTTTCCCAAGATGCAGTTGTTCATTCCCCTCTTTATGGAGAAATCCAAGCCAAAAAGTTTTATCAAGATTTATTTAAAGATACTTCAAAATCCAAGATTACTTTGATGAATATTTTTGTAAGTCAAAGTAATCCCCATGTTGCCGCAGGTCATTTTCGTTATGATTGGATTTTGAAAGATGGAACGCCGACTTCTTTTGAATGTGTTGATGTTTTTCGATTTGATGAAGATGGCAATATCAAAGAGCTGACAATAATTTATGATACTTCAAAAATTAGAACTGCTCATGAAGCTATGAAGAAGTAACGCCCGAATTCTGAACTCAAAATCCTTCGGATTTTGCCCCGCTGCGCTCNNCGCTCTCCTCCTTTCAGTCGTCGGGAGACATAACAGGAATTATGCTCAATTACAAGGGTCGGCCAAAAGCTTTATATGTTTAGTAATTTTTTAATTTTCTATGTTGAAAGCAATCATATTTGATATGGACGGCGTGCTTATAGATTCAATTGGTCCGATTTGGGAATCTTTTGACAGGGTTTTGAAAGATGGAAATGTGCAGTTTTCTGATGATTATATCAAGAAAAATCTTGCTAGGTCTTTAAGAGATAATCTTCAGGCCTGGAAAACTGAATTTGGCATAAAAGATTATGATTTGATGGAATTTTCCAAAAAAGCTGGAGAAATCCAATTTGAATTAATGAAGAAAGAGAAAGTAAACTCAGAATTATTGGCTTTACTTCAAGAATCCAAACAGAATAATATTATCTGTGGAGTTGCTACATCCAGTCTTCGTTGGAGAGCAGAGAAAATTCTTGATTTACTAGACATTAAACCTTTTTTTCAAGCTTTGGTTACTGCTGATGATATTAAAAATCACAAACCCGCTCCAGACACTTTTTTGGAAGCCGCAAAAAAACTTAATATCAGGCCTGAAGAATGTGTAGTTATTGAAGATGCAGGAAATGGAATTGACGCTGCGAAAAATGCAAATATGAAAACTATTGCTTTACTCACAAAATACCACTCATTAGATGAATTGAAGCACGCTGATTTAGTAATTAAAGATTTTTCTGAATTAAATATTGAGAAAATTAAAAAATTGTTCTGATTGAAAGGCCGACCCTCGTAACTCGAAATTTTTGCCTTCGGCATCGTTGCACTAAAATTTCGTCCTAGCGGAGAGCATAACAAGGGTTATACGCAACGATTTCTTCCGGCTTGGTTCGTTGTTGTTTCGTTCGTGCCGGTTGTCGTCCGGTGCAGTGTTCGTTTTGAGAACTCCTCTGTCGGGACGTGTTCGACCGTGGGCGACCGGATCGTGTGCCTGTACGTTATCTTTTTTTCGTCTTCTGTGCCCTGACGGTCCGCGGATTTCATCTTCGCATCTTTTCGCTCCAGAGCTTCCCTGACACGTTCGTTGCGAACTTGATGAAAGCAACGCCGCACGAGAGGTACACGATGAGCGACGCGTTGAAAGACTTGGCGTACGTATTCTCCAAACGGCTTCTCCGCTTCGGCATCGTTGCCCGCTCTCTTGTTTTTCTCTTCGTGGAGGGCCGCGTTGAAAGTCTCGCTTCGCGTCGACCCTGCGGCGGCTATCGCTTTCTCGTCTGGGAGCGCAATCTGATGAGCGCAAGTCCGCAGGACACGCCGTCGAGAGGCCGCCAAGGCAGGGTCGCACGACTCTTTCATCGCGGCCTTCGTGGAAGAAAACTTTATTAACGTGTCGTTCTTTTTCGTCTTGATGGAGAGGCTGTTCGTGTTCGTCGTTTTCGTGTTTCTTCTTTCGACTTCGGTCTCTGGGTATGTGGTGGGCGCGCCGGTTCTCGTTGAGAACGTTCGTGCGACGCCGGACGCGCCGTATGTCGTGGAGGGTTTTGAGATACGTTCTGACAGTGAGAACTGTGTTGTGGTGCGCGATTCGGAGAACGTCGTCATTCGGGAGAATTATCTTCATGAGTGCGTCTGGTCTGATCCTGACAATCCGTACTCTTGGTATCGGGGGTACGCGGTTCTCGTCAAGGATTCGAAGAACGTCACGATTGAACGGAACACGGTCCAGGGGAACAATATCGGGATTGTCGCGATTGATAGTACGGGGGTGAGGATTCTCGACAATGAGGTTCGGCAGACTCTGGTCACCCGGCCTATCGGGTGTGAGTTCTGCTCGGATGTGGAGATCGCTGGAAACGTTCTTCTTGATAACGGGAACCCTGATTGGTTTTGGGTTCCTGGCCAGAGGATAATCGGGATTTTCGTTGTCGCTTCGAGCGAGGTGGACATCCACGACAACACGATTATTCGTTCTTCCAGCGATGGCATCTCGGTCTCCGGGCAGGTCGATGGCGTCGCGATGGTGGAGGGGCGTCCGAGCGATTGGACTCCCGTCTCCCGGAATATCAGGGTGTATAACAATCTCATCTTGGACAATCTGGAGTTGGGCGTCTGGCTCTCCCGGATTGACAACATCGAGGTCTTCAATAATACGATTCGCGACCATTACGGGGGCGTCGTGCTTGATTTCAATGTCGAGAATTCGAAGGTGTACGGGAACCGGATACTGGTCTGGGTGGGGTACCCTGTCAGTCTTGGCGTCTCGCACAACAATCATATCTTCAACAATACCGGTTATTGTTTTGATTGCTCGTTCTTGGACTCGGCAGAGTTCGTGGTGGAGGTCCGGGACAATCCTGAGAGTGACGGGATCAAGTCGTCGTGGGCGAAGATTCCCTACTCGCCGTCCTCAGGGAACGTCATCGAGGGGAATGTCGCGTATAAACTCGGCGGCCCGCTGAAAGACGTTCTCCTGGCGAAGAACCGGAGGGTTCATGAGGAGCGGATTCTCGAAGAGAAGGGGTGGTTCGCTTGCGAGATCGCGGAAGGGTTGCTCGATCAAGAGTGTGTCGCTCGCGAGGAGGCGAAAGGGTTTCAGGGCATGCCGCGCGAGGTCTTCGTCTTCGATCCTCTCATGGAGGATTTCGACGCGTTCGTCGTTGACGACGGTGTTGAACGCCGGAGCGTCATGTTCTTGCTCTCGGGCGTCGTCCTCTTCCTCCTCGTCGGTTTGGTCGTGTGGGTGAAGCGTCGCCGGGCCATTCGTTCTCGTGGCCGGTAACGCGGCGACTCTTCAGAAGTGGTCACTCCAGCGGCACTTCGCTCCAGAGCTTCCATTCGTTGCTCGGCGCGTACGCGCCGACGATGTAGTTGCTCGGGGCGGTGTAGCCGAAGTGGGCTTCGCGGAAGTGGCCCATCGGCCTGGCGAACGGCGTGCCGGCCGCGTAGACCGGGCTGCCGAGGTATTTGAGCGTGTCCGGCAAGGCGCGCATCGGGTTGAAGCTGCCGGGTTCGATGATGAAGTCCTTGATGCCGGCCTTCTCCATCTCTTTGACGAACTCGCGGATGGGAGCGTTGCCTTCGCCAGGCGTCAAGTGCTCGTCGTCCCAGCCGAGGTTGTCGGCGATGTGGACGTGGCCGACGATCTTCTCCTTGAGCATCTCTTTCGTCTTCCCGATCGCCCACTCGTTGAAGCGCTTGTTGCGGGAGTCTTCGCTCTCGCCCGGCTTGCTGACGAAGTGTTGTCGCCACAGGTTCAAGTGGCCGATGTCGATCGTCGCCTTGATGTGCTCGGCCGCGAGCTTCTTCGCCTCTTCCGGGTCTTTGCCCCGTTGCGTGACGAGCTGTTTCGCGAGCTCTTTCCGCGACTCTTTCACGAGCTTCGACAACTCATCCGGGTGGCCGCCGTACATCTGCGTCTGCCAGTTCTCCGGCGCGACGTAGACGGGGTTCTTCAGCTCTTTCCGGTGGCGCTCCGTCTCCTCGTACGCGTACAGCCCCGCGCGCGCGATGCCCTCGGTGGATTTTTGCAGGCCGTACTCGTCGATTGGCTTGATGTTCAGGAGCATCTCCTCGCGTTCCTTCGCTTGCGCGTCAGCCGCCGACGACGCCTCGTGAACGTGACGCATCGTGTCTTGGAGTTGTTTGAGCTCTTTTTTGAGGAGATCAGGAATGCTGATGGTGTCGGGAGGTATGAAGCTGCCCAGCCCTCGTTGGGTCATAATCTTCCATTTCTCTTCTTCCGGCAGGCTCTTGTCGAGTTTTTCATAGAATTCGAGCGATTCACGAATCTTCTTCTCCTGCCAGAGTTCATCTTCGTACCTGTTTGCGTAGTACAAAGAGTGGCCTTTCGCTTGCAAGATCTGGTTCTCGAACTCGATCTGGAGGAACATCTGCTCGGGTCGCAGGTTCGTCCCATTCTTTCGGTTGTACCGTTCAGTCTCTTTCTCAATTCGATCCCAGTTGTACTTCTCCACCTCGAACTTCGTGTTCTCTTTGTCCCAGACGGGAACGCGCTCGAACGCGCGGTTCGAGTTCTTCTCGTCAATCCACTTGCCGTTCACGTCGACATAATCGTCGGCCTCTAACGTTCCTTTCTTCAGTTCGTCATACTTTCCGACCTTGTCGGGGAACAAGTCTTTCGCAGTCCGGTATACTGGCCGGAACAGCTCCTTGTCCTTGCGGATCGCGCTGACGAATTCTCCTGTTCGTTGATCAACCATGTAGAACGCCGCGCGCTTTCCCTCTTCCTCGTACGCTTGGAACTGCGCGTCCGGGTGGCGTTTGTCCTTGCCTCCGCCCCACGTCTCGCTGATCGGGCGCTGCCATTCTCCTGTGTGGAAGACGACGGCGCCGCCTGTCGTCGCCTCGGCCGCGAATTGGATGGCTTTCTTGACCTCTTTCAAGTTCTGGTATCGTGCTTCGTCGCTGAACCCGCGCTCGCCCATGCCGGAGAACCCTTGGCGTTGGAACGTGGCGTGCGTGCTCGTTTCGATGCCTGCCGCGCGAGCCGCCTCGCGGATGTCCTGGCGTTCACGAGAGCCGTACGCTTCCGGCGTCGGCGACTGGCTGCTGCCTTTCCCAGCGCCGGGAAACTCCAACTCCACGCGGGAAGCGCCTTCGCGGATCTTCGCGACGAGCGCTTGCACCTGGTTCTGCATCGGGTTCGCGCTCGTCCCGAGCTCTTTCAACGTTAAACCCGTCTTCCAGTCGCCTAAGTCGTCGTTGAGGTTCAACGGCGGCCCCGGATCAATCTCGGCCGGTGAGAACGTCGCGTCGAGCGCGTGGTAATACCCGGGATTGTTGAAGACGACCATGGATCTCTTTTCCTCGCTGATTGCCGGGCACTGCCCGTCTTGTGCTGGCGCGGCATTACTCGTCCGTCAGGTGTTTCTCGTTTTCGACCGTCGTGACTTTCTCTTCCACGTCTCGGAACGACGTCGTTCCGTACGATGACGAACCACGACCATGAATTCCTGCCGCGCCAGCAAGTACCTGCTTACGCAGCAGCCTCGCATTCCGCCTGTTGGCGGGCAGTTATCACCGGTGTTTCCGCCGTTCGTCCTCCTGGCGATAGTCGATGATGCTGTTTAAAACGTTTTCTATGCGCGCAACGTAGCCGAACGCGTCTTCCCCTGTGCGCTCGCGCAAGTGCTGCACCTGCTCCTGCAGCTTCGCCGCCGCGTAACTCTCGTCGATCGCGCCCGCGCGCGCTTCAGCGGCGAGGTCGCGCACGCTCTGGTACAGGTCGCGCTCCTTCGCGATCTTCCGTTCATCGCTCACGCCTTGAGCGTTCAGCAAATAGTCGATGCCCTGTTGGGCTTGCGCGAACCGCTCGCTCTGGTACAGGCTCTGGCCCGCTCCTCGTCCTTCCTGCGGGACCTCGTACTTGCGATTGTTCCCGGTCTCGCTCACGAACTCCTTGCTCTCGCGGAACTTCTTGACGCGCTCTTCGAGCGCTTCCCGCTCCTCCTCGCGGGAGATCTCCTCGAGCGTCTCCTGCTCCAGCGACTCCGCGCTTGAGAGCTCCTCTTTCGTCTTCTTCTCCAACTCCTCGAGCTCTTTCTTCTTCTTGACGAGCTCGTCAGAAAGCTCTCTCTTCTTCTGCGCTTCAATCTCGCGCAGCTTCTTGACGCGCTCCGCGGGCGGGAGCTTCTCCAAGTCGCTGTTCTTCAAGTCAACCATCGCGTGATCACGTCGTCCTGTGCTTCGCCGAGCCGTGCTCGGTCCGTTCTCGGTGTTCGCCGGACGAGAGTCCGGTCGTCGCTCGCGCGGCGCAGATCTCCTCGTTCTCGCGCGTCTCGTTGTTCTCGTCCGTCGCGTCGTTCTCAGAGTGGAGGATTTCTCGTCCGGAAACGACGTCGTCTCATCCGATGGCGCGCGACCCTGGCGGGAAATTCGTTGTGAAAAGATGTTGTTTCGTTCAACCCCAGCTGAGCATGCCGTGCGCCTTCTTGTAGTTCTTCACGCACTGGTACAACTGCGCTTGGAGGTTCTTGCTCATCCCCTTCCCACCGAGACTCGCGAGGCTGTCCGGGAATTTCGGCTCTTTCTTCTTCGCCTTCGAGAACCCGCCCGCGAACATCCCTTTGAGGCCGGTGAAGCCGAACAGGTCGTTCAGGCCGCTTCCGACGTTCTTGAACGGTTCGAGGACGCCGATGAACATGCCGCTCTCCTTCGCCTCTTTCTTCAAGCGCGCCTCCTCTTTCTTCCGCTCCTTCTCGAGGCGGTCCTTGTACTTCGGCTCTCCCGCCTCGGCGAGATACTTCTCCAACTCGTCGCCGAGCGCTTCCATCGCGGCCATGACGCTCCGGTCGACGACGCCGAGCATATACAAATCCTCCTCTCGGCGATAGCGCAAGTAGTTCTGGATGTGGTCGTCGCTCCAATGATAGCCACGCCAGAAGATGTCCGCTTGGCCGGAGTGGCTCGGGCCGCGCTGATACCCCTCCTGCTGGTAGTTCATCTGCGGCCGCGTCCGGAAGTTGATCGTGATGAGGACGACCTCGAACATGCCGATCTTCTTCGCGTCCCCGCTCATCGGCTTGGCGAACAACACTTCCGTCTCGATCATGCTCTGCTCGAACGCGCCGATCAAGTCCACCTCGTTCAGCTTGTCCTCGTTCATCTGCAAGCGCGCGATATGGCGCAGGTACGGCTTGACCCAGTTCAAGTACATCTGGATGATGTCCCAGTGCTGGCGCAAGTACTTCAGCGTGAACGTGCGGCGCGACTCGAGCTCGTGGTCGGTCTTCAGCTTCCAGTTGACGAACTGGTACAGTTTTCGTTTCACCACCGCCTGCACGTTCTTGTTGTACCCGAGCTTGTCGACCTCCTTGTCGATCTCCTCGAGCGTGTAGAGGTGCGTGTTGAAGAACAGGTCGGGGAGCGCGGCGTAGCCGAGCTGTTGCGCCATCCCGTACACGCTGGAAGGGCTCGTTTGGCCGCCGCGGTTCTCGACCAAGTCGATATACTCCGCCTTGAGCGTGATGTCCGCGCTCTTGCTCTTCCTCCAGTCTTTGCGCGGCTGGAGCTTCTCGTCGAGGATGCGCAGTTCGCGGATGATCTGGAACAAGTCCTTGATCATCTTCCCGATCGTCGCTAAGTACTGCTGGACTCGGTCTTGCTGCGCGCCGAGGCGTTGCTGGCTCGCGCCGAAGAACGCGCTGTTCTCCGTCGCCGTGAAGACGTCGCGCACTTTGAAGATTCGGTTGAACCCTTGGTCGTACCGCATGTGGTCGACGAGCCAGAAGTAGTTCTCCTCGATGCTCGTGTTGAAGCTCTCGTACAATATGTGGAACCGCTTGAGCGGCGCGGGGTAGCCGGTCGGCACGTACCCCATCCCTTTCGTCTGGTACGGCGCGTTGAGGAGGATGTCCTCGGCGAACTCCATCAACGCGTGGTCGGAGTCGATCTTGCCGCCTTCTTTGGGCGAGAACGTGCCGTTGTCAGCGTCGTAGCGGTATTTCTTCCGAGGATTCGAGCCGTTCTCGTCCTGAGCGAGGATGAACCCGTACTTGATGAGCAGTTCACTCTGCTTCGTCATGAAGCTTTCCCGCTGCTCCCGGTCCGCTGAAATGTATGCCATGCTCCTTGACGCTCCCGGAGGAGTCTCGCCTCTATCCAACTCGAATTCCTGGAAAGACTCCTTTAAAAAGCTTTCCTCGGTATTCTCCGGGCATCGCCCGGTTCGTGCTGGCGCGGCAAACGTCACAGTAGTGGTTCCTGACCGTACGACGTATCATCGAAAACCGGAACGAGAAAATCCGTGCCGCGCCAGCAGAGGACGGGCTTTCGCCCGAGAATCTCAGTTCTTCTTCGGCCGGTGGAGGACGACGACGTTCCCGACGACCTGGACGAGCCGCGCGCGAGCCTTCATCGCCAAGTCTGCCGCCAAGGCCTTCCGGTCGCCGTCCTCGCCGAGCGCGGCGCGCAAGAACCGCACCTTGACGAGCTCGGTCCGGTCGAGCTCCTTGTCCAACTGCTTGATCGTCCCGGCGGTGATGCCGTTCTTGCCGACGTTCATGACGTGCGGGATGTTCCGTGCCCGGTCGCGTAACAACTTATCAGAAGCCTTCATGAGTGTTCACGTCCCGCCTTTCGTTCTCTGCACGTTCGTCCTCTTCGTCTTCGACGTCAGTCCTTGCGTCGTCTGCAACGCTTTCTGCTCCATGTCCAGCGCCCACATGCGCCGTTGCGTCCGGTAGACGACGACAGCGAGCCCTACGGCTGAGAGGATGAGAACGTACGGGAGTGCGAACGCCAAGTGCGTGCGCCCGAAGATGATGAGGAGCGTGTTGATGAGGATGAAGATGAGCCGGACCTCCGTCGGGCCGATGCGTAAGTACGCGATGTGGAACTCCCGCGTCGCGCCGAACGAGAGGAACGAGTTCACCATGAACGCGGTGAGGAGCGCGAAGACGAGCACGATCTCCAGGTAGAACTCTGCCGGGAGGAGGATCGCGTACCCGCCGAGGATGCTGCACAGGAACAGGTAGTCGAGGAAGTGGTCCATGTAGAAGCCCCACTTGATCAACCCGGTGTTGCGTTGCCGGCCGACCTCGCCGTCGAGTAAGTCGGTGAGGTACTGGAGGAGGATCATAGCGCTGACGCCCCACAGCCACTGGATGCTGGACGTCAAGGCGAGCCAGCTGAAGAGCAAGATGCCGAGGCACCAGACGAGCGTCGTCAGCGTCAGATGGTACGTCTCGACGCCTCTCGGCACGAACGGCACGAGCCAGTCGCGCAGCTTGCGCTCAGCGTCCGCGAGTAACCACTTGCCCGCTTTCGAAGCCATACCTTTGCCCATGAGGCTTGAGAACCGGTCTCCTCTTAAAAAGTTACGGTTTTCCCGGTGCAGAAAAGTTCTTTATTTCTCACGCGTTCCCGAGCAGGATGTCGCAGACGCGCTTGTTCTCGTCCAGCCGCAAGCTCGCGCAGTACTGGTCTTCGCCTTTCAGGATGAGCTTCAAGTAGCAGTCGTCTCGTTGCTGCACGTCGCCGATGACCACGCAGTAGTCCGCGTTTCGTCGCTGGTCTGCCAGTTCGATCAGGCAGTAGTTCTTGTACGACAACTCTTTGTTGACGCTGCAGAGGAGGATGCCGTCCGCCACCGTGCTTGCGCTCTTCGACGCTGCTTGGACGGTCGCGTAGTACGTCTCGTCCGGGGTTTGCGATGCGGCGTTCAACGAGAGGCTCTCCGCGATCGAGACGACGCCTGTCGTCGGCTGTGACGGGGGCGTGACGATTGTTTCCCTCGACGGGTCGTCACTCCCTCCCGGCCCGTTCGGTTCCGGCGAGGGTTTGACGAGGAAGAAGATGATGACTGCCGCGCCGATGAGGAGGACGAGGAGGATGGCGAGCACGGGGAGGTGTTTGCGTTCCCGGTGGAGTGACGCGAATGCGTTATCCACTGTTTTCGGGTCGTGGCCGTGCGTCTGCAAGACTTCCCGGATGTGCTCTTCGTTGTACCCTTCGCCGAGCCGTTGCCGGATGTACTGGACGAGCCCTTCGTCTACCACGGACCCGTCCCAGGACGGTTGATATTTAAACGTTATGACACTATTCCGGAATGATTCCTGAAAAAGTTTAAATACCGCGCGTTCCCGTCACGAGGGATGCGCTTTCGGAAGCTGACGATTATCCAGGCGCCGCCGCCGCGCACCGGCGATGTGAACGAGCGGTTGCAATGGCTCGGCGGCTCGCTCGGACTGTTCAGCCAGCGGGACAAGGACAAGAGCTGCTACCGCATCTTCGTCACCTTGCTGAAGAGCGCGAAGGCGAAGCGAGAGTTGTCGAGCGACGAGCTCGCGCTGCTCACCGGCTTGACGCGCGGCACGGTCGTCCACCACTTGAACAACCTCATGGCCGCGGGTCTCGTCGAGACGTTCAAGAGCAAGTACGTGTTGCGCGTCGACACGCTCGAGCAGCTGATCGCGAAGCTGGACGATGACGTCCGCGAGACGCTGCGAGAGCTGCGGGAGATTGCCGGGCAACTGGACGACCAGTTAGGATTGTGAATCGCCATGACGAGTCCTCTTTCTCGTTCTCGTCCGTCGCGTTCGTTCCCCGCCTCCGCATTCGTCGTCTCCGTCTTCTTTCTCGCTCTCTTCATCCTCTGCTCTTCTTTTCTTCTTACAGCGTGCGCTCCCGCAGAGCAACCGCTCCCTTCACGA
>DASH01000011.1 GCA_002503705.1 Candidatus Woesearchaeota archaeon UBA153 | reverse complement strand
TGCCGAGCATGGTCAAAGGCGCAGGCTTGAGGGGCCTGTTGCGAAGGCATCCGTGGGTTCAAATCCCTCCCCCCGCATGAACGACTGGCAAGCAGTAATAAATAGGTAGCTTTCAAGCTCATTTTTTTAAGTTTCTGAACGATATTGTACCCCTACATTTTGTCTTTTATTGGGTGCTTTTTCGTGCATCGTTGGCGAGTTCTGTTCAATTCCGGTGTTTTTCTCGACGGAGAAGGACGGTGCGTCGGACGAAAGTGTCCAGTTACATCTTGGTGAAATTCTGCTTGATGCTGGTTTCGAGGAGGGGGAGCCAGAACTTGTTCACGGTCCGTTTGTACGCGGCGTAGCAGAGCTTGAGGAGCGGCGTGGTGTTCTTGTCGTTGATCGCTGTGACGAGCGCGGTGCGGTAGGCTCGTGATTGCGTTCCTTTGATGAGCGGTGGCGGGTAGCCTTGTCGCATGAATTGTTCCGCCATGATGAGCCGTCCGAGTCGGCTGTTCCCGTCTTCGAACCCGTGGACTCCTTGGTATGCTTGATGGAACGTGATGACGCGTTCGAAGTCGAAGCGCTTGCCGTTCGTGGCGGCGTAGGCTTTGAGTGCTCGTTGGTAGCCAGTCCTGATGTGCCCGGGTCTGGCGGTGATGGCGAGCTTGTCGAGGTCGCCGAACGTGACGTCGTTGGTTCTGAACTCGCCGGCGAATGGGTAGATTCCTTGGTAGATGGTCTTGTGGAGGGTTTGGAGTTGTCGGGGGTATCGGAGCCGCATCTTCTCGAGGTCGCGGTAGGCTTGCCGGAGTTGTTTGTAGAGGGGGATGTCGAGTTCGTTGATGCCTTTCGGGTTGAAACGCTTGTTCTCATCGATTGCTTTGGCGATGTCGTAGCTGATCGTGCCTCCTTCCATGGCCATGCTGTTCACGAGGAAGCTGCGGAGGAACTCGTCTTTGATGCGTTCCCGCTCCGCTTTCGGCAATTTGTTGTAGAAGATGCTGTAGAGGACTCGTGCGTGTTCGATGAACTGGAGCTGGTTGCCGTACGTGAAGAATTTCGCGCAGGTGACGTTCTGGGAGAGGTAGGCGACGCGTTCTTTGGCGACGCGTTCGACCGCTTTCTTGTTCAGGGCCAGGAATTCGTTGACGCTGAAGGTTTGGCGCCGGGGAAGGTAGAAGGAGACCTTCCGGACCTTCGGTCCAATCCTGAAGCTGTGTTCGAGGTACTCGTACTCTCGTCCGTGGATCGTGCGTCGGTGCCGAAACATGGTAGCCGCCAAGTTTTACACCTACAAAATGTCTAAATTACTTATCAATGTTTCGGAAACGAACCGGAAGATTTCCGGCTCCGAGGAGAGAAATATTTATACAACACCGCTTCTCAGACTCTTTAAGGCACGAAAAAAAGTTCTCGCATTGGAACATACGGACGGACCCCCCGCATTTATTCTTCAACGAAGGACGAGAATGCAATAGTGAGAAATATATTTTGCATAATAACTACCATAAAATATATTTTAAATTAACTCATAACTCATTCACCGCGCGCCACCGTGCGCGGGCCGTCCACTCGGCCGTCGCGACCGTCCGTCGCCGTGACTGCCTCCCGCGCGCCCTCGAGCGCCAGCGTTGCCTCGGGGCGCGCCGCGCCCACTCGTGCGGCGAGTCGGGCCGCCGTGCTCTCGCGGACCGTGGGGGGGACCATGCCGAGGGCCTTCGCGTCCTTCGCCGCGCGGCGGTCGGGGCGGTGAGGGCGGGATCCGCTCGAGCTGTCCCCACCCTTTGAAGGTGAGCTTCTCGATCTCGTCGTCGTAGTGCGTCATGATCGGGTCGAACTTGCGATAGTCGTCCTCGGCGAGCAGCGTCACCGCCTCGCCGTCCGCTCCCTGACGGGCGGTGCGCCCCACGCGGTGCGTGTACGTGTCCGCCTCGTCCGGCAAGTCGTAATTGAAGACGTGCGTGATGCCGTCGATGTGCAATCCTCGAGCGGCGACGTCGGTGGCGACGAGGACGTTGTACTGTTTCGTCATGAATTCAGAGACGGTCTGCTCGCGTTTCGCCTGGCTCATATCCCCGTTGAGAGCGCGAGCCTTGATGCCGCGTTTGGCGAGCTCGTTCGCGACGTGGTCGGTCGCGACGATGGTGCGGCAGAAGACGAGCGCGTGCGGGTTCACCGCGCGCTTGATGAGGTGCGCGAGCAGGCTGATCTTCTGCCACGGGTTGACGACGTAATAGCCTTGGAACAGGTGCCCTCTGACTTCGTCGCTCTTCGCCCTGATGACCGCGGGGCGGTGCAGGTACCGTTCGCTCAAGACTTCAATCGCGTAGCTGATCGTCGCGCTGAACAGCACGGTCTGGCGGTCGTCCGGCGTCGCGTCGAGGATGCGCTCGATGTCGTCGATGAACCCCATGTCGAGCATCCGGTCCCCCTCGTCGAGGACGAGGTAGCGGACGCGGTCGAGCTTGAGCGCGTTCCGCTCCATCAAGTCGAGGATACGCCCGGGGGTGCCGATGACGATGTCCGCCTCGCGCAAGCCCTCAATCTGCGGCTCGTACCCGACGCCGCCGTAGACGGTGATGAACTGCAAGTCAAAGCCCGCGCCGTACTTCTCGAACTCGCCCGCGACCTGCTTGGCGAGCTCGCGCGTCGGGCAGAGGATGAGCGCTTGCACCGTGTCGTGCTCGTGCTGCAACGACTCGAGGATTGGCAGGGCGAACGCGAGCGTCTTCCCGCTCCCCGTCTCGCTCTCCGCGAGGACGTCATGCCCGTGCTGGATCGCCGGGATGGCGCGCGCCTGGATCTCTGACGGCGTGATGATGTTGTTCGCGGCGAGGTTCTTCTTGAGCGTCTCGCTCAACTCCATCTCTTCATACTTCATACTGTCACCTTTGAGAGCCGTCGCAGGCCCGTTCAGGGTCGAGAACTCGCGTTCGACCCCTTGACGCTTCGCACCCGGAACAACGCGCAAGAGGCCATTCTGGTGGCCGACGGCCGATGCCGTCTGGGAGCCGCGGAGCGTCTGCTCGGACGCGGCTCGGGTTGGTGCGTCGTCAAGGATGCCGACTGAGAAGAACGACTTCAAGGATTGTTTTTAAATTTTCTTCTTCTTGAGGCTCTTCGGCAAATGGACGGTCACCAGCGTCAGGCGAGCCTCTCGCAGCATTCACAACGATGAGCGACGGGGGACTCGCCCCCTACGGGGTGGTCGCGACAGAAGCTGAGAACAAAGCGATGAGGCGAGCAGCTGGTGACCGCGCGACAGCGATTTGCCGAAGAGCCTCTTCTTGACGTTCTAAGGCGTATGAACGCCGAGCGCGGCTCGGTACGTGCTGGCGCGGCAAAAATTCCTAGTCGTCGTTCGCAGTCGTAGGAACGTACGGGACGAAACGCCGGTACTCGTACGAGAAAAACACGACGAACGAGAACGAGAAATTCCTGACGGATGACGAGAAAATCCTGGCCGCGCCAGCAATCGTCGGCCTGTGGCCGAAGCGTCATGATGGGCCAATGGGCGAAGGAATAAAAGCCGCCTCAGAACGTCTTCTTCTTGAGATGGAACAGCCGTCGGTACTCGCGTTCGAACTTGGCGCGGTGGCGCTCCTCGGCTTTCTGCTTCCACCAGAGCGAGAGCGCGGTCGCGCGGTCGTGACGCCACTCGCGGAACCGGCGCAACGGCGCGTCGACGAGCGCTTTTCTCGCCGCGACGCTCGCCGCGACGCGGTAATTCTTGTCGTACGTCTCGAGGAGTCTTCGGAACTCCTTGTTGAACCGCGGAACCGCTTTTTCCGGTTCGACGCCTCTGTCGAGCTGGTCGAAGAGCTCGTCGCTCAACCGTCGTTTCTCCTCGTCGAACCACTCGTCGATGTCCCGGTCCTCGAGCAAGGCCATGCGTGATTCTGAGAACGCCCTAGTTAAGAATGTTTCGACCCTGCGACGACACCATCCAAATCCTCTCGTCGCGCTACCGTCCTGTTCGCGCTTCGCTGTCCGCTCAGCAGGTGCCGTATCCCCGTAGGGGGCAAGTCCCCCTCGGCACCTTGCTCGTTCTTCGGATGCGCGCTCACCCGATGGACGGTACCGCTCCTGACGTCAGTGGCGTCGCCGACTGAGAAGTCGAAGCAGGACGAAAGAAAAAGAAGTTGTGAAAAGGGTTTCAGAAGAGAGATTTATCTCTTCTTGCGCTTGCCGCCACGGGCCATCTTGGCGCGAGCGACGTTCCCCTTCTTGTCGAGGAAGTAGAGGAAGCCCTTCTGGCGCTTGACGCCGCACTTCACGAGGACCTGCTGGGCCTTGCTCGTCTTCTTCCCGGCGCGGGCCATCTGGACGCGCGCGACATTGCCCTTCTTGTCGATGAAATAGAGATAGCCGGGCTGCCGCTTGACTCCACACTTCACCAAAACTTCTGCCATGGTTAACACCACCTCAACTAAGTGTGATTCGTCCTCGGGAAGACCCCTTTATATAGTTTTCCCTCGAAAACGCCTCGAGGGGATTTCCGTACGACAAATCCGTGCTCGGGGAAACGGGAAGAAATATTCGTATAACGTCGGAAGAAGTTGGACAAAAATAATCAGGGAGGACGAGGAAGGCGCGAGCCGTTCGAAGACGCCGCCGAAAGTCATATGAAAATAACGACGATGACGACGAGGAATCCCGACGGGAAATGACGGGAATGCTGCACCGGTAACGAACGCCGCGGCAAGAGTTAAATGAAAATAAGGACGTCGAGAACTTCTCGAGACGAATCTAGTAGTCCGTGATCTTCCGGTTGACGAGCGTCGTGTTCCCGCCGTCGCCCGTCTTCCGCTCGAGGCTGATGAACCGCCCTTCGTCGAGCGCGGCGATCTTCCGCTGGAACGTCTTGTAGCTCGCCTTCCCGCCCTGGCGCTTGTACTCGTTGTACACGTCGCCCATCTTCATCGCGCCGTCCTGCTTCTTGATGAGGTCGAAGATGAACTGCTCCTCCTCGCCCAAATCATCCTTGCTCTTCACGGTGAACTCGCCGATCGCGGCGACCGCACTCCGCACGTGCTCCGCCGTCACTTTCTTCGACGCGACGCTCTCCGCGCGCTGCCCCGCCTGCTTGAGAAGGAACAAACCAGCGCGGATGTCTCGCGACGTAGCCGCACGCTCGGCGACGAGGTCGAACGCCGCCGGCTCCCAGACGCCGGGGACGAAGGCCGCGTCGAGGCGCTGCTTGAGGATCTCCCGCGTCTCTTTCGCGTCGTACTGCCGGAACTCGATGAGCTCAGGCATGACTCTGCTCTTGACACGCTCGTCCAACTCCAAGAGCCAGCTCTTGTAGTTCGTGATGAGAATCAAGGACTTTTTGAAGAGCTCTTCGACGAGGCCGTAGAGGAAGTCGAACTCCTCCGCCTTGTCGATCTCGTCGAAGACGAGCACCGCGGTCCTCTTGTTCATCATGCTCGTCAAGACTTTCAGCAAGTCCGTGCTGTTCTTGTTCTGCGTGAACTTGTACCCGAGCTGGTCGCAAATCTCGAGATAGACTTTGTACGTCGTGTTCGCGTGCCAACAGTTCAAGTAGACGACGCTGACGTCCTCCGACTTCTCCTCGACTTCGCGCAGGACAGCTCGCGCCGCGGCGGTCTTCCCGATGCCCGGCGCGCCGTGGACGAGGACGTTGCGGCCGTTCCGGCCCTGCAACAGAGGAGCGATGCAACCCGCCAGTTCACGCTGCTCGCGCTCCCGGAACGGGAGGATCTTCGGCAAGAACTCGTACTCGAGCGCGTCCTCGTTCTTGAAGAGCGACTCGCCGCTGCCGAGGACGTCGTCGAAAAGGCCCATGCGGCGAGCGAAACGAACGAGGTTTAAATAGGTAGTGGCGGGGCACTCGGAGATTGACCGGAAAATAACTATATGGAAAATAATAAAGTTGGATTAGATACCACTTTTCAGTAGATAAAAAAGAAAAACTATATAAATACGCACCGACCTAGAGACATCATGGTGGACCCACGATCACCGGAAACTATCAGGGCCTTCGCGAAGAGTGTTGGCGATATCGCCGACATCATTCAGAAGGAGAATCCCGCGACGCTCTTGATACCGCTGAAAGGCGCGGTGCCACTCATCGACGTTCTCTCAATCATGGACTCCGCAGTCCTCGACCGTGAGCACGAATACATTCCCGCTTCAAGTTCAATGGTGGACGTCAAGCACATCCTCTACTCCTGGATGCGGAACTATCTCGAAGAGACGCATATCGCAGGCACTCAGCAGTATCTCCTCTCCCTTGACGAGGTGAAGAGCGGCAACTCCGCCATGCGCGTCTGGAAACAGGTGAATCGTGCAATCGCCGATCACGCTCGCGAACACAAACTCGAAAAAGAGGAGTTCGTCTACCGGACGGTCGGCCTCGAGGATCAACGTCACTTCACTGAGCGGAAGAAAGAGTACAATGATGCCTATCTCAGGATGAAGAAGGAGGGAATCATCATCTCAGTCCCGGTCCCGATGATCATCACCATGGACCGTCCCGAGCTCTGCCCAATCAATCTCGTCAACATCCCTGGGGAGCGAGCCCATAAGGCGTTACCCGTCATGCAGACGTTCGCCATGACGCCCGAGTACCTCCAACTCCTCGAGAGCATCTGCTCAATCGTCGGCCGCGACTTCGCGGACGTCGAGTTCCAACGCGTCGGCGCGATTCGTGCCTCAGAACACTACTTGCCGGAAAAGTACACATCGCTCGAGTCGTACCTGCAAGCAAAATCTTAACTTTTAAATAGACACAACACCCCTTTTCTCCGATGCACTACTCCTCCTTAGTCTCTGTCTACCAGTCGTTGGAGTCGACCTCTAAACGGTTGGAGAAGACTCGATTGTTGTCCGAGTTCTTGAAGAAGGTTCCCGAAGCGGAACTTGAACGCACCATTCTTCTCCTCCAGGGCAGGGTCTTCCCGTCGTGGGATTCGCGCAACCTCGGCTTCTCGACCGCGCTCGCGGTCAAGGCGATCGCCGCGGCCACCGGGAATACCGAAGCGAAAGTCACGAGTCTTTGGAAGAAAGAGGGCGATTTGGGCAAGGTCGCCGCGTTGTTGAGCGAGAAGAAGAAACAAACAGCTCTGTTCGCGACCGACGTCTCAGTGAAAGAGGTCGTCGAGACGCTGCGCAAGCTCCCCGGTCGTGAGGGCAAGGGGAGCGTCGACCAGAAGGTCAAATCGGTTGCGGCGTTGCTCGGCAGCGCGACCGGTGAAGAAGCAAGATTCTTGGTCCGCACCGTTCTCGAAACTCTTCGTGTCGGCGTCGCCGAAGGGACGTTGCGCGACGCAATCTGTTGGACTTATCTAGACCCCCCCATAACTTTCGATATGGAAAAGAATGATATCGGTCTCAAAGACGAAGAGACTCGCGACGCGTACAACAAGCTCCTCGCCGTCGTCCAGAAAGCGTACGACCGGTGCAACGACTACGGCCTCGTCGCGGCAACGGCGAAGACCGGCGGCGTCAAGGCGTTGGAGAAGATTTCGCTCGCGCTCTTCACACCGGTGAGAGTCATGCTCGCGCAGCGCGAACCGAGCGTCGCCGCCGGTTTGGAGCGCGTCGGCAAGCCGGGAGCGTTGGAGTACAAGTATGACGGGTTCCGCATGCAAGTCCACAAGGAAGACGACAAGGTCATCATCTTCACGCGCCGTCTAGAAGAGGTCACCGAACAGTTCCCGGAAGTCGTCGAAGCGGTCAAAGAGCACGTCAAGGCCAAGACCGCAATCTTCGACTGCGAAGCCGTCGGTTTCGACTCAAAAACAGGGAAGTACACGCCGTTCCAGCAGATCAGCCAGCGCATCAGGCGCAAGTACGACATCGCCGCCATCCAAGAGAAGTTCCCGGTCGAGCTGAACATCTTCGACGCGCTCTATTTAGATGGTGAGGAGCTCTTGGACACGCCGTTCGCCGAGCGCCGAAAACTCTTGGAGAAAGCCATCAAGCCGGTGCCGAAGCGGGTCCGGCTGAGCGAACTCCTCATCACGTCAGACGACAAGGCGGCAGAGAAGTTCTACAAGGAGAGTCTCGCCGCGGGGAACGAAGGCGTCATGTGCAAGGCCTTGGATGGCAAGTACCAGCCGGGCAGCCGTGTCGGCCACATGGTCAAGGTCAAACCAGTCCTGGACACGATGGACTTGGTCGTCGTGGCCGCCGAGTGGGGCGAAGGCAAGCGTTCCGGCTGGCTGACGAGCTTCACGGTCGCCTGCCAGGATGACGACAACGAGTTGGTCACGATCGGCAAGGTCGGCACCGGCCTAAAGGAGTTGGAACAGGAGGACGGGGTGACGTTCAACCAAGTCACAGAACTGTTGAAGCCACACATCCTCTCAGAGTCCGGCCGGGAAGTCACGGTCAAGCCGGACGTGGTCTTCGAGATCGCCTTCGAAGAGATCCAGCGCTCGCCCAGTTATACTAGTGGGTACGCTCTCAGGTTCCCCAGGATTCTCCGCGTCCGCGACGACCGGTCGCCGAACGAAGTGACCACGATTGAAGAGGTCCACGTCGCGTTCGAACACCAGAGAGGACGGTAATTCTGTAGAAAAATTACATTATAGAAAATAAATAGTGCATTTTCTTTCGAGTTCTGAAAATACTATATTGAAAAATATATTCTGGAATTGACAAATGAGGAACCATCTTGCAATTCCCGAGGAGAACTTTTTGCGCGAATTGATTCGTAAGAACTGGTACGAAAAATTTACCTTTTCAAAAATGAAACACTGTTTCACAATCGATACATTTATATAATACCACCACTTCAGACGTTCCTGAAGAACCATGGTCGAGCCGTCAAAATTGCTGGAAGGCCTCTTCGACAAGAAGCGGATGGCCTTGCTGAAGCTCTTCCTGGACCACCCGGAACTCGAGTACGGCGTGCGCGAAGCGGCGAAGGCGAGCAGGCTCGCTCCGGCCACCGCGTACAGGATCATACGCACCTTGGTCAAGATGGGAGTGGTCGATGAGCGGCGCATCAAGAAGCTGCGATTGTACCGGCTCAACCAGTCCAAAGAGACCAAGTTCTTGGATGAGCTCTTGGCAAGCAAGAAGAGCGCGCTCGAAGAGTTCGTCGACTACGTCTCCGCGCTCGACGGAGTGGATGAGATCCTCCTGCACGGCAAGGCGACCAAGGAGAAGGCGAACGTCCTGGTGATTGGCGAGCGCGCGGATACGAGCGCGATCCTGCGCATCATCGGCGACATCAAGGCAAAGTACAATTTTACGATTCTGCACCTCTTGTTGGCGGCCCGCCAGTACGAGCAGATGAGCTCGATGGGGTTGTACGGCGGAGAGAAGCAGACGCTCTTCCGACGAGAGGCGGACGAGAGCTGAATTCCTTTCTATATTTTATTTTCTCCAGAATATATATTTGGTCGTATATTTAGAATAACGACAAGGTTTATATATAAGCTATATATAGTGATTGAAAGGTTTTGGCGAGAACTAAACATTCTTCCGAAAACGTGAGCTTTATTTCACGCGATTGGAGGGCTCGGCAGCCAATCCGAAAGGGAACGGCCACCGAGGGCTTGTAGTCGTCGGTATACCCCGCGCTAGCGGGCGCGCTGCAAGTCGGCGAGTTCTGCCCCGGAACCAACGACAAAAAAAGGAACCACACGAGGGGGAACATGGACTTTACCGGAAACCGTGGAGACAACAGGGCAACGACAGACGACGAACTGATCGTCGGATTAGCGAAGATCAAAGTCATCGGCTGCGGCGGCGCCGGCAACAACATGGTCAACTGGCTCTACCACAAAGGCGTCAAAGGAGCAGAGATCATCGCGTGCAACACCGACAAGCAACACCTCGACATGACCGAGGCCGACCGCAAATTCTTGATCGGACGGGACACGACACGCGGCCTCGGCGCCGGCGGCTTCCCGCAGAAAGGCGCGGAAGCGGCGCAAGAATCCATTCAAGTGCTCAAGGAGCACATCAAAGGATCGGACATGTGCTTCGTCTGCGCCGGCATGGGCGGCGGCACCGGC
>DASH01000046.1 GCA_002503705.1 Candidatus Woesearchaeota archaeon UBA153 | reverse complement strand
GTGCCGTCCATCACAACCATAGAATCCAGTAATAACAGTATGTTTATAAATGTGCCTTTCCGACGAGGAATGATGCCACGACTGACGAAATACCAATTCCGGAAAGCGCACGAGATCGCGAGGGATTTCGGTACCATCTTCATCTATGTGTCGAAAGACGATGAGCTCGACACCCACAAACTCATCGCGCGACTGCTTAAAACTCACGTGGTCGTCGTGCCGAAAATCCTGCCCGGGAAGAGACTCGCTGCATGCAGGATAACCAGTCTCGAAGAGCTGCGGGAAGGACCGTTCGGAATCCTTGAACCGCGAACGTGCACGCCGGTCCCGAAGAAAACGATAGACCTGTTCTTCATCCCGGGGACCGCGTTCGACGAACATGGCGGCCGGAAAGGCCGCGGCGCGGGTTATTTCGACCGATACCTTGCCACTATGAAGGGGCGGCGACCGATCGTCGGGCTCTGTTCCACACATATGCTCAAGAAACGCTTGGAGACTCGGCCGTGGGACGTTCCCGTCGACGCGTTGCTGCTGGAGCACGAATGCAAGGTCATCAGTCAGCCCTTGGGCCGACCGCGCTCCTCGCGCGTCGACGCGACACGAGGCTGCCGCGCGAAGACGACGAGATAATCGCGGCGCGTCTGCTCGGGGAGGATGCCGACGACCTCCAAGCGGTGCTCGCCGACAGTGCTGAACGAGAACGGGAATATCGTGTCGAGACGTCGTCCGCCGTCCACTCGTGCGGTGCGACGCTCGCGCTCAGTCCCATCGACCAAGAGCTGGAACTCCACCGTGACAGGGTTGTCGGTGTGATTAACCAAACGGACGCTGACACACCCCTCTTCACCCAATAAGACATTTGTCTTATAATAAGTCCCGCCATCATCATCGAGGAAACGGTACTCGACAAAAGCGTCGTAATCGGATGGCGCGTTCAGGCACTGCCCAACCCGGATGCCGACGTGACGTGCAAAGTCGGACGCCCACATCCACGGCAGGCCTTCTTTCCTGAGACGGGAGAGCCAGACGGAACCGTACCCAGTCGCGACGAGCATCCTGCCGTCGGCGATGGCGAGCACGGCGCCGGGAACGCCCGTTCGCTCGTCCGTCGCAGCCGAGAGGACGAACACTTTCTCTCTCTGATGATAGAAATAAGCGCAAGGATATGGCTCAGTCAGCGCGCGGACAGTGTTGCAGACCGTGCGTCCGGAGGCGACGAAGTCGAGAAGACCATCCGAAGGCCGTCGTCGCGGAAGATAGCTCGAATCCTCCTCGTGCTGCAACGCGCCTTCCGGGAGCGGGTCTGCAGCGAGGAACTCCTCCACCATCGCACCCAAGGCCAGCTCCGCCTTGTCATAAAGAGTCTGAATGTCGTCTCTATCCTCGATGGGGAATGCCTTCTGGGTGATAAGACGCCCAGTGTCTGCTCCCGGTGTGAAGAAGAAGAGCGACACCCCGGCCGTCGAGTCACCGTTGATGAGTGCCCAGTTGAGTGGCGAACGCCCCCGGTTCTTCGGCAAGAGTGAGGTGTGCGCTCCGACGACACCGGCGCTCGGGACCGCCAATACCTCCTCGTGGAGGAGTTGAGACCAGCCCAGGACGAAGACAAGGTCGGGATGCAAGCCCTGGAGGAGACTGAGGGCCTCTGGGCTGTTGATGTTGCCGACCGCGTACCAAGGGATGCCGTGCTCTTTCGCCTCTTTCCGGAACGAGTGGAACCCGGCTTTCGCAAGCCGCGCCTCATCATCCAAGGTGATGATTGCGGAGAGCTCGTGGCCGGACGCGAGTATCCGCTCGACCGCATATCGGCCGACAGTATGCGCCGCGATGACGACGAGTCTCATGCTCTCCTCCAAACGGTCACGAAGCTCTCAGCAGCGTGCACGTTCACGCGGAATCCCCGAACTCTCGCCAGCGCGCGAATCGCCTCCGGTGAACGGGGGTGCGGCGCCGGTTTCAGTTCCGTCTCGTAGAGCGCGAAAGCCTCTATTTTCCGCTCGAGCTGCGCGGTGATGTCGACGAAATAGTCGGGAGCGAAGGACGCGTCGCCCGCTTCCGTCGAGGAGGGGACCTCGTAAAGGTAGACTGCTTTGAGGTTCTCGCAAGCGTACGGCCGCGTGGCGATTAGGCCGGCCTTGTACACAACTTGATGGTCTTGGTTCACATCGTCCTTGTTGTGCAGGTAGACAACGTCGGGATGTACTGCCGCGATCACTCTCTCCAGGTGTTGCGCAATCTCGATGAGCGGGAGCGTGTCGAGCCGCTGGTTCGGGAGGTCGAGCTCGTGGATGCGCGTGACGCCAAGGTGGTTGGCGCAGCGCTTCAAGGAATCGGCGAGGAGCGCTTTCTTGCTTGCATCATAGACGCCGGAACAACCGTCGGTGACCATCGCGACGTGGACGTCATCGCCTACAGCCCGATGCTGCAGGATGGTGCCGCCGACGCCCAAGACTTCATCATCCGGATGGCACGAAATCACGAGAACCTTCATCGTTCATCACCCCATGCTGATTGTCCACTCATGCTCTCCACCAGTGATACGCCTTGACTCCTGCAACGGGCCTGAAGCCTTGGCGTGTATACGCTCGTATCGCCGCCGCGTTCCGTTGCTGCGTCTCGACAGCGATGTGCGAGCAACCATGCTTGAAAAACCACTGGGAAGCGCCTTCGAGGAGCATCGTGCCGAGGCCGCGCCGTTGGAAAGCAGGGTCGACGCCGAAAAGGATGATCCGACCGAGCGTGACGGTCTCGAACGGCACGCCCTTCTCGACGCTGCAGGCGATGTAGCCCGCCACCCGGCCGTCGAGCTCGACGACGAGGACGTCGTCAGCGAGGCCGTCGACGCAACAGTTCCGCGCCCACGACGCCTGCAAACCGTCCGCCTTCTCACGCGGGATGCGAGGATCGACGTGGAATCTCGTCTTCGTATAGCATACATTCGAGATCTCGACGATGCGCTCCACGTCTTCTCGGGTGAAGGAGCGAATCGGGATTTCGCGTTCGGCGTTCCGGCACTCCTTCACGAAGGTGAGATCATGGGAGATGAGTGTGAAACCGGCCTGTTCCAGGCATCGGGAGATCGTCGTCCGTTCATCGCCAATCTTGCAGTGGATGAAGGAGGCGCCTCTCGACGCGGCCATGGCGAAGAATGCGGCGAGGAGGGCGGCAACGACCGGTGCAGCCTCGTCGTCGGCGAGGGCGGTGCTCGCGACGAGATCGCGTATCCGATAGGTCTCGACGCCGAAGTGGCCTGAGTCGAATGCGAGACGCTCGGAGAGGAGCGCGCCACAGAGGATGCCGTCGTCGACGACCAGGACGGCTTTCCCCTCGGCACTGAGGAACTCGTCCGCTCGCTTTCCGAAGAACGAGCGTCTGTCGAAAGGGAACGCTTCTGGCTCGCCGGAACCGTGAGCGACGAGAAAATCCGTGAGGGCCGAGCGTTCCGCCGCCGTCGCCTGACGGACGTCGTGCTCATGAACCGTCACCTCGCCCCCGCCGCTGACGCTCAGCTTCCTGACATCACCTTCTTTCAGGACGTGCTCCGATTCACAGTCCCGCGTCAAGACGTACGCTTCCGATAAGAGGGCGTCGTACCATTTCGGTTCGAGCCCTGGCCTTTTCGTGCCGTTCCTGAGAACGGCGATGTCTGCTTTCGTGATGACGCTGCCTTTCTTCAAGGCCTTCGTCGTCATGACGCTCTGGCGAGCGAAGCTCCGTAGGTACAGTTCCCGAGCCGTCATCTTCCGGTCTCGATGCCCATCGATGACGGAGTCGACCGCGATGCGTTCCCCGCGTTCGAGAGCGGCTTCAGCGTCCCTGACGGCTCTGACCATGTGTTGGAGCATCGCCGGCTCGAGAGCGAAGAAGTGGTCCGGCCCTTGCATGGACCGGTCCAGTGTGATGTGCTTCTCAATGACTTTCGCGCCATGAGCAATGGCGGCGACCGGCGCGTCGGCGGCTTCGCTCGTGTGGTCCGACCAGCCGATAATCGCGTCGGGGAAACGCTCCGCGAGGGCGTCCATAGCGGCCAGGTTCACGTGCTCGAGCGGCGTCGGGTATTCCGAGACGCAATGGAGGATGATGACGCGATCGTTCACGTCCTTCACGGCGCCATACGCTTCCTCAATCTCGTCGAACGTCGCCGTCCCAGTCGAGAAGATGAGCGGTTTCCGCTTCATCGCGAGATGTTTCAGTAGAGGAAGGTGGGTGATGGCGAAGCTCGTCGTCTTGAACAAGTCAGTGTACGGTTCGATGAGGTCCGCAGTCTTCTCATCGGAAGCGCTGGCGAAGAAGACGAGCCCTTTGCGATGCGCATAGTCGTAGAGGATGCCCCACCAGTCGTCGGGCAGCTCGAAGCGCTCGTTCGCCTCGAAGATGTCGTACGAATATTCTCCTTTTTCATCTTTCCAGTCGAGCTTGCCAGCGCTGCGTGGGTACATGCGTTTCGCTTTGAACGCTTGGAACTTGACGGCGTCGCAGCCGGCGTCTGCCGCGACATCAATGAGTTTCTTCGCGGTCTCGAGCTCGTTGTTGTGGTTGATCCCGACTTCCGCGATGATGAAGCACGGCGCGTCGCCGCCAATCTTCTTCCCCCTGATGCTAATCGTCCTCATGGAATCCACCGTTCCCGGAGGCGTGCCGCGATGCGTTCGCACCCTTTGCCGTCGACGACCGTGCGCGCCTTCTCGGCAAGCACCATCCGTTCTTCACGTCCTTCGAGCTTCGTGAGAAGCGCGACGAGTTCATCAAGGTTGCGCAAGTGGAGGCACGCTCCGCGGCGTTCGAGCTCGTCGAGGCGTCGCCGTTCCCACGAGAGTTCGCTCACGCCAATGAAGGGGACGCCGAGCGCGCAGAGTTCGAAGGCGGTGAAACCGCCGTTGGCGATGACGAGGTCGCTGTCGGAGAAAACGCAGTGGATGTCGGGAGGGGCGCGAAGCACCCGGGTATTTTTTCCCTCCAGAATTGAAGCGATCTCGTCTTCTTTCCGAAATGCGGGACCGAGGGTGAACGCCCACTCGTATCGTTCCAGTAACCCCGGTGTTTGCACGATAGTCTTCGCGAGCCTCAACGTGACGTCGTGAGGGTCGGCACCACCCAGACTCACCACAATCTTTCTCAATCGTTCGGCATGCGCGGTCTTCGCCTTCATCGCAATCTCTCTGCGAAGGGGGACGTACTCTGAGCCTGAGAGCACGAGCGGAGCACCGTTGAACCGGTACGTGTTCGGGAACGGGACGACATCCCAGTAGAGTAGTATGTCAGCGTGGATGTCGACATCGCCTTCGAAGTCGACCGTGAGAAGCTTCAAAAATGATGATAAGGATTCGAGATACGCTGCATCGTTCGGCATCAATTGAACTATTGCGTGCGTGATGCAGTGGCGGTTACAGAACGCGCGTACCGGTTCGACCATTCTTGACTCCGCCAACTCGAGCGTCGTGTACCCTCTGCTCTTGATGAAGCTGAGACCCTCCGGCCCACTGCACGTCGCGACGACGAACTGGAAGTCGTCCTGCAGCTCATCCGCGATGTTCAGCAACGTGACGACGTCGCCGATGCCTTTCTCCTTCGTCGCGTCAGCCCTGAGGAGGATTGTCGGCCTGCGTTTCACGATGTCGGCGTCGACCAGTCCGATGATTTTCTGCATCGTCCCGCGGCTCTCCCCGCGCAGGCCTTCGTAAATCTTCGTCACGAAGTCGAAGTCGCCCTTCGTGTCGACCGTGAGGACGATGTCGGGACGCGCGGCGACAGGGCCGAAGTCGAGGTGTTGAATAGCAAACTCATTCCCGTGATCGAGGATGTATTTCGTCACGTGTTCGCGATGCGGCACCACGGTTGCCGTCGTCGCAACGCGTTGGAGGACGTCGAAGTTGACGACCTCGATGTCAAGCCCGGTGGGCACCGTGCCGATCGTCGTCGAATATTCAGCCTTGTTCTCATCATGGAGCGCAATCGCCTTCTCGACAATCTCCGGATCGAGGAGCGGTTCATCGCCGCAGATGCGGACGACGAGGCGCGGATGGTAGGGTTCCGCCGCCTTGACGAACCGATCGAGGACGTCGTCTTCGGAACCGCGGAAACACGGCACGCCGAGTCTCTTGCAGAGTTCTTCGAGAGGGTCGTTCTCCGGGTTCGTGCTCGTCGCGAGGAGGACTTCGTCGACGTTCGATGCCGCTCTCGCACGTTCGATCGTGTGCTGGATGAGCGGCTTTCCAGCTAACTCGAGCAAGACTTTTCCCGGGAGACGGGTTGCGCCGTAACGGGCCTGGATGATAACGAGGACTTCCGCTTGTTTCATCGCTCAGCCTCTGAGGCACTCGCGTATCGCTGCGACGACGTAGTCGACGTCCTTCTCCGTCATGCCGGCGTACAGCGGGAGCGAGATCTCGCCGTCGTACAGCCGTTCCGCAACCGGGAAGTCGCCGCGTTTGTAGCCGTACGCTTTCTGGTAGTGCGGATGCAAGTGTAAGGGGATGAAGTGGACGCTCGTGCCGACGTTCCACGCCTTCAGCGCCAAGATGAGCTTGTCGCGCGTGATGCCGAGCTTCTTGCTGTCGATGACGATTGGGTAAAGGTGCCACGAATGCCTCGTGTACGGCTTCGCCGACGGCAGCGCGATGCCGTCGATGCCGGCGAGGAGTTTCGTGTACCGTTCCGCGAGTTGCCGCTTTCGTTCGATGAAATCCTCTATCTTCTTGAGCTGTTCGGCGCCGAGCGCTCCTTGGATGTTGTCCATGTTGTACTTGTACCCGAGCTCGAGGACTTCGTAGTACCACGTGCCCTTGTCTGAGTACCGTCCGAACGCGTCCTTGTCGACGCCGAAGTATGACAAGCGCTTGACGCGCTGGCCAAACGCTTCGTCGTTTGTGACGAGCATGCCGCCTTCCGCCGTCGTAATCGTCTTCGTCGCGTAGAAGCTGAAGACTGCCGCGTCGCCGAACGAGCCGATCTTCTTCCCCTTGTAGTCCGTGCCGATTGCGTGCGCCGCGTCCTCGATGACGTGGAGCTTTTGCTGTTTCGCGATTGCGAGTATCCTATCCATGTCGCACGCGTGGCCGGCGAAATGCACGGGGATAATCGCTTTCGTGCGCGGCGTGATCGCCTTCTCGATTGCCGCCGGGTCGATGTTGAACGTGTCCGGTTCGACGTCCACGAGGATCGGGCGGGCGCCGAGCCACGCGACGACGTGACCGGTGGCCGCGAACGTGTAGGCAGGAACGATGACTTCGTCGCCGGGCTTGAGGCCGATTGCGGCGAGCGCGAGGTGCAGGCCACCAGTGCAGCTCGTCAGGCCGATGGCCTTCTTGCACCCGATGTACTGCTGCACGCCCTCTTCGAACTCCTTCACTTTCGGCCCGGTCGTGAGCCAGCCGCTCTTCAGGACGTCGACGACAGCGTCAATCTCCGCGGGGCCGAGGACCGGCTTGCCGACGGGGAGGAACTCCGCGCGCTTCTGCAGCTTCTGCAAGGCCATCATGGTCACCTCAGCTCCCGTACTTCTCCGGATGCGCCGCGATCTCGCGCGCGACGAGCGTCATACCCTCTTCGACAGTCACTTTCGCCGTGAACCCGAGAAGCTTCTCCGCTTTCTTCGTGTCGGCCTGACGGCGAGTCACGAGGACTTCGCGGTCGCGGAAGATCGGCTTGACGTCTTTCCCGAGCGCTTTGATGATAATCTCGGCGAGCTCCTTGATCGTCGTGCTCCGGCCAGTGCCGACGTTGAACGCCTCGTTCACCGCCTCGGACTTCATCGCGGCGATGTTCGCGCGGACGACATCCGAGACGTGCGTAAAGTCCATGCTCTGATCGCCCTTCCCGTCAATCGTCGGCGCTTCACCGTTCATGATACGCTTGATGAAGTGGATGACGACAGTCGTGTAGTACGCGTGCGCTGCTTGGCGTTCCCCGTACACGTTGTAGTAGCGGAGCGCGTTCCACTGCAAGCCTTGCTTGGCAAGGTGTTGCAGCAAGTGTTCCGCATAAAGTTTCGCTGCGCCATATGGTTCTGCAGGATAGAGCTGGTCGTCCTCGTGCATGGGCAGCTTGCGCGGGTCGCCGTACACGCTCGATGAGGAGGAGAAGATGACGCGCTTGACCTTGTGGTCGAGCGCGGAGCGGAAGACATTGTAGCTGCCTTGGATGTTGATATCAATGCACTCGTCCGGCGACTTGCTGCTCTGCGTGATGTGGATTGCTGCGGTGTGAAAGACGTAGTCAACGCCTTGCATCGCTTCGTCCACGATGTCGCGGCAGCGGATGTCACCCTCGATGAGGCGCACCTTCTTCGTGTCGATGAGGTGCTTGATGCTCTCGACCTTGCCCTTGTTGAGCGTGTCGAGGACGACGACCTCGTCGAAATGCTCTTCGTTGACCAACGCTTCGACGAGGTGGCTACCGATGAACCCGGCGCCGCCCGTGACGAGTGCTTTCATGGTATCATCTCCGTCCGTTCTCCACTACTGTCCGTCGTCTTCAGTCGAGCCAGTGCGCCTGGCCGGTCGCGTAGTACTGGACGCTCTTCGGGAAGTTGATCTCTTTCCAGATCGTCCGGTCGCTGTTGTCGATGACGAGCGTGCACGATTTGAGGTTCGCGAGGATGCGGCCGTGGTCGATGAAGTGGTACGGCATGTGGCCCGCGCCGAGGAGTATCGTGTCGAACCCTTCCATCCCGTCGGGGAAGGCGAACGTCTCGCAACCGGTGATCTTCTTCAGGTCTTCGTCCTTGTAGTACGGGTCGTTCACCTTGACCTGGACGCCCGCCTCTTTCAATCCCTTGATGACGGGGAGGATGGGGCTGAGGACGTGCACCTGCAGGTCTTGCGTGTACGCGATGCCGAGGACGCCGACCTTCTTCACGCCGCGCTTGAGCAGGCTCTTCACGACGCGCGCGGGCTGTCCGAAGTCGGTCTTCAGGCTCGCCTGGAGGAGGGTGAGCTCTTCCGGGTTCTTCGCACCTTCCAGGACATACTGCGGGGCGAGCGGGATGCAATAACCACCCGTGCCGAAGCTCGGGCGGTACGTGTTCACGTTCCACTTCGTCCCGACCATCTCGAGGATGCACTTCATGTCCATGTCAGGGTATGCGAGCGTCAACTGATTCGCGAATGCTATGTCGAGCTGACGGTACGCGTTCTCGATGCTTTTGACGATGGCCGCGTGCTTGTGGTCCGGCGCCTTGATGACATTCTTGCAGATGATGCCGAGCACGTCCGCCATCAGGTCGGTCGTCTCCGACGTCGTGCCGCCGACGACTCGCGGAAGGACGTTCAAGCCTTTGTCCGCCGCCGTGAACCAATCGCGGCGCGGGGCGACGCCGAGGAGGATGTCCTTGCCGACCTCGAGCCCTTTCTGCTTCAGCAACGGGATGACGAGGTGGTCGACCACGGTCGGCGTGAGCGTGCTCTCGACGATGACGAGCACAGGATGGTCGGTCTTGACGCTCTTGAACGTCGCGATTTTCTCGATGACGTCTTTCAGGATGTCGTGGTACGGCTTGCCGTCCTTCTCCGTCGGGATTGTGACGAGGTGGACTGCCACATCGGGCTTGACGAGGTCCTGCCAGTCAAGTGTCGCATGGATGACCTTCTCGCGTGCGAGAGGCTTGATGTCGAAGCCGATCCAGTATTCGAGATTCGTGGTCGTCGCGTCCCCCCGGTTCACCGCGTCAATCCGCCATTGGAGGATGTCGGTGCCGATGCACTTGACACCTTCATGAGCGAAGTGTGCCATAGACGAGAAGCCGATGTAGCCGAGACCCCAGATTGCGAGCCGTTTTTTGCCAGTCTTGAGTTCATCACGAAGATTCATAGAGATGCCTCCGGAACGTCCTCGAAAGACCGAGGGAGCGTATTTAAGCTTTATGAATGATGCGCGCTTTTTTCACAAAGCATAAAAAAGAGAAGTGGTTCTCGAAAGACGGAGAATCGACACACGAAAAACCCGCAAAGGCCCGCCCTTGGTTATCATCGATGAAAAGACCATCTATTGCGTCTGCCCACACTGCGGACGTCGCAGGGAAAAAGAAGGCAAGTACTGGTCTATCGTTCGACGAGGCACGGAAAGGAACGGACTTGCGCGCTTTTTCTGTAAGTCGTGCGGTTCGTGGTTCAACGCCCACACCGGCCCGCACCTCTCCTGGCTCGACAGGTAAAAGAGATACGGTATGTCAAACGCGCAGACTCTCCTCGTTCAGAACGCTTCATTCTGCCAGAACGCGAGTCGACGCGCGAAGGGAAAATGAGTGAGGAAGAACTGCCAGTCGTCGCGCGTCAAGCCGTGGAAGAGGAAGAGCGCGAACGCATACGCGAGGCCGCCAAAGAGAACGGGAACGCCGACGTGCACCCAAAGAGGTCCGCCGATGACAAACTTCGCGAGAAGAAGGGTCGCGAGACCGACAGCGCCCGCCAAGGTGCAACGAAGCCAGCGTAGCCACGGCGTCTTGAAGCCGAGCCGAGAGCGAAGCGTGAACGTTGAGGCGACGAAGAGCGTGAAGTAGCTCGCGAACGTCGTCGCCGCAGCCGCGACCATACCGTACGATGGGATGAACAAGAGGTTCGCGACGAGGTTCAAGAGCGCTACTGCGACGCCGAGATTGCGTGCGACCTTCGCGTGTCCGGTCGCGTTGAGTGTGTTGAGCTGGAAGGTCGCGAGGACGAGGAAGAGCGTCGCGAGAATGAGAATGCGAAGCGTGAAAGCGCCGGCGACATACTCCTCACCGAAGAGGAGACGAAGGATCGGTTCAGGAAAGGCGAACACGACGAGCGCGGGGAGGAGAACGATAGCGAGCATGTACGTGCTGGCGCGGTTGTGGTTCTCGCGAAGCAACGAACGTTTCTTCCCGGCCCAAAGCTCACTCATCATCGGATAGAGGACTGCGACGAGCGGGGTTGTAAGAAAGGTGAGCGTCATTCCTATGGTGACGGTCGCGCCGTACACGCCGACTTCCGAGAGCGAACGGAAGTACGTGAGGATGAGCGTGTCAGTGTACAAGTAGACCATGCTCGCCAAGCCGCCGAGCATGAGGGCGAACCCGTACGACCAGAGTTGCCGAACAAGGCGCGGCGAATAGGAGAACTTCGTCTTGAACGGGTTCCGTTTCCGGAGCATCACAAATGCAGAGAGAATTGTGATGAGAGTGAAGACGATAACATATGCAAGGACGGGAGCGAGCGCAGTCTTCGTGACGAGGAGGAGGGGGAGAACTACGAGGAGGAGAAAGCTGTTCTCGAGGAAGTAGATGACTGCATACCAGAACATATCTTGAAAACCTTGGAAGAAGAGTCGCAGGTCGTCCTTAACGCCTCTCATGACAAACGCGACAGCAAAAACTTGAATTGCGAGGACCGCCGTCTGATTATGGAAGTAATGGCGCGCGAAGAATCCTGCGGTGAAGAAGAAGAAGATTCCGAGGAGGATGCCCGTGACGAGATGGAATCCGGTAACAAGCTTGAAAGCATTATCGATCTTGAGGTGTTCATTCTTAGCTAAAAACTCAGGAATGAATTTAGCGAGAGCAGAGGCGAGCCCCCACGAACGGAAGTACTCAAGAAGCCAATAGAACGTGAAGATGGCAAAGAAGAGGCCGAATTCGACGGTTGAGAGTTGCCGCGCGAGGATGACACGGAAGAGATAACCGGCGAGGCCTGCAAGCACCGTGAAAATGAGCACGAGTAGATAGCCCTTGACTGCGCGATGAGCATACGTTGGAGAATCAGTCACAAGATCACCGCTACAGCGCCTTATGCTGTGAACTGTCAAGCAAACGTTCCGCGGTGAAAAGCCACTCGTTCAACGCTGCGATCCCGTCTGCGAGTTTCGTCTTCGGCGCGTAGTTGAGGAGCCGTTTCGCTTTCGCCAGGTCTGCGCACGTGTACGGGACGTCCGCGGGGTGCGGGGGTTCACGCACGATTCTCGGAGCTTTCTTCGCAACGCGTTCGATCGTCTTCAGGACTTCGTCCATCCTGACGGGGTGGTCGTTGCCGAGGTTGATGACTTCGTACGGGAAGGGTTTGTCGACTGCGGCGAGGACGCCGGCGGTGATATCCGCGATGTACGTGTAGTCTCGAGCCGTCGACCCATCGCCGTAGACGGTAATCGGCTCGTCGTGGTGGACTGCGTCGAGGAACTTGTACAAGGCCATGTCCGGCCGGCCGCGCGGTCCGTAGACGGTGAAGAAGCGGAGGAGTGTGATGTTGAGGTCATGCAGCTCGTGGTACGCGTGGCAGAGCTCTTCCATCGCTTTCTTGCTCGCCGCGTACGGGCTGATTGGCGTGTCGACGCGGTCGTCCTCCTTGAAGGCGCCGGCCGTCGGGTTCCGGCTCCCGTACACGCTGGAGGAGGAGGCCGCGACGAGGTCGTTGACGTGCGCGGCGCGCATCGCCTCAAGCACATTGAGGGTGCCGAGCACGTTCACTTCGTAGTACAACCGCGGTTGCTCGATGCTCGGCCTGACGCCAGCGCGGGCGGCGAGGTGGATGACCTTTTCCGGCTTGAACTCGATGAACGCAGCAGTCAAAGTTGGAGCGTCGCGGATGTCGAGTTTGAGGAACGAGAACTTCGAGTGCTTTCGGAGGAGGGCGAAGTTCGCCTCTTTCTGGCGCGGGTCGTAGTACTCGTTCACCTCGTCGATGCCGAGGACTGCGTCGCCGCGTTCGAGGAGCGCTTCCGCGACGTGGCTGCCGATGAAGCCAGCTGCGCCAGTCACGATGACTCTCATCGGCGTTTCACGCTCCGCTTCGCTACGAGCTTCGGCACTTTCGAGGCAGATGGTGCCTCACGGCGTCCTGACTCGACGGGAACGCCCTTCGAGACGCCGACGCCGCTGTACAAGAAACCGAGCTTCGCGAGGTCTTCGCGGTACGCGAGGTATATATTCCGCCCGTCAATCACGTTCGGCGTCCGCATGAGCTGTTTGACGCGTTCCCAGTCCGGGTTGCGGAACTCGTCCCACTCCGTGACGAGGACGAGAAGGTCAGCGTCCTTGAGGACGTCGTACGGGTTCTCGCCGTACTCGATGCGCGGAAAGTCTTTCTTGAAGTTTGTCATCGCTTCAGGGTCGAACGCAGCGACCGACGCTCCTTTCTCGAGAAGCCACGACGCGATGACCAATGAAGGCGCTTCGCGGATGTCGTCAGTCTTCGGCTTGAAGGCGAGCCCCCACAAGGCGACGCGCTTCCCACGCAAGTCTTTCCCGAGGAGCGTCTCAATCTTCGGCGCGAGACTGCGCTTCTGCGTCTCGTTCACCTCGTGGACCGCTTCGAAGATGGACGCGTCGCAACCGGCATCCTTCACGCTCGTAATCAACCCTTGCACGTCTTTTGGAAAACACGAGCCGCCGTACCCGACGCCTGGCTGGAGGAACCGGCTGCCGATGCGCGAGTCGAAACCCATGCCTTTCGAGACCGCGGTGATGTCCGCACCGACCGCTTCGCAGTACTGGCTGAGCTGGTTCATGAAGCTAATCCTGGTCGCGAGCATCGCGTTGCTCGCGTATTTGATGAGCTCCGCACTCTTGTTGTCGGTGAAGACGATCGGCCGGTTGGCGCGCGCGACGCTCCGGTAGAGCTTCTCCATCACTTCTCTCGAGACCGTGTCGTCTTGTTCCAGACCGATGACGACCCGGTCTGGGTTGAAGAAGTCGTTGACCGCGGCGCCTTCACGTAAGAATTCGGGATTGCTGACGATGCGGAACTGGTGTTTGGCCTTTCGCTTGTCGAGCGCTTCTCGGATGACGGTCCTCAAGCGCGCCGCGGTCCCGACGGGCACGGTGCTCTTGATGACGATGAGCTTCTCGCCGTCGAGGTGTTCGCCAATCGTCCGCGCGACCGCTTCAACGTACTGCAGGTCGACCTTGCCGTTGTGCGCGGCGGGCGTGCCGACGCAGATGAAGAGGAGGTCGCCGGTCGCGACGGCCGCGTGCAGGTCGGTCGTGAACGAGAGCCGGCCTTCGCGTTTGCTCCGCTCGAGCTTCTCCTGCAAGCCAGGCTCAAAAAACGGACTCGCGCCGCGTTCCAAAAGCGCAACTTTCTGCGAGTTGACGTCCGCGCAGACGACATCGTTCCCGAGCTCCGCGAAGCAGACGCCGGTGACGAGACCGACATAACCGGTGCCGAAGATAGCGATCTTCATGAGGTGGAACCCTTGGTTTTCCGTCGAGAAGACCCGCCGAGTGTTTATATAGGTTCTGGAAGACGATTCCCGCCGGTTCTCGACGAGAAACC
>DASH01000094.1 GCA_002503705.1 Candidatus Woesearchaeota archaeon UBA153 | reverse complement strand
CCTGGGCGTCTTCCTGCTCGTCCTGGTCGGGCTCTTCTTCCTCTTCCGGAAGAAGAACTAACTTTTTTCCTCTAACTCTTTTTTCCTTCTTCTTTTTCTTTCAGCCAACTTCTTGGCCGGGCCAGTGTACTGTCGATGTTCGTGCACGGTGGATGCCGAGAGTGGCTCNNCGTCGGACGAGAGTCCGACGTGCTGGCGCGGTACGGATTTCCTCGTCCGGGGACAGGGAATTTATTTCATACGACGACGTTGACGAAGAACTCCGATGACGTGTTGACGACGGACGAGAAAATCCTCGACGACGAACGAGAAGTACTTGAACGAGAACTCTGAGTTTTCTACGCGACCAAGATCGCCGGCTTGCCGGGCATGGCTTGTTTCGCTTTCGGTTCCGTCGCCGTCGCGGCGTCGAGCACGGCGACGAGGCAGTCGAACTCGCGCGCGAGCTCCTCGACGAACGCGAGCAGGTTCTCCTGTTCCTCGTCTCGCGTGAAGTCGTGCGCGGGCAGCTTCGAGCGGTCTTTCACGATCGCGGGCACGAGCTTCAGGACTTCCTGTCCGTGCTGCTTGAACGACGAGCTCATCAGCTTCGCCAGGATCGTCTTCGCGTCGTTCGTCTCGGCCAGGAGTTGTTTCATCGCGCTGGCGAACGCGTACTTCCACTCGTCCGCGACGAAGAGCGTGATCTTCTCCGGTCGTTCGATGTTCGCGAGCTTGAGCACGGTGCGGATGTCCCGCTTCAGCCTCTCCACCGCTTCGTACGAGGCTTCCGCGACCGCGTCGATCTTCGTTTCGTCAGCCGCCGGCCACGACGCCGTGCTGACGAACCCGGTCTTGCCGAGCCGCTGCCAGAGCTCTTCCGCGAGGTGCGGGGCGAACGGCGAGAGCAGGCGGACGAGCGCGTCGACCGCGTCGTTCCACACTTGTTCCTTCACGGCGCGCGTCTTGTACGCGCTCAACGTGTTCGCCAACTCCATCAGCGATTGGATCGCCGTCGAGAACCGGAACGCCTCCACGTCCTCGGTGCACGCCTTGACGAGGCTGTGCGCGCGGCTCTCCACGTACGCGTCGTGCTTTGAGCGCTCCGCGGAGAACTCGGGCGTCTCGATGAGGTGCGGGAGCTTCATCAAGAAGCGGTAGCTCGCCTCGACCCCTTGGTCGCTCCACTCGAGCTCTTTCTCGGGGAGCGCGGCGAAGAGGATGAACAGGCGCGCGGTGTCCGGACCGTACGCGTCGATGATCGCGCCGGGGTCGACGACGTTGCCCAGCGACTTGGACATCTTCGCGCCGTCCTTCGTCACCATGCCGAGCGTCAACAAGCGCGTGAACGGCTCGTCCGCCTTGACCAGGTCCATGTCGCGCAACACTTTCATGAAGAATCGCGCGTAGAGCAAGTGCAGGACGGCGTGCTCGATGCCGCCGATGTACTGGCTGACCGGCATGAATTTTCGTACGACTTCAGGATTGAACGGCTGTGCCGAGTTCTGCGGGTCGCAGTAGCGGAGGAAGTACCAGCTGCTGTCCACGAACGTGTCCATCGTGTCCGTCTCTCGGCGCGCGGCCTTGCCGCACTTCGGGCACTCCCCGTTGACGAACGAGTGCACCGTCGCGAGCGGGTTCCCCCCGATTTGGAAGTCCGCGCCCTTCGGGAGGAGGACGGGGAGCTCTTCTTCAGGGACTGGCACGATGCCGCAGCTTGCGCAGTAGATGACGGGGATGGGCGTGCCCCAGTAGCGCTGCCGGCTGACGAGCCAATCGCGCAGCTTGTAATTCACGGCCTTCTTGCCGGCTTTGCTCTTCTCGAGCTTCGCCGTGATCGCGTCAATCGCGTCAAGATTCTTCAGGCCGTCGAACTCGCCGCTGTTCACGAGCACGCCGTCGTCGGTGAACGCGCGCGCCATCTTCTCGACGCGCAAGTCGTACGCTTCCGGCGCGATGACGAGCTT
Organism: Candidatus Woesearchaeota archaeon UBA153; assembly: GCA_002503705.1. GTDB lineage: Archaea > Nanobdellota > Nanobdellia > Woesearchaeales > UBA525 > UBA153. Next base: position 4,007 of record DASH01000094.1, on the reverse strand, counting down.
CAACGGCAGGTTGTACTTCTTCGCGAACTCGAAGTCGCGCTGGTCGTGCGTCGGCACCGCCATCACCATGCCGGTGCCGTAGTCGGCGAGCGCGTAGTTCGCCACCCACAACGGGAACTCCTCGTTCGTGAGCGGGTTGATAGCGTACCGTCCGAGGAACATGCCGTGCTTCTCTTTGCCTTCCGCGGTGCGCTCGATGACGCTCTCCTTCTTCACGCCCTTGACGAACTCTCGAATGGCGTCTTGCTGCGGCTTCGGCAAGCCCGCGATGAGCTTCTCGATGACCGGGTGCTCGGCCGCGATGACGAGATACGTGATGCCGTACGCCGTGTCGGGTCGCGTCGTGAACGTCTCGAGCTCCAAGTCGAGATCCTTGACCTTGAATCTGATGATCGTTCCTTCGCTGCGGCCGATCCAGTTGCGCTGCATCGTCTTGACGCGCTCCGGCCAATGCTTCAGCTTCTCGATGTCCGCGAGCAGTTCGTCCGCGTACTGCGTGATGCGCAGGTACCACTGTTCCAGCTCGCGCTGCTCCACCTCGACCTCGCCGTGGCGCCAGCACTTCCCGTCGACGACTTGCTCGTTCGCGAGCACGGTGTCGCACGCCGGGCACCAGTTCACGAGGCCTTTCTTCCGGTACGCCAAGCCTTTTTCGAGGAACTTGAGGAAGAACCACTGGTTCCACTGGTAATACTCGGGGTGGCTCGTCGCGAGCTCGCGACTCCAATCATAGCTGAGGCCCAGGAGCTGCTGCTGCTTCTTGATGCCCGCGATGTTCTTCTCCGTCCAGACGTGCGGCTCGGTCTTGTGCTTGATCGCCGCGTTCTCCGCGGGCAAGCCGAAACTATCGTAGCCCATCGGGTACAAGACATTGAAGCCTTGCATGCGCTTGAACCGCGCGTAGACGTCGCCGAGCGAGTAGTTGCGCACGTGCCCCATGTGCAAGTATCCCGACGGATAGGGGAACATCTCGAGGCAGTAATAGGTCTTCTTCGTGCTCTGCAGCGGGTCTTCAGTCTTGAAAAGCTCCGCCTTCGCCCACGCCGCCTGCCACTTGAGCGCGACCGCCTTCAAGTCGAGCCGTTCCGCAACCTCGTCAGCCATGCTTCGAGAGAGCCAAAACCCGGCTTATAAAAGTTACTGTCACGAGAGGAGAAAACTGTCTCAAGCGCCGTCTGAAGAACTCTTGAACGGCTTGATGCGGCTGTGCTTGTTCTCCTCGAACGAGTCGCGAAGTTGCCGCAACAACTCGTTCTGCTCTTTGAGGAGTTGTTCTTTTGTCTTGCGCATGTTCACGCCTCCACGACGAAAGGGCTCGGCTCCTTGATGCTCGGCACCATGAGAGGGGTGATGAGCTGCTGTTCGTTCTCAAAATGGAGGAAGACTTTGATGACAAGCATGCCGTTCTCATCCTTCGTCTCGATGCGGCAATCGGCAATCGAAGCGAGCAGGCGTTTCGTGACCCGGAGCTCGGAGACGTTCATGCTCTGGAGGACCTTGCTCGCGTCGAGCATCTCGAGGCCGACGAGGTCGCGTTTCCGGTCGAAATCGAGGACGAGGTTGCCGATCTCGACGCTGCCGTGCGACTTCTCCCGATAGAGGAAGAGCGAGTCGTGCTCAGCATCGTAATCGACGCGGAATTTTCTGTGCATGCTTCTCCACCTCCCGCTGCCAGCGCGGCCGTATCTTGATGACGGTGATGATGAGCGTGTCGGCATTTATATGGATTGTGTAGCGATGGCCGAGCGAGCCGCTATACGCGAACCAACAGGTGAACCGTTCATCTTCCTCTCGGACGTGGATGAGTCGCTCTGGATCTCGAATGTTCTGCTCGATCTCCTTCAAGTCGATCTTGCGCTCTTCCGCTCTGAGGAGCGCATGCTCGCTGAAGACAATCCGTGCGGTGCGTCGTAAACGCGCCTTGAACGGTTCCAACTCCATCTTTTCGATGAACTCGTCGTTGTTTAAATTCGTTACGCGCGGATGTCCAGTGCCTGACGTTTTCCGACGAGAACGGAAGATTTCTGGTTGTCGTCGGATTGTTGAGAACTGCTGCGTTCACTTTTCGATTTTCCACTTCCGTAGCCGTTCCCGCAGCGCCTGCTCGACGACGTTCGAGAGCTTCAGGCTCTTCCGTTCCGTCTCTCGTTTCAGCTCGCGGAGCAAGTCGGTATCGATCGTGACGTCGACGCGCCGTTTTCTCGAGAGCTTCGGCATCCGCTTCGTCCGCTCGTACTCGAGGAGCGCGTCGAAGACGTCGGCGTACTCGCTGAGAAGGCGTGGAATGATTGCTCCATAGTTGCTCTCATCGGATGGCATCTTTAATCATCTCCTCAAACTCCCTAATCGATGTCGTGTTCTTCCGTAACGCGCGTTCGACGAGCGCGAGGAGCGCGTCCTTGTCGACGCGATACCCGTGGCCGTACGCCTCGACGATGATGGCGCCTGCCGCGGTGCGCTTGTTCCCGTCCTCGAAGACGTAGTCGATGAGCACCGCGCGGACGAGGTAGGCGAGGCCTTTCGTCCAGTTCGTCGTCTTGGCGGCGTACGCGAGCGCGAACTCGAGACTGCTCCTGTTCGCGAACTTCCCCTCGTGGAACGACTGGTTGATCGCGACGACATCCTTCAAATTTAACATTTTATGTGTATAAATGTGTATAATTTTATAAACTTTTCGTTTCAGAGTGGTGTCATGTACCGTCGAAACGCTTAAAAAGCACCGTTTATCACCTCCCCGCATGGCGATTCTCGAGCAGGGCATGCTGACGGTGAGCGTGGGAGTGTACAACTTCCTCCTCTTCGCCGGCCTCATCGCGGCCGCGATGCTCGCGGGCAAGCTCGTCACGTGGACGTCGAAGAACATCCTGAAAAAGTTCGCCGCGAAGACGAAGACGAAAGCGGACGACCTCCTCGTCAGCGTCCTCGAAGGCCCGATCATCTTCACCGTCTTCATCATCTCGCTCTACTTCGCCCGCGGCATCCTCGACTTGAGCGCCCGCTGGTCGTCGCTCCTCGACAAAGCCCTCATCATCCTCGTCATCGTGAACGCGGCATGGTACCTCCTCCGCTTCCTTGACGGCGTCATCGAGCACTACCTCCGCCCGTTGACCGCGAAGACGGAGACGGAACTGGACGGCCACCTCCTCCCCGTCATCCGACGCATCCTCTCCATCCTCATCGTCCTCATCGCGGCCATCATCCTCGTCGACCGGCTCGGCTTCAACGTCTCCGGACTCGTCGCCGGCCTCGGCATCGGCGGCTTGGCCTTCGCCTTGGCGGCGCAGGATTTGCTCGGCAACTTCTTCGGCGGCCTCGCCATCATCACGGACAAGCCGTTCAAGGTGGGCGACCGCGTCAAGATCGGCACGGACGTGGACGGGTTCGTCCGCGAGATCGGGTTGCGCACGACGCGCATCGAGACGTTCGGCGGCACCATGATCGTCATCCCCAACCGGAAGATCGCGGACACCATCCTCGAAGACGTCTCGACGGAGAAGAAGCGCCGCCGCCTCATCACGCTCAACCTCGAGTACGGAACGAGCGTGCAGAAGCTCGAACTCGCGAAGAAACTCGTCATCAAGAACATCAAGAACGTCGACGGCCTCGACCACGACGTGTACAGCGTCACGTTCTCGGCCTTCGGCCCGAGCAGCCTCGACCTGAACGTCATCTTCTGGATCACCAAGAAAGGCATCGACCGGTACTGGGACGTGCACGACGAGCTCTTCACCGGCATCAAGCGCGACTTCGAGAAGGCGAAGATCCAGTTCGCCTACCCCACGCAGACGGTGCACGTCAGGAAGTGAGGAGTCGTTCCGTCGCTTCTTCAAGGAATGAGATGAGCTCTTCTCTCGACGCGATGTGCCGCCGATAGAACGCGGGCTCCAAGCGCTCACCGTAGTACTCGAGCCGGTTCCGTCGGTAGCAGAGCAGCCCGAGAAGATCCGCGTCACGCTCTCGTCCCGGGAACTGCTCACGGAAGAATGCGATGAGGCACTGGTGGTTGC
>DASH01000050.1 GCA_002503705.1 Candidatus Woesearchaeota archaeon UBA153 | reverse complement strand
TTCAGATGTCAGACATCAGTTAAATGAAATTGCGTTCTCGAGCCGGAGTTTCAGCACAGTTGGGGGAATGCCGTATGAAGTATTCGTCACTCGTCATCATGCTTTTCTTGTTGGTCGGAGTCCTCGTCGTCGCGTCGGCGTGCAAGCCGGGAGAGAACGGCGACGACCTCACCGGCAACGTCGTCCTGAACGATGAGCAGAAAGGACAGTTGCAGGACGTTGTCGACCAAGGCATCGTGAACCCTGACGACGTTCCTGAAAACCTTCTCAACCAGCTGAACGAGACGAACGATTCGAACGACGATGCTGGCGGCGATGAGACGCCCACCGCGGTGTGCGGCAACGACAAGTGCGAGGACGACGAGAACTGCGATTCCTGCGATGCTGATTGCGGTTGCGGCACGTGGGAGGTGTGTGAGGACGCGACGTGCAAGAAAGTCGCGTGCTTCGAGGACCGCGATTGCGGGACGAACGACCGGTGCGACTCGTACCAGTGCTACCTCGCCGGTACGTCGAAAGCGTCGTGCAACTACCTCAACCTGTGCGTCACCGCCGGCAGCAGCGCGAGCAGCTCGAGCGCTTCCGCGAGCGCGGTCTGCGGCGACGGCGCGTGCGAAACCGGCGAGACTATCACGAACTGTCCGAGCGACTGCCGCGCGTGCAACGACGGTATTGATAATGATGGCGACGGACTCATCGACTTCGGCGCAGACCCCGAGTGCGCGGGGGCGAACGACAATTACGAAGCGCCGTTCTGTGGGAACGCCTGGTGCGACTCGACGGAGAATGAGGACAGCTGCCACATAGATTGTTGGGTGCCGGGCCCTAGTGATATTGCATCAATTCCCTGTAGTGATGGCGTCGATAATGATGCGGACGGCCTTACTGATTACCCGAACGACCCGCAATGCCACAGTTCGATGGATTCAACGGAAGAACCGGTTTGCGGCGACTTCCTCTGCGAAGGACATGAGCACTACGGCAGCTGCCCGGATGATTGCGTCGCGAGCTGCGGGAACGGCGCATGCGAAGACCTCGACGGCGAGGACTCGACGACGTGCTCCGCGGATTGCAACGCATTATCGCCAATCTGTGGTGACGAGTTCTGCGACACGGCGTACGAGAGCAGCACGACGTGCCCGTTCGACTGTTATTGTGGCAATGGCGCATGCGAATTGGGCGTCGAGGACGGAACGCCGTACTGCTATTTGGACCCTTGTGCAGTTTAGACAGAGTACACAACTAGTAAGAGAAAACGTTTTTCAGTTCTTTCTTTATCGCTTGATAGATTTCAGCCGTTCGTACCACGCTGACGGTTCAGACTTCATAATCGCCGCGGCCAATCGTTTCGCGCTCGCAGTCTTCAGGCACGTCGAGGCGTTATCAGCCCAGTTCTTCGCGCCGACGTGACCGGCGACCATGTACTCGCGCGCCCGCATGATGACTTCGAGATAATCCGCGTCCTTCGCGATCAAGTGTTCGGGCGTCGCGTCGTTCGCTTCGCCGTCGAGGAACTCGTGGAAGCCCTTCGCGATCTCCGTAGGCAACGGCGCGAGCTGTTCCGTGATGACGCTCCGCTCGACGTTCTTCTTGTCGGGGAAGTAGTGGACGGCCATCTTGTGCAGGTCGCCAATCCGAGTCTCCGGCAACTCGTGGAACGCGGCGATGAGCGCGGCCTTGTCGGCGTTCGCGCCTTCCAGCTTGGCGAGGACGTACGCCATGAAGACTGCGCGGCACGTGTGCTCGGCGACGCTCTCGGGAGTCTTGATGCCGAGCAAGTGCCATCCCGCGCGCGGCTGACGCTTCAACTGTCCGACTTCGTAGAAGAAATCGACGAGCGCGGTGTCGTTGAGTTTCTCGTCACCGTTCGTTTTCATCGTCATGAGCGTCACCTGTTCACGTTGTCCGGGCGTTACTGCCCAGCTCACACTCGCGTCTTCATCCGCAGGGCGACATTCCCCGGCCGGGACAAACTCGGACGACGTCCTCGTAGGTCGCTCGGAGGCCTCGCGACCAACCCCCTTGTCGCCCGGACGATTATCTCGTAGGTGTTCGCCCGTAAGGGCAGTAACGCCTACTCTTCAGTTGGCTCTGAACGCTTGCTCAAGCTCAAGTCGTACAGGACGTTCTCGACCTTCTGCAGGTTGTACTTGATGGAGTCGTACTTCCGTCGCAGTTCGCCGTTGCGGAAGTCGAACTGGACGAACTGGCCGTACAAGAGCGTGAGGGCTTCGTGGATGGACTTGACCGCTTTCNNCGTCGCGCTTCGTCGCCGAGAGGACGGCACGGCGCATCAGCTCGCCCGTGAGGTCGGCGAGGCCGAGCAAGTACTCGTCCGGCAGGACCCCTAAGGATTTCATCGTGGCGATCTTTCCCGTCGTCAAGAACGAGTGGAACGTCTTCGCCTCGACGTACTCTTCCAACGCGCTCGAGAAGCCGCCGGTGCGCAGGTCTGCGTCTTTCGCCATCTCGGGGTCGAGCTTCCGCTTCACCACTTCGGCGGCCTGCAGGTGCTCTTCCGCGCCTTTGATGTCGTCGCGGTGCAGGCAGTAGATCGCCTGCTTGCTGTGCTTCAACAGGTCGCGGCTCTCCTTGATGACCGTCTCACGCTTCGCGTCGAACGCGTCCATGGAGTCGCGGATCGCTTGGAACTCCTTCTCGTCGAGCATGAGTTCGGGGAACGCAACAGGGTTTAAAAAGGAGATGGTGGTTTTTGAGAAGAATACGCTCGTTAATGTGTCTAAAATATATTTATCTTGTGGTATTGGTATATAATTTTTGTAAGACAAACTTTTGATATGGATGAGAGGGTTCTGGAGAGCTTCAAGAAAGATTTCTTGTTGATAAAATCAAAAGGGTTCGTTGAATCACACAGAACGCACAATACAGGGATAGGAAAAACATTCGAAGACCTAATGGCCATAACTGAGAATAATAGCTCTCTAGCGG
>DASH01000006.1:18622-24336 GCA_002503705.1 Candidatus Woesearchaeota archaeon UBA153 | reverse complement strand
GCGAACTTAAATGGTACAATACCGAGATTCCTCACGGAAGGGCTCGTCACGAAACGCGAAGTCGGCAACCTCAACCTCTACCGTCTCGAGAGGGAGAACAGCGCGGCGTACCTCGAGCTCCTCGCCAAGGAGCGGCTCCCCGAAGAGATCAAGAGAGAGCTCAAGAAGGTGTCGGCAGCAATAGAAAAAAACCCGTTCGTCTCGATAGTCCTCTTCGGCTCATCCGCGAAAGGGACCCGCACGAACACCTCGGACCTCGACCTCGCGTTCTTCGTCCCGTCAGCGCAAGAGAAAAGAGCATGCGAGCTTACCCTCAAGACCGTCGAGCTGGAAGCGCTCCTCCCAATCGATGCGCACGTCTTCACGAAAGACGAGATGCTCGCGATGCTCGCGGACGAGCGCGAGAACCTCGGGAAGGAGATTGCACGAAACAACGTCGCCGTCCACAACCCGCGCATCTTCGACGCCATTCTCCGGGAGGGGGTTAAGCGTGGCTTCAACCCTCATCCTCCAGAGAGCTGAGAACGAGATCAAGCTCGCGACCATCATCTTCACGATCAGCGAACGGCCGGCACTGCAGACGACGGCGTTCGACATCGAACAGCCGGAGACATACTACAGCGCAGTCATCGCACATTGCTACTACAGCATCTTCTACGCGGCGAAAGCGTACCTGCACACAAAAGGAGTCAGAGTCACAGCGCCAGAAGAGCACAAGAGAGCCTTCGAAGCGTTCCGGAAGTTCGTCGAGAGCGGCGAACTCGACGTTGAGCTCTTGCAGATCTACCGGGAAGCCCTCGTCCGGGCGGAAAGCCTCCTCGGCATCTTCCAGATAGAACGGAAGAAACGGGGAGAGTACACGTACCGGACGTTCCCGCAAGCGAACAAAGAACCAGCGAACGAAAGCATCGAACACGCGAAGACGTTCTACCGCAACCTCAAGGCGGTCTGCGAGAAACCCTCAAGCGTTTCCTGAGCGCGCCGCACGCACGTTCTCGACGAACCGACGAGCGCGTTCGAGCGACGTCCGGGCGTTCGCGAGCATCGCTTCCCGGCCGAGCTCGTAGGTGAGCGCGTGGCGTTTCGAACGCTCCGCGAGATACTCGTCGACGAGCTGGAAAGCGAGCGCGTGAGCGTCCCGTGAGCCGCTCAACGATCGCTCCAGCACTCCGGAAACGAAGAAATGGTGGAGGAACGCGTCTATGACAAGGAGGTGTCGCGACTCCTCGCCGGAGAGGAGAACGTCCACGTTCTCAAGCGCTCCTCGCGCCGCGAAGAACATCGCGTAATAACTCGCGTTCACCACCCAAAGGCTTCCGTCGAGAACTCCCTCTTCAGTCTTCCGGAGAAGCAACGCTGCGCAGTCGAGAGCGTTCTCCGCATTCTTGAAGAAGAAACACGCGTACCGCCCCTCGCCATGGCGTAGGCGTCCTTCGGCGATTGCGCGCCGCACGCGTCGTTCCGCCTCCCGTATCCGTCGTTCATCCAGCATCGTCGACCAGCCCGTGATAGGCCTGGCCGTTCGCGAGGACGAGGTGGTTGTCGAGCGTCTCGTTCACCACGTTCCGCTCGTCGCGACGCCGCAACATCGCGCGCGCCTCGTCGCGAGACACCGTGACGAGGTGGACTCGCGACCTGCTCGCGCGCAACGAGACGCGTTCACGCTCCGCCGTGTCGTCCGCGATGAGGAGGACGTCCACGTCACTCTCTCGACGGGCGTCGCCGCGCGCATGGCTCCCGTACAAGAGGAGGACGCCGTCCGCGACCGCGTCGACGAGAGGCGTGAGGAGCGCCGCGAGTCGCGCGTCGATCGTGAGCGTTCGCAACTCTTCGATGTACGCGAGGGTCGCTCGTCGATTCTCGAGCGCCAGGCTCAACAACCGATGGCGGTCTTTCTTAATGAACCCTTCGGCGAGTAAACCGGAGATATTCCGGTGAATGAGCGCGTATGGCTTTTTCAAGCGTAACGAGACCTCACGGATGGTGAAGGTCGCGCGAAGGTTCGCCACAAAGAGCGAGAGTATCTCCATCTTGACACGAGAAATATGACCTTTTTGATATATCATTATATCTAAAAAGTATTACTTCTATTTATGTGTTTCGCCCTCGAAACCTTTAAATACGCTCGTGTCGGGATGGGGCGAAAGAGGTGTTCCGTGGAGAGTCTCATCTTCTGTGTCGTCGGCAGTATCGTGGCGGCCTCGACGCTCGTCGCCGGGTTCAAGCTGAACCTGAAGCCGAAAGCGACGAAGGGTTCGGAACGAGGGGGTCAGCCAACGACAAAGCCCGTCGCGAAGCTGTCGAAGAGAGCCGCCGCGGCCAAGGTGAAGGCGGACCATACGGCGACCATCGCTGACGACGCGCTGCTCGACCCTGAGGTGAAGCTGCGCCAGTACGTGAAGGATCAATTGGGGAAGGGCGCGCAGAAGGACGATATAACGAAGAGGCTCGTCAGCGTCGGTTGGGACGCGAGCACCATCGAGAAGCTCATCGCTGAATTCTCCAGAAAAACAACCCTCTTGACGACCGAGGAGGAGAAGCTCGTCGCGTTCGTCAAGGAGAAGCTCGCGCTCGGCTTCTCGGAGGACGCGTTGAAGAAAAGCCTCGCCAAGGCGGGGTGGAACGCGGACGTCATCGAGAAAGTCTTCACGGCGGCGAAACAAGCTTAACCAGTCTTCTTGACCGGCTTCTCATCGAGACTCGACAGCTCGACCGGGTGTTGGAACGCCTGCTCGAGGAAGCCGGCGTACGGGAAGTCCGCCTCGTGGAGCTTGATCTCGTCCAGGTGCGCGAACCGGGTGAAGTACGGCCGTTTCCGGCCATCGTTGAGCACGTCGAACAGCTCGCGCACCGTGAGAAAGCTCGACGGGTCCATGCTCCGCCCGCGACCCCACCAGTCCGTCGTGTACTCAATCCGGTCGCCGTACGTGACGAACGTCGCGTTGCGCGGCCCGTCGTAACGCCACAGCTGGTCGGAGGTGGGATCGATGACGATCGAACCGGCGGCCTCTTCAGACGGGAGGACGAAGGGGAGGAGGACGGAGACGTGGTCGTGCTCCTTGCTGCGCGCCGTGACCGCGTTCGGGTACCCGTGGAGGAGCAAGGAGAGCGCCACGTTGCGGGAGGAGGCGCCGCAACAGAAGCAGGGGAAAGTGCCGCGCAGGTTCACGTCTCGCGCGAGCACGTAATGGGCGTGGCTGACTTGGTACGCGCGGACCGCGTGCTCGGCGAGCTCTTCGACAGAGTCGAGGCGCATCGCGCACGGCATCGGCACGTCGCGGTACGGCGCGATGACCGCGGCGAGCTTCTCGATACTGTGCCATTCGTCCTTGCTCTCGTGAAAATACGGGACGAGCCCCCGGTATGTTTCCGGGAAGGGTTTCGGTCGCGCGTGACGCGAAGATGGTCGAGAGTGGTGGAACGCGATGGCTTCAAGGCCAGTGTCGCCTCGCTCGCGCGCGATCAACCGTTCATAGCGTCTCGAGTCGAGTGAGAACGGTGCCGTGGCGGCGGGTTTTGGCGGTTCGAGTTCGAGGAAGGGTTCGCGCGATGGTCCGGAGAGCATGTTCTGGCGGTGGAACGAGAGAGAACTTATAAAGATTTTGAGTTTTAATTTCTGAATAGTGGTGATAAAATATCGTTCTATTTATAAACATGATGAAACTTTAAAACGAAAGTATTAAATATAAGTAGCTTTTAACTCTTCATCGTTGAATTCAAATCAACAGAGGTGTTGTGAGAACCGACACCACGATGAGAGACCATAACAAAGACAGGTGCGAACGCATGACGGACGAGCCGACGAACGAAAAAGAAAGGCGCGAAGAGCCCAGACCGGAACCGGAGAACGACCGGGAAAGAGAAAAGGGGAGCGCGAAAAGAGACGCTGAGAACGAAGAACGAACACGAAGAGCGCAGAGCGAAGAGCGACCAGAGAAAGGCGAAGAGGGCTCGCCGAAAGAGGGGAAGAGAAAAAGAGGCGACGAGACGAGAGAGGCGCGGCACGACACGCACGACCTCGTCGACACGCTCAAACGACTCCAGGCGGAGTTCGAGAACTACAAGAAACGAGTCGACAAAGAGCAGCAAGAGCAGACGGGGAACGCGACGGCAGACCTGGTGCGCAAGCTCCTCCCGCTCCTCGACAACTTCGAGCTCGCGCTCGAGACAGCGCCGCAAGAAGAGAAGAAGTCGCCGTTCTTCGAGGGCGTGAAGCTCCTGTACGGCCAACTCCGCGAGACGCTCGACGAGGAAGGGTTGAAAGTCACGCCCGTCAACGTCGGCGACAGGTTCGACCCGTACGCGCACGAAGCGCTCCTCACGGAGGCCGCGGAAGGCAAGGAGAAGAACGCCATCCTGGAAGTCCTCCAGAAAGGGTACACGCTCAACAACAAGGTCTTGAGAACAGTCAAGGTCAAGGTTGCAAAATAAAAAACAGAGAGGGTGAAAGCTATGGCTCAAGAGAAAGTCATCGGTATCGATTTGGGAACCACGTTCAGCGCGGTCGCGGTCCTGGAGGGCGGCAAGCCCGCCATCATCCCGAGCGCTGAAGGCGAGCGGACGACGCCGAGCGTCGTCGCCATCACGCAAGAGGGCGAGCGCCTCGTCGGCAGGGTCGCGCGCAACCAATCAATCACGAACCCCGAGCACACCGTGCGCAGCATCAAGCGCCACATGGGCGAAGATTTCAGGGTCACGATGTGGGAGAAGTCGTACGCGCCGCAAGAGGTGAGCGCGATGATCCTGCAGAAGCTGAAAGCGGACGCTGAAGCGTACCTCGGCCAGCCCGTCAAGAAGGCGGTCATCACGTGCCCGGCGTACTTCACGGACAGCCAGCGCCAAGCGACGAAGGACGCAGGCCTCATCGCAGGCCTCGACGTCTTGAGAGTCATCAACGAGCCGACGGCGGCAGCGCTCGCGTACGGCCTCGACAAGGGGCACGACCACACCGTCCTCGTCTTCGACTTCGGCGGCGGCACGTTCGACGTGAGCATCCTCGAGTTGGGCGACGGCGTCTTCGAGGTGAAGTCGACGAACGGGGACAACCACCTCGGGGGAGACGACATCGACGAGCTCATCATCGACTGGATCGCGGAGCGGTTCAAGAAGCAGTACGGCAAGAACCTGCGCGAAGACCGCGTCTGCCTGCAACGCTTGAAAGAGGCGGCGGAGAAGGCGAAGATCGAGCTGAGCAGCAAGACGAAGACGACGATCAACCTGCCGTTCATCAGCGCGAACAGCACCGGGCCGTTGCACGTCAACTACGACCTGACGAGAGCGGAGTTCGAGAAGATGATCCAACCGATCATCGAGCGCTTGAAGGTGCCGACGCAGCTCGCGTTGAAGGACGCGAAGCTGAGCGCGGAGAAGATCGACAAGGTCATCCTCGTCGGCGGCTCCACGCGCATCCCCGCAGTGCAGCACTTGGTCAAGTCGCTCACCGGCAAGGACGGCGATAAGAGCGTCAACCCGGACGAGGTCGTCGCGCTCGGCGCGGCCATCCAGGGCGGCGTGCTCGCGGGCGAGGTGAAGGACGTCCTCCTCCTGGACGTCACCCCGTTGAGCCTCGGCATCGAGACCTTAGGCGGCGTCTTCACCAAGCTGATCGAGCGGAACACGACCATCCCGACGAAGAAGAGCCAGATCTTCAGCACCGCGGCGGACAACCAGAATGCCGTGACGATCAGGGTCTTCCAGGGCGAGCGCCCCATGGC
>DASH01000006.1:0-18565 GCA_002503705.1 Candidatus Woesearchaeota archaeon UBA153 | reverse complement strand
CGACGCGAACGGCATCGTCCACGTCAACGCGAAGGACCTCGGCACTGGGCGCGAGCAGTCCGTCAAGCTGACCGCGACGACCAACCTGTCGGAGAATGAGGTGGAGCGGATGCGCAAGGAGGCGGAGAAGTTCGCCGCCGAGGACGAGCAGCGCAAAGAGGAGGCCGAGGTGATGAACCAGGCGGACACGCTCGTCTACACCGCGGACAACCTGTTCAAGGACATCCAGGGGAAGGTTGACGAGTCGAAGCTCGAGCCGGTCAAGAAGGAGGTCGAGGAGCTGAAGAAGCTGATGGAGTCGAAGGACGTCCCGGCCGTGAAGGAGAAGCTCGAGAGCGTCCAGAAGCAGATCCAGGCCTTGAGCGTCGAGATGTACCAGAAAGTGGCGGCGGAACAAGCAGCGGCCGCGGACAAGAAGAGCAAGGTGGACGGGAAGGACGGCAAGGGCGACGACGCGACTGGCGGCGCCGGCCCGGGCGCTGGCGACGGCGACAAGGAGAAAGTCGTCGACGCTGAGTACGAGGACGTCACGGACGAGAAGAAGAAAAAGTGAAACAGTTGTGAGGACAACGCCGTCACGAGTGAAGGTGACGCCTTGGAACCGTTGCTGACGGCGAGCACGACGAGCCAGAGCGAGTCGTTGGAGCGAGCCGCCAGGGGATGCTCGTGCGGAGCGCGAGAAATGCTCCGCGTCACCTTCACGAGGCGATGAAAAGGAGAACGAGAAGCAAGAGAACGGGAAAAACTAAAGACTGATAAACGACGACGATTCACGAGAAACCCGACGATGGCGAAGGACTACTACCAGGTGCTCGGCGTCAGCAAGGACGCGTCGCGCGAGGAGATCAAGAAAGCGTACAAGCACCTCGCGAAGCGGCACCATCCGGACGTGAACAAGGATGCGGGCGCCGCGGAGAAGTTCAAGGAGATCAACGAAGCGGCAGCCATCCTCGGCGATGAGGAGAAGCGCCGCCAGTACGACAGTCTCGGCCATGACGCGTTCACGCGCGGCCAGAAGGGCGGCGGCGGGTTCAACGCCGACTTCTCCGGGTTCTCCGCCGACATGGATTTCGACGACATCTTCGAGAGTTTCTTCGGCGGGAGCTTTTTCGGCGGAGGCGGTCGTCGGCGCGGCGCTCATCGGGGCGCTGACCTCCGGTACGATATGAGCCTCTCGCTCGAAGAGGCGGCGTTCGGCGTGAAGAAGCGGTTCACGGTGCGCAAGAAGTCCTCGTGCGCCGCGTGCAACGGCAGTGGCGGCGCGAAGACCGAGACGTGCCGGACGTGCCACGGCGCCGGCGCGGTGCAGCAGACGCAACGGACGCCGTTCGGTTATTTTCAGACGACGAGGCCGTGTCCGGCGTGCCGCGGCGAAGGCAAGATGATCCTCGAGCCGTGCCGCGAGTGCGATGGCGAAGGCACCGTTCTCGAGAAGAAAGAGTTGGAAGTCGAGATTCCGGCGGGCGTCGATGATGGGTCGCGGCTCAGGGTTGCCGGCGCTGGCGAGTCGTCGAAAGGTGGCAAGCCGGGTGACCTGTACGTCTTCCTCAGCGTCGAGCCGCACCGGTTGTTCCGGCGCCAGGGCGATGACGTCCTGTTGGAAGCGCCGGTCACGTACACGCAAGCGGTCTTCGGCGATGAAGTGGAAGTCCCCACGCTTGACGGCGCGGCGCGGTTGAAGATTCCGCCGGGCACGCAGAGCGGCACGATCTTCCGTCTCAGGGGGAAGGGCGTGGCGCGGCTGCACAGTCACGGTCGTGGCGACGAGCTCGTCACCGTACAGGTGGAGACGCCAACGAAGCTGACGAAACGCCAGGAAGAGCTACTCAAGGAGCTCGCCGGGACGTTCGGCGACAAGGATAAGAAAGGGTTGTTCGGGAAGATCAAGGAGAGGCTGAAGTAGACCTACAAAACCACTTTTAGTTGTTATTCTCTAATGGTAAAAATAGGAAACTATTTAAATGCCCGTCTCTTTCTCCCTCGACAAGCAAGGGGGTTATCGCTGCATGAACCAGCTCCGCAACACCATCATCGCGCTCCTCACGATTCTCACGCTCTCACTCATCCTCGTCGCGTGCGGCGAAAACCAAGCCGACACGCTGACGGAACAGGCACTCTCCGAGGGCGCCGAGGGCACGCGGTTCAGCGTCACGACGACGGAAGGGAACCTGGTCATCCTCGACCCGAAGACCATCGACCCTGACGGCGACGAGGTCACGCTCGCGTACGAAGCGCCCGTCGACAGCAAGGGACGCTGGCAGACGAAGGTCGGCGACGCGGGCACGCACCGCGTCCTCGTCACGGCGACGGACACGAAAGGCGCGTCGACGACCGAGTACATCACGATTATCGTCAACCCGCTCAAGCGAGGACCGTCCATCGATTGTTCCGACAAGCTCGCCGTCCGCGAAGGCGAGACCGTCACGATCAACTGCGCCATCACCAGCGGCGAAGGCGACGTCGTCGTCCTGTACGACGGCTGGATGACGGACGCGACCTACACGACGAACTACGAAGACGCGGGCACACACACCGTCACCGTCATCGCCGACGACGGCGAGCGCGTCGCGACGAAAGACCTCACGATTGTCGTGTCGAACGTCAACCGGCCGCCGGTCTTCCCGAATGATTTCCCGGAGACGATGAACGGCGAGGCCGGCGACGTCTTCGCGATCAGCACCGCGGAAGTCTACGATCCTGACGGCGACGATGTCGTCATCACGTACGCGGCGCCGTTCGACAAGGACGGGTTGTGGGCGAGCACGGGGAAGGACGCGGGCGAGTACCGCGTTGACGTCCTCGCGTTCGACGGGAGCGCGAGCGAGAAGCGCACGGTCACCGTCATCGTCCGGCCGTCCAACACCGCGCCCGTCCTGACGACGATCCAGGACTTCATCGTGAGCGAAGGCGACACGATCACCCTGCCGTTGCACGCGACGGACCGCGAGGGCGACACGATCTTCTGGACCATCGAAGGCTGGTTCACGACGAAATCCTACACGACGGGGTACGAGGACGCGGGCGAGCACACGGTGACGGTCACGGCGAGCGACGGCAAGCTCTCAGACCGGCAAGTCGTCCACATCATCGTGCACGACTCGAACCGGCCGCCGTACTTCGTTCGCCAAGAGTGAACGAGGCAACCCATGAACAGCATCTTTCTCTCGTACCGGTTTACCGGCGAGGATCCGCAAGAGCTCGAGGACGTTCTCGGCAAGATGACGGCAATCTTAGAGGGCTCGGGCAATCACGTGACCTGTTCGTTCTTCTATGAAGAGGTCTTCCAAAAACAACGGATGACGACAGAACAGATATATAATTTCATGCTCCTCCGGCAAGAAGAATGCGACACGTTCCTCGCGTTCGTCAAGTCTGAGGAACGGAGCGAAGGGATGGCGCGAGAGTCCCGAAAAGCGGTCGAGCTCGGCCAACGCTACGTCCTCGCGATGAAGAGCGGACTGCACATTCCTGAGTACTGTGCCGGCGCTCGAGAGATCATTACGTTCTCCGACTACCCGGGATTGTTCGATCGGCTCCGACAGTTCCACTGGTGAAAAAAGCGAACTATTCTAGACCAGCGCGAACCCGGTCAGCGCCGCCGCCGCGACGATCGGTATCAGGAAGTTGTCGTCGACTTTCTCCGGACCGACCCGCAAGGGGACGCTCTCGAGGAGCATCGCGGCGAACGCGGCGAGCAACGCGTGCCAGAACGGGACGAGCCAGAGGATGGCGAGCGTCGCGACGACCGTGCCGGCGAGGACTCCTTCGAGATGTTTCTTTTCATTCCACGGGAGCCTGACGCGGCCGACGGTCGCGCCGACGAGGTAGCTCGCCGGGTCGCCGACGAAGAGGACGAGGAGCGCGGCGACCGCGATGTCGCGCGGCGCGAAGACGACGAGGAACAACGTCGCGACGAGCGTGCTGAGCAGGCTCAGCGCGGGGAGCTTGCCGCGTTTCTCCTCCTCGCGCGCGAAGAGCTCGAAGAGCGTGTTGAGGAACGGGTGGACGTCGCGTTTGTTCGTCCGGTACTGGTACGCGATGAGGAACGCGATGACGATGAGAAGGGTCGCGACGAGCGGCGTCACGGTGCCGTTCCAGACGAAGAACGTGAGGACGAGCCCGCCGAGCACGTGGAACCCTTTCCGTTTCCACTCGAGATTCTTGAATGATTTCATCGTCAGCGACCTTCAACGTCAGGATCTTCTCGTCGGGAACGAGGGGAAAATCATTTGAGCGAAAAAAGGTTGAAAAGGAAAAAAGTTGAAAAGGAAAAATACAGTTGAAAATGGAAAAAAACTGAAAAGGAAAAATGAGGACGCGAGGATGCGTGAAACGGGAACGCGCACGAGCATATCCTGCTGTTATATGAAATCTCCGAGCCCTTTCTGAACTTTCGGAGCGCCGTCGGCTTTCCCCTTCCGGCCTTTTCGTTCCGGGTCGACGATGGTGACGCGGCCGCGCGTCTCGCTCGTCCGGGACGCATCGTCAGACGAAACTTCTCGCGCCTTCGAGACGGGAAGTGAGACTCCTGCGAGGGAAGGCACGCCGTACACGCCGTCATAGCCGGGCGTGAACGAGACCTCCCCGTTCCGGACCGCGACGATCGCTTTCGCGAGGGCGGGCGTCGACGCTGCGGCGAGCGTCGCCTCGGGCACGTTGAGGAGGACGTCGTACTCGTGCTTGCCCGTCGCGAGGAGCTTCCCGTACGTTTCCGTCACCGTTTTCGTCGCCATCCCCTTGCCGAGGACGAGCGACAAGATTTCATGTAACGGCAGGAGCTTGAGCGACCGCTGCGACTCCCCGCCGTCGCGCGCCTTCCGGTCGGCGAGCTCCTCGACGCGCGAGAGGACGCCGATGGTGAGCTCGCCGCCGCAGACAGGACACTTGCCCTGGTTGAGTCTCGACTCTGCCGGTTCGAACCGGACGTTGCACGCGCGGTGCCCGTCGACGTGATACTTGCCGTAGCTCGGCTCGACCTCGATGGTGCCCCACAATCCTTCCCCGGTCCGGATCGCGTCGATGATTCCCGGATACGTGAGCTCTTGAAGCTCGAAGATCGTCGCTTCTCGTCCGAGACGCCACGGCCAGTAGCTGTGCGCGTCGCTGAACGAGACGAACCGGACGCCCTCAAGCTGGCTCAGCCGGTCGTTCATGGCGATATCGCTGCTCAACCCGGTCTCGATGGCGTGGATTCTGTCAGTCTGGTCGAGGAAGCACTCCCGCAACGAGTCAAAGCCGCTCTTGCTGCCGAAAAGCGAGAACCACGGCGTCCACGCGTGCGCGGGGATGACCTCAATCATCGCATCGATGGCAGCGAGGTCCTTGACGAGTCGCCACGCAGGAATCTTGAAGATCGGCCTGCCGTCATAGTCGATACGACCGTGCGCGAGCAAGTACGCGGTGATGCGGTCGACGGCGTTCCACGACGGCGCAAGGAGGAGGACGTGGACTCTCCGGCCGCGGCCGTCCTGCGTGTAGACGAGACTGAGCTCGGTCGTGAGGAGGAACGGATAGCCGCTCTTCGTGAACAAGACGCCGTCTCTCTCCTGGACGAGCTCGCGTTGCAGCTCCTCGCGCCATTTCGGGTGCGTGAAGTCGCCGGTGCCGAGGACGTCGACGCCTTTCACGCGCGCCCACTGCTCGAGCAAAGCGATCGTCGTCTCCTTGCTGCACCCTTGCGCGTAGCGGGAATGAATGTGCAGGTCGCAGATGAAACGCGGCATGCGTGAGAGAAGTGGCCAGGTTCTTTATGTACTTTTACTATTTCGAAGAAAGCCCGGGTACCTTTAAAAGAGAACGAGAGAAAAAGGAGGAAAAACGTTTGAACTCTCCAACGCCTTACACGCACTGGAAGTTGAAGACGACTTCGATGCCCGGCGTGTCGATGAACAACCGGTTCGTGTTCTGGAAGTCCGCTTCGCTGACGAGCTTGACGGGCTGCAAGGTGCAGGACGCGATCTCGCCCACCTTCAAGACGTCGACGCCGCCGCAGTTGTCGCTGAACTTCTCGTTCGGGCCGAAAAGGCGCTCGTACGTGTCACGGTCGTAATACGGCTGGTGGCCGTTCGCCTCGAAGTTGTTCACGAAGATCCTCAACGGCACGATGTCGACGGGCGGCGGGAACGGGATGTCCTGGTCCATCTGCCAGTCTTTCACGTCCGTGTTCTTCAACGTGAACGTGAGCTTCTTGTCCGCGGTCGTGCACTTGATATTGTCAATCGCGACCGCCTGGTCTCGGNNACCATCGTCGCGTCGTCCGTCGCCGGAGCGATAGTCTCGACGCCCGCATCCGAGCCAGCGTCAGCATCGTCAACCTCCACGTCGGCCACCGGAGGCGGCGGAGGCGGCAGGCTCGGCTGGTCCATCGTGTCCTTGGTCTTCGAACCGCATGCGGCGAGCATGACGGCGAGAGCGACAATCGCAATAGCAATGAGCAGTTTCTTCATCTGTTACACCCCCACGCTTCAGCGTGCACTGTAAGGAGGAAATACAGAATTCATTTATAAAGGTTGTGTCTGACCGCTCTCTGAAAGGACGAGGAGCGGCTCTTCGAGCGAGAGTGCGCGGAGCTGACGCCAAAGAGCGGGCACGACGACACCCGCTAACGGTTCGAGGTTCTTGCAGTCCGCCTCGTTGTACTCGAGCAAGAGCTCGACGAGTTCGTCGTCGCGCGTCAACAAGTACTCGTGCCAGAGGAGCGCGGCCTCCGCGCCGCACATCCCGCGAACGTCCTCGTGACGGGTGATGCCGAGCACAGTCTCAACGCTCTTCAAACCGCCGTGCAGGCCGAGACGCGCGCAGACGTGGCGCAAGTCAACGTGAAGATGGCGCTCCGGCAAGACGCCGCGAAAGTACCGTTCGATGATGGGCAGGTCGAAACTGCTCCCGTTGAACGTGACGAAGACCGTGAACCGGCCCAAGTACTGTTTGACGAGCTCCTTGTCGAGGTTGCGCCCCTTGACGAACGCGACGTACTCGCTCCCGTCCCAGACGCCGAGGACGGTGACGTCACCGTACCGCTCCGCAGTCTCGATGTCCAGGTACGCGATACCGTCGTCGAACAACGGGAGGAGCCGCCAGTGCTCGCCGCGCGGAAGCCGTTCAGCGAGCGTGTCGAACCTGCCGGTGCGCAGTCCGGCTTCAAGCGCTCGTTCGAGTTCGGCGAGTTGCAAGTCGGAGTAGAGTTTTCGTCGCTTCCCGAAACCGGGAATCTTCGACGCGGCGCGGAACGAGCGCCACTCCGTGATGCCCGCGCTCCAGAGTCGTTGTTCGCCGGCGAGCGTGACACGGTCGAGGAGAACGAACGAGCTCGTGAGGAGCGTGATAGCGCTCGAACGCGGACCGGAAACCATCCGGTTCTCGTCGAGGGATGGTTTATAAGCGCTGCGCGAGGGTGACCAGTGGAACGCCGCCACCGTCCAGCTCGCGTATCGCCATCATAAAGGCAAGGGCTGCGTCCCCGACGGGGCCAACCCCCCGCGACGCCCTCGCTTGTCGATTCTCTGACGCTCGCCCTTAAGGACGGTGGCGGTTTCGAAAAACATTAAAGCAAGCATTCCCCTCGAACGAGCGGGTGATGTGGCGTGGTCAGTCCTCTTTCGGAAATGATTCTCGCGAAAGGAGTGTCGAACGTCGACTTCTCGACGATGAAACCGGAGCTGCGCGCGAAAATCCTCGACGAGGTCGGCGAGGCGTTGGTGAAACGCGGCGAGCACGAGCAAGCGGCGACAGCGTTCTCGATCGCGGGCAGCCCGAAAGTCCGCGAGATGTCCAGCTATTTCCTCCAGCATGGCCTCCCGTCGGTCGCGGCGGCGTACGCGCAGCACTTGGCGTCGCACAACGACCGCGCGTTCGTCGAGGACGTGGCGACGCGCAGCCTGCACGAGGGGGATTCTGCGCGCGCGAAACGGTTGTTCCACAAGACGGGGAACGAGACGATGGTCAGGTTCATCGAAGAGAACTTCCCCGAGTAGGAGTTTCTCGTCACGAGAGTTCTCGAGACGTGCGTTGACGTCCTTAAGGGCGAGCGCTGCCGTGGTAGAAAGAAGCGGTTTGCGGTGGGGGACGTCCAGTTGGGAACGGAACGTTTCCAACTTCCCGGCGACGTTCCGTCGCCGTGACTCACGGGGGGGACCACACACCACGTTCTCAGCGAAGAGCGAGCAGGACCGTCAACGCACGAGAGGAATGAATTGAAAGAAGAAAGAGTTGAAAAGAGAAGAGTTAGAAAGAGATTTCTCGAAAAGAATTTTTACAGCTTGGTGAGCTTGCCCGTCTTGCCCGTGCTCGCCTGCAAGTTGCCGTTCCACTCCTTGCACCAGCCGTCCGCGAGGGAGAGCTTGTCGCCCACGTTGATCGTGTCGATCTCGTCACCCCACAACGTCAAGTCCATCGAGCCGCTCTCATCCGTAATCTTCGCCGTGCAGACCCTGCCGAGCGTGCCGCCGCGCGAGAACTCGCGCACGGCGCTCTTCTCAGCCACCGTGACCGCGTCGAGCGTGATGTTGCTGTTCGCCTTCGCATCCTTGATAGTCGCCATCTTGCAGATTCACCTATCTCTTTGTTAACGTACAAGGGCTGCGAGGACTCTTTTAAAGGCATCGGTTTTGGAGAGAATTCTAACGCGACGGCGTGGCGAGCGCCATGAGCTGTTCAAGTACCTCTTCCGCGTGACCTTCCGGCTTGACGCTCGGCCAGCGGTACGCGACGATGCCGCGGGGGTCGATGAGGACGGTCGAGCGGACGATGCCGAGCGCGGACTTCCCGTACAGGAGTCTCGGCCTGAATCCTTCGTACGCGGTCATCATCGCCTTGTCTTTATCCGTCAGGAGCGTGATGCCGAGTCCGTGTTTCGCGATGAAGTCACAATGGCTCTCCGCCGAGTCGCCGGAGATGCCGTAGACGACCGCGCCAAGCTTGTCGAACTCCGCCTTGCGCGCGGTGAACTCGACGCCTTCGATCGTGCACCCGGGAGTGTCGTCTTTCGGGTAGAAGTAGAGCACTGTCCACTTGCCAAAGAGGTCGGCGAGACTGACGCTCTTCTCCTCCTGGTCCGGCAGCGTGAAATCGGGCGCGAGACTCCCGACGACGAGCGTCACGAGAATCACCGCGTCTTGACCGCCGCGTCGTACTTCTTCTCGACTTCGCGCCAGTCGATGATGTTGAAGAAGTTCGCGACGTACTCAGCGCGCTTGTTCTGGTATTTCAGGTAGTACGCGTGCTCCCACACGTCGAGCGTCAGCAACGGAAACTTGCCTTCGCTGATGGGCGAGTCCTGGTTTCCCGTTGAATAGATTTCGAGTTCGCCTTTGTTGAGCACTAACCATGACCATCCGGAGCCGAACCGCCCCATGCTCGCTTTGGTGAACTCCTCCTTGAACGCGTCGAACGAGCCGTATTTCTGCTCGATGGCGGCCGCGAGCGCTCCCGTCGGCGCGCCCGCGTCTTTCTTGAGGAGCGTCCAGAAGAGGTCGTGGTTGCAGACGCCGCCGCCGTGGTTCTTGACGGCGGCACGGAGGTTCTCAGGGACCTTGTCCAACTCCTTCAAGAGCTGCTCGACGCTGAGGCCTTGGAGCGCAGGAGTGTGCTCGAGCGCCTTGTTCAAGTTGTCGACGTACGCTTGGTGGTGCTTGCCGTGGTGGAGCTCCATCGTCTTCGCGTCGAGGTACGGCTCGAGCGCGTCATAGGCATAGGGCAGTTTCACAAGTTCGTGCTTCATCGTCGATCACCTTCGTCGTGTGGAGAAAGAGCGCGGAAGGATAAAAAGTGTTTGTTTTGACGCTCAAAACTCGGGTTTGAGCAGGGTTCGACTAGTGTTTGAGCTTGGCGAGCGGGGTGAACGCCTCGTGCTTGAGCTCTTCCAGGACGTCGTACTCCTTCACCTCTTTCGGCTTGAGGCGTTTCAGCTCCTCCTTGAACGTTTCCACCTCGGCCTGGGTCTTGAAGAAGGCTTCGCAGAAGGCGTGCGCGTGGTCGATGCGCGAGACCACGTTCACGTTCCGGTGCTCGAGCAAGAACGAGGAGAGCGCGTTTCGGTCGTCGCCCCTGATGAAGAACCGTTTCCGCAACGGATAGCCGAGCTTCGCGAAGTCCGGCACCGCCACGTGGCGGAGGATCACCTCCTCTTTCAGCTCTTGATAGTAGTCGAAGAGGGTGCTCGTCGGGATGCCGGTCTCGCGCCCGATGCTGGCGAGGCTTTTCCGCGCGTCGCAGCGGAGTTTAGCGAGGACGACCAAGTGCTTGTCCGTCAACATGCCGTGGTTGAAGTGGTTCTTTTTAAAGAAGCTATGCCTCAAATTCTCGGAAACCCTTCAATGAAAGGCAAGAATCTTTCAACATCGGAAATCTTCCGACATATTCCGGAAATACAACGGCCAAACCGGCATCTTTTTAAAACTTTTAAGCACCCCGAGAGCTATGGCGAACCACGACTCGGTCCGCAAGAGCGGCAGTTAAGCCCTCGTGTTCTCAGCGTCAGTTGTAGTTATAATAAAATATTCGAATTATAAAAAATATTATTCGAGTTATAAAAAATATACTTCATTCATGAAAAAATATTCCGTTCAAGCACACAGGTGATCTTCATGACGAAAACGAGGAGAACGACGAGCACGACGATGAAAAAGAATAAGAACGAGAAACTGAACACGACGACGAGCGAGAAGAAATTCACGACGACGGACGACACGAAGAGAAGAACGACGACAGACGGGAACGCGAACGACAGGCGAGCCGTCCCGCGCCACGCGCAGTACTCGTGGCTGCGCAACGTCGCGCACCTCGACCACCTGCCCGCGATCAAGGGGTACGACCACGAACAAGCATTCAACCTGACGAAGTTCCTCGAGAGCCTCGCGACGACGGGCTTCCAGGCGGCGAACCTCGCGAAGGCGATTGACGTCGTCAACATCATGCGGCGCGAGAAAGCGTTCCTCTTCTTCGGCTTCACGAGCAACATGATCTCGAGCGGATTGCGCGAGCCGATAACGTATCTCGCGAAGCGCAAACACGTCGATTTCATCGTGACCGCGGCGGGCGGCGTCGAGGAGGACGCGATCAAGTGCCTCAAGCCGTTCGTCGTCGGCGAGTTCGACGTGCCGGGCGAGCAGCTGTTCGAGCACGGCATCAACCGAACAGGGAATATTTTCGTGCCGAACGACCGCTTCGCGTACTTCGACACGTTCCTGCGAACGTTCCTCGAGAAGTTGTACGAAAATTATACGCTGAAAGGCAAGGTCGTGAACACCGCCGTCTTCACCAAAGAGCTCGGGCTCGCGCTGAACGACCCGTCGTCGTTCCTCTTCTGGGCGGCGAAGAACAACATCCCCGTCGTCTGCCCCGCGCTGATGGACGGCTCGATCGGCGACCTCGTCCACTTCTTCCGACAACGGCATCCGGACTTCGTCATCGACGTGGCGAGCGACATGGACCTCGCCGTCAAGGCGGCGCTGCACGCGGAGAAGAGCGGCGCGCTCATCCTCGGCGCGGGGATGGTGAAGCATTACATCCTGAACGCGAACATCTTCCGCGAAGGGTTGGACTATACCGTCTATATCAACACGAGCCAGGAGTACGACGGCTCAGACTCTGGCGCGCGCATCGAGGAGGCGATCACGTGGGGCAAGGTGAAAGCGAGAACCCCCGCAGTAAAGGTGCACTGCGACGCGACGATCGCGTTCCCCCTGCTGCTGCTCGGCACGTTCGCGAAGCCGTGAACCGAGGGGAACTTTTATAAAACTCCTTCCACCTATTTCCCGCAACACAGGGGGTGTTACCGCATGGGTGTCATGAAAGAGTTCAAAGAGTTCTTGAACGAGTACAAGGTCATACCGCTCGCCATCGCGTTCATCATGGGCGTCGCGGTCACCGCGCTCATCCAGAGCCTCGTCAACAACGTCATCATGCCGATCATCACGCCGTTCATCCCGGGCGGCGAGTGGCAGACGGCGACGTTCACGATGGGCCCCATCGTGATCAGCTGGGGCGCGTTCGTCGGCGCGCTCATCAACTTCATCATCATCGCCTTCATCATCTTCATGGTCGCGAAGCACTTCTTCAAGGAAGAGAAAGTGACGAAGAAGTGAAATGGAGAAGCTGCGCGAAAAACGAAAAACATTTTTATACTCTTCTTCAATCACTCGATGCATGGCACGACTCTTCAGCACCCTGGCCCTTTCTGTGATGATTGCACTGACGCTCACCGCGTGTGGCGCCCAGGATGGGAGCGGCGCGACCGAGAACATTGGCGCGCCCGATACTGGTTATGAGCCGACGCGAGACGGTCCGCGAGCGGTTGGAGGAGACGGCCGCGCGGCCGAACTCCTCCCGCTCTGCCTCGGCTTCACCGACCAGTGGGCCTTACAGACCTGCGGCGCGGCGCTGAACAAGGACGAAAAGCTGTGCGACAACATCGTCGTTCAGGAAGAGGAGGGGCGCGAGTACGAACAGGAGTACCAGCGCGCGAAGTGCCGCATCCAAGTTGCCGTCATGCGCGGTTCGACGACGCTCTGCGACGCACCCGAGATGAAGATTCCCCAGCTCGGCGACCTCGGCTGTTACGAAGCCGTCGCGATTGGCTCGAAACAACAAGGACTCTGCGACGATATCAGGAGCGAGAAAGGCCAGAACGGGTGCAATGCCCGTTATGAAGCCGTGCACGGCGACCCGGGACTCGACGCCTGTCCGCATATCGGAAGCGAGTGCTTCTTCAGGTACGCGCGCGAGGGAAAGCGAGACGCGTGCGACGCGTACGCTGATGATTCTTCCGAGGCGTTTAAGGAAACGAACCGGCTCGCGTGCGAGGCGTACGTGCAGGGCGATGCGAGCGTCTGCTCGCCGTTGAAGAAAGTCGGCGTCAATGAGTGGTGGTATTGCCAACAGCTCGGACTTCTGGGCGCGGCAAACCCGGAACGAGGAGTGTTCTACCCGGAGAAGTGCGGGAAGAATGAAGACTGCCAGGAACGTCTCGTCGCAGTCATGGTGAGAGACGCGGCATCAAGGTGAAGGGGGAGCCTTCTTCGCGAGACCGTCTCGACGCGCCAGACTCAGTCGTTCTTTTCTGACTCTTTCCGTCGAGACCGTGGTTTTGACGACGTCGCGTACCGGTAGAGCGCCGCGCCCGCGAGTGCGCCGACGCCCGCGCCCACGACGGTGAAGACCGAGACGAGCGCGTACTCCTCAGTGGGCAACGGGCACTTGTAGAGCGCGCGGGCCGTCGCTTCTAACGGCGCGTGAGCGGACGTCCGTACTGCCTCGACGACGCCGGCGACGAGGCCTGCAACGCCACCGACGTAGACGCCCCCCATCACGTAGTCGCCGAGCTCCAAGAAACTCACCACTTGCGGACGAGGGCGTCCGGAAGGAGGAGGTATTCTGAACGCTTCGTGAACGTGTCGCCGCGAGAGCGTCCTTCCGCGAAGGAGAACCCGGTGCGCCGCGCGCCGCTTTTCAAGAACGCGTATTCGTGCGTCGCCGGATTGAGACGGTACTCTACCGGCGGGAGCGTATCGCCGATTGAGACGAGAGAGAGGCGCACCGCCCCGTCGACCACGTCAGCAGGAGTCCAGAGGAGGGGGTTGCGTTCGCTCGATCGCCAGGGGCTCATGCCTCCATACCAGCGACGTTCGCGGACGTACTCGAGGAGCGGTTCTTGCGCAAAGCGTTTGAAGAGGCGGTTCAGGCTGCCCGCGAGTTCGTCCGGGAGCACCACGAGTTGGACCATGTCGATATTCTTGACGAGCGAGTCTAAGCGTTCTTGCAGCAAGGAGGGAGAGCGGGGAGTCATCGTCGCGGAGAATGAGGAGCACTATAAAAACGTTGCTCTTTGAGAAGAGTGACGGGGGAAATGAACCTCCCCGGGCTAAAGCCACGAGGTATCCACATCATTAAGGAAGAGAAGCAAGGGAGAAAGAATCGATTGAGAACTGAAGCTACAAAAGGGAGGCGGGAGAGCGTGACGAGGACGAAGACCTGATGAAGAATAGTGGGAGAAGGCGTGGTGGACGCGTCATGGTTCGTCGACGATTTCGGCGTGGAACGTCTCAATCCTCGTCTTCGGCTCACGCCACGCGTCACGCGGCAAGCCCGCTTTCAAGCACAAGTGCTCGAGGAACGTCTCCGCGTTCCAGCCGTACTCGACGGCGACTTGCGGCAGCAGGAGTCCTTGGTGGAAGCCGTGCTTGATGATGAGGCCGTCGCGGCCCACGTTAATCTTCTTCACGTACTCCGCGGGCGTCTTGACCGTTAACAGCGTAGGTTCCGTGAGGACGCTCACCTCGATCCTGATGCTGCCGAGCTCTTCCGGGTCGAGCGCAGGAAATCGCGGGTCGTCGAAAGCCGCAGCTCTCGCGGCGGTGACGACTCCTTTCCAGAGCGGCATGGCGCCAGTGAGGAAGCCGATGCAGCCGCGCAGCTCTCCCTCTTTCGTGAGCGTGACGAAGACGCCGCGCTGTTCGGAGAACGCTTGTTCGTACGCGGTCGTGTCGAGCCGCTTCTTCGTGAACGCGGTCTCGATGGCCGCGCGCGCGAGCTTGAGCAGTTGGTCGTACTCTCGCATCAGTCCACACCCACGGGAGCCGGAAATATTCCGGTTTTAATAAAGGTTGTCAGTCGAGAAGAGAGATAGTTCGAAAATCACAATCATTAATCAGATATTATTATTTAAAATTAAATATTAACAGCTAAAACTAAAACTATTAATCTTATTCTGGCAGTTCCGAAACTGCGAAAAAGAGCGAAAAGTGAGATGAAAACAAGAACGTAAACGAGAACGGAGAACGTTCACAGCTTCTCGAACACGGCCGCAAAACCCTTGTACTCCTTCTGCAACCGTGACGAGGCGTCGAGGAGCGCTTTCATAGCGTCCTTCCCCTTCGTCTCGATGATGAACTTCGGCATCGGGATGAGCGGGTGCTTGATCGCGTACGTCGCGAGCTTCACGTCGCCATCAAGCAACAACTCAGTCTTGATCGCGTTGCACAACGTATGGTCCGCGCCCGCGAGTTCGAAGACGAACCGCTGCTTCTTCTGCTCGAGAACCTTCAACTCCATACCAGCGCGAGAACCGGGAAGGGTTTATAAAGCTTGTTGTCGTCGGGGCTCTTAGGCAAATGGATGGTCGCCAGCGTCAGGCGAGTCGCTTTTGACGTGAGGTTGCGATGAGCGAGGGGGGTTGGCCCCCCCGGGGTGGTCGCGACGCCTCGGAGCGACCCGCGAGTGCACTACACGAGCATGGCGCGGAAGAAGCGGAGAACAAGCGATGCGACGAGCGGCTGGCGACCACGCGAAAGCGATTTGCCTAAGAGCCTGTCGTCGAAGGCGGCGAGGAACGAGAAGCGCCACGCCTCACTCACGAGAGAAAACCGCTCACGGAAAACTGTTCACGAGAGAAAGCGCCGCTCACAAGAGAACAGAGGCCAAGCTGAGGAAGATGACGAAGCCGACGATGTCGGTAAGCGTCGCGATGAAGATCGTCCCGCTCAACGCGGGATCGCGGCCGAACTTGGTGATGACCAACGGGACAACGGCGCCGAAGAGGCCCGCGCAGCAGAGGTTCAAGACCATCGTCAACCCCAAGACGAGGCCGAAGAGCGGAGAGCCATGGAAGAAGAACGCGACGGCCGCGATGACGACGCCGACGATCGCGCCATTCACCAAACCGGAAAGCGCCTCGTTCACGATGAGGCGTCGCGACGCGGCAGCGTCGATTTCGCGCAAGACGAGGCCGCGGATGACGACGGCCAAGGTCTGCGTCGCCGTAGTGCCCCCCATAGCGGCGACGACGGGCATGTAGACCGCGAGGAGGACGAACGCCTCGATCGTCCCGCGGAAGCTCGCGACGACGTACGCCGCGATGAAGAGGAGGAAGAGGTGGAGGAGGAGCCACCGATGGCGAAGGAAGACCTTGTGCGCCGTGGAATCAAGAACGTCCTCCTCCTCGTGGACGCCCGCGTACCCGTACAAGCTCGACGCGGAGCGGCGATGGAGCCGCTTCAAGACGTCGTCCGCGAAGATGACGCCCAAGATTGACTCGTCATCATCCAAGACGACGACCTTGCCGTGACGGTGGTCGTGAAACGCCTTCAAGACGTCGCGTTCGGACGCGTCGTAGCGGACGTGCGCGATGCGACGCACGTACTTGCCGATCTTCTCGTTCTGCCGCGTCAACGCGAAGACGTGACCGGAAAGCTCGCCCTGCAAGTACCCGTCGTCGACGACGAGAATGATGGGAAAGCGGCCGGTCGCTCGTTCGTGACGCTCGACGATCCGAGCGGTGCGGATGAACGTCTCGTCGCGCTCCGCCTCGACATAGTCCAGGCTCATCAGCGAGCCCGCGGTCCCCGCCTTGAAGCCGAGCAAGTACTGGACTTTCGTCCGCACTTCCGCAGTCAGCAAGTCGAGGAGTTTCGAGCGGACGTGCGAAGGAGAGCCGTGGAGGACGAGCGCCACCTCGTCCGGGTCGAGATAGTGGAGCGCCTGAGAAAGGTCGAACGGCTTCAGCGCGGAGAGCAACTCCCTGCGGACGCGAGCGCCCGCTTCCAAGAGGAGGAATGCTTGCTCGTTCGGCGCCAACGACTTGAAGAAGGCGACCCTGCGCTGCCGTCCGAGAGGGAGCTCCGCGATAAGCTTACGAACTCTCGTCAGGGACAACAGCCACCACCTCCACGCTCTCGCCCGCCTAGTAGTTCACGAGGATCTCGACGTCCTTGCCGAAGACGCCTTTCAAATCTTCGAAGATCGGCTCCTTGATGAACGCCTTGTGCGGGAACTTAAGATTGATAAGGGCCTTCTCGAGCTCTTCCAAGCTACTGCCCGTGACCTTGCCGATACCGCCGTTCGGTTTCAGCTCGGCCTTGGTGATCTCGCGCTTCTCGGCGTCGATGTCGTGCGTGATGAACGCCTCCTTCTCGAGGAGGATGACCTCGCCGTATTTGTCCCCGTACTTGACGCGAATCTTCGCGCGCTCGAGCTCGCGACCGCGCTTCCGCTGGATGTGCTCAACCATGAACTTCAAGAGTTCGCGAGCCTCCTGCTTGACCGCGTGCGCTTCCGTCATGGTGAGCTTGCCCTTGTCGTAGTCGCGCTTCGCCTTCTCAATCGTCTTGAGGATGCGCAAGTACTTCTCCGGGATGATGCCCGCGTGCACGACTTCGCTCTCAAACGTGCGAACCATCGCCTCGTCGCTCACCTTCTCGACGCCCTCCAGCTTGAGGATGTCCCTGACGACCGTGACCGTGCTCTCCCAAACGTGAAGGACGTCGGAGCGCTCTTTCACCTCGGCGATCTGCTCGAACAGCTTCGACAAGCGCGCGAGGTACTTCTTCGCCATGTCGAGGAGCTCGTCCAGCTCGGCGCCGCTCACGTCCTTCTTCTTCAAGTGCTCCATGTCCTTGCGCACCTGCAAGATCTTCTCGAGCATCTTGACGTACTCCTCCTCGAGGAGCTTCTCTTTCTTCACGAAGACGTCACGCAAGACTTCCGGCGTCTCTTTCGGCGTCGGCGGGGGCATGCCGTACAGCATGATGGCGGCCTGGCTCGGGGTGAACGTCGCCCAGAACGCGTCCTCCATCGCGATCTCGTTCAGCTTGAACTGCATGCGCTGGAGCATCTGCTCGCCCGTGCTCTTGTACATGTCAATCGCTTCCGGGCTCGGCTTCACTTTCCCCATCTTCAAGAGCTGCTTCCACGGCATGAAGATGCCGCGGTCGTAGAACGGGATGCCATCTCTTAAGAAGGTGAAGATGATCGGGTTCGCCTCCTTGATGTTGTCCCAGAAATCGGTGAGGATGTAGACTTGGATGTTCAGCTTGTTCTTGATCCCCGTCATGTTCCCCGCGTCGATACCCATGCCGATGATGATGGCGCGCAGCTTGTCCTTCAGCTCGGCGCGCGTCATCTTCTTCACGTCCGTGTCGTCGATGACGATGAAGACGTCGACGTCAGACTCTGGCGTCGCGCGTCCTTGGACCAGCGAGCCGGCGAGGACGTAGCTGACGATGTACTTCTCGAACTTCTTCAAGACCATCGTCTTGTGGATCTCCGCGATCTTCACGGCCGCGAGCATGCCGCCGTCAGAGACCGGAGCGGACATCGCGATCATCTGGAGCAAGTCGTGCTTGCCGTCGTAGCACGCCTGCCAGAGCTCGCTCAGGAGGAGGACTTCCGGGTTCAAGTTCTTGTCGACTTCGGCGGCTTGTTCAGCGACGAGGCCTTGCAACCGCTGCTGGAGGTCGCCTTTCGCCATCTTCGTGCTGTCGCTGTCGTCCATCAAGACGAGCACGTTCACCTTCTCCTTGTGCGCCTCCTCCTTGCTCGGCGGGAGCAGGGCGACGCCCATCACGTACCCTTCGAACTTCGCGTGGACCTTCTTGTCGAACTTCTCTAAGAGCCCTTTGATCTTCTCCAAGCGTTGTTTCGCCTCGGCGGGGAGCTGCTCCATGCCAGGGAGTTGCGCTTCGACGCCGTGCGGCGCGTCATCAGCCTGCTTCTGAGAATCCTTCTTCACCTCTTTCTTCGCCATAGAGAGATCACCCGTAACAAGTGTGTCGGAAACTGTCCGAAAAGTATC
>DASH01000063.1 GCA_002503705.1 Candidatus Woesearchaeota archaeon UBA153 | reverse complement strand
CGAACGAGTACGTGAACTCCTTCGGGTTGAGGAATGCCCCTATCTCTTCGAGCTCTCGAGTGCTCGCGTTCGCAGTCCCGGAGAGATTATCGCATAGCGCTTGCAGATTGCGCTTGAACGAGTAGATTCTGTGTTCCCCATCCTTCGTCTTTTTCGTGTTCACGAGGTATCGTTTGATGATCAGATCATCCTGGTCGATGAGTTGTCGAGAGAGCTTTTCGAAGATTAGGGGGTCTTGGGCGAGCACGCTGAGGTGGTGTGTTTTTCCTTCCTCCAGGCGCGTGAAGAGGAGCTGTTCTTGTTCTCGGGACAGGATGTTGTGGTCGAGTGGATGAGGGTCTCGTGTCGGCTCGCGTCCGAATCTCGGGTTCAAGAGTGATTCAGGAATCGGGCTGAGCCGGTACGAATAGATGCCGCCGCTCAACTCGTCGCGCAGCTCTTCCGTGGTCTTCTCCTCCCGGAATAGTTCTTGTGGTGGCTGACCGGACACGCGTCTGACCTTTTGTTCTTCACAGCGTTCTTTCTTCGTTACTCGAGAGTGGAGAGTGTCCTTTTATACCTTTGCTTCATTCGGCATTGGCGACGCCGCCCTTCCGTTTTCCCCGACGGATTTCACCGTAACCTTTTTAAACCCCTCGTCGTTCTCCACCTATAGAGGGTTCTTACCACAGCGTCTGGTTACAGGTGGAACGCATGCGACAACACGACGAGACTGAGAAGCTCAAGACGGGAACGACGACGGTCGGCATCCTGTGCAAGGACGCGGTCGTCCTCGCGGCGGATATGCGCGCGACGGCGGGCACGTTGATCGTGGACAAGAAGATCAGCAAGGTCGTCCCGATTACCGACGCGATCGCGGTGACGACGAGCGGTTCCGTCAGCGACTTGCAACTCCTCATCAAGTACTTGAAGGCCGAGCTGAAGCTGCGCGAGATCCGCGCCAGCAGGCCGAACACGGTGAAAGAGGCGGCCCATCTGCTCAGCGCGTGGGTGTACAGCCTCCTCCGTTCCAATTATGGCGTCTGCCACTTCGTCCTCGGAGGGTACGACAAGCAAGCGGAAGTGTACGACATCTTCCCGGACGGCAGCTTGACGCCCGTCAAGGACTACGTGGCGTCCGGTTCCGGGAGCATCGTCGCGTACGGCGTCCTCGAAGACGCGTACAAAGAGGGATTGTCCGCGGACGAGGGCGTCAAGCTCGCGACGCGCGCGCTGAACGCCGCGCTCCAGCGAGACTCCGCGTCGGGCAACGGCATCAACGTCTTCGTCATCGACAAGGACGGGATGCGCAAGGTGTTGACGAAGGAGCTGAACACGAGCCTCCTGACGAACACGCCCGCCAAGTGAGACGGCATCCGCTTCACCGCGGATACTCTGCGTGTTAAAGACTCTGTAGAGAAAACCTCTCTCTGAACGTTTATCAGTTCGACAACAACGAACGTTTTTTTTTTGAAAAGCTTTTTTTTTTCGACGAAAGAATTTTTTTGATAAAATGCGAATAGGTGTTTGTACGTAACGGTACGCACTCTGAATATGGTGATACATAGTGTCTGAAATCATCGATGAGATCATGAAGAGCCTGGCGAAAGGCGATACGAGCGACGCGGTCTTTGAGGGCGCGAACATCGTCCTGTACACGGAGAAGAAGCAGT
The DNA here is from genome assembly GCA_002503705.1 of Candidatus Woesearchaeota archaeon UBA153. Lineage (GTDB taxonomy): Archaea > Nanobdellota > Nanobdellia > Woesearchaeales > UBA525 > UBA153. Next base: position 2,145 of record DASH01000063.1, on the reverse strand, counting down.
TCTTCCTCGACGACCGGGGCAAGATCCGCGAAATCGTCAACGCGATCAAGAAGCGCGTCGAGCTGCGGGCCGATCCCGGCATCATCCTCGCGCAGGAGAAGGCCGAGGAGAAGATCCGCGCCATCCTGACGGAAGAGTCCGGCATCACGCAACTCTTCTTCGAGCCGCAGCGTTCCATGGTGACGATCGAGGTGGAGAAGCCCGGCGTCGCGATCGGCAAGAAAGGCGAGAACCTCCAGCGGATCCGGGAGGAGACCTTGTGGGTGCCGGTCATCAAGCGCACGCCCGCCATCCGCTCCGAGATCATCGAGGGCATCCGCGCGGTGTTGTATGAAAATAGCGATTACCGCCGGAAGTTCCTGCACAAGACCGGACAAAGAGTCTACAACGGCTGGCTCCGCCAGAAGAAAGAGGAATGGATCCGCATCACGTACCTCGGCGCCGCCCGGCAAGTCGGCCGGAGCGCCATCCTTCTCCAGACGCCGGAGTCGCGCGTCCTCTTGGACTGCGGCATCGACCCGTCGGGCGGCGCGAACCCGTACCCGTACCTGGAAGCGCCGGAGTTCCGCATCAACGAGCTCGACGCGGTCATCGTCTCGCACGCGCACCTCGACCACTCAGGTTTCATCCCGTACCTGTACAAGTTCGGGTACCGCGGCCCGCTCTATTGTACCGCGCCGACGCGAGACATCATGTCCTTGCTCCAACTCGACACCGTCAAGATCGCTCGGAATGAAGGCCAAGAGCCGATCTACTCGAGCGACGAGATCAAGGAGGTCGTCAAGCACACGATCACCCTCGAGTACGAGGAGGTCACGGACATCACGCCGGACGTGCGCATCACCCTCTACCCGTCGGGACACATCCTCGGCAGCGCGATGGTGCACATCCACGTCGGGAACGGCCTGCACAACATCCTCTACACGAGCGACATGAAATACGCGAAGACACGACTCTTGGCGCCGGCGGCGACGCAGTTCCCGCGCCTCGAAACGCTCATGATAGAGTCGACGTATGGCGGTCAGGACAATGTCTTGCCTCCCTATAACGAGCAGGACGACATGCTCGTCGATTTGATCACTCGGACGATCGACCGCGGCGGCAAGATTCTCATCCCGACGCTCGGCTCCGGCCGAGGACAGGAAGTCATCGTCATGATCGAAGAGCTCATCCGCGAGAAGAAGATGCCGGAAGTCCCCATCTACATCGACGGCATGGTGTGGGACATCACCGCCATCTATACCGCCTACCCGGAGTACTTGAACGCGACGGTGCGCAACCAGATCTTCCACAAGGACAACAACCCGTTCCTCGCGCCGAACGTCCACCGCATCGGCTCGCAGAAAGAGCGCCAACAGTTGATTGAAGACGGCGGTTCGTGCATCATCCTCGCCACGAGCGGCATGTTCGTCGGCGGACCGTCCGTGCACTACTTGCGTGAACTGGCGGACAACGAGAAGAACGCGCTCGTCTTCAGCTGCTACCAGGCGGAAGGGAGTCTCGGCAAGCGCATCAAGGACGGACTGAAAGAGGTCTCCTTCCAGGAGGGGGGCAAGTTCCGCACCGTCGAGATCAAGATGGAAGTGCACAAGATCGAGATTAGCGGCCACGCCGACCGGCGCGAGCTGATGAACTTCATGAAACGCTTGACGCCGAAACCGCGCCGCGTCTTGATCAACCACGGCGAGCAGAGTCGTTGCATGGACTTGGCGCGCTCGATCCACCAGCAATTCAAGATCGAGACGACAGCGCCGAGAAACCTGGACGCGATACGAATCAGGTAGAAAACTTCTTTTCTTCTCCTTTCAGTTGTCCGATTTTTTCGGACACTTCAAAACCTTCATCTTGAAGCTTGGTTTTCAGGTCAGACCAGTACTTTCTTGCCCTGACGGTCTGTGTTAATGCCTCGATGATGTCGACGACTGAGAACCACCATTCATCATTGAACCAAGTTCTTCGTATCTTCTTGCCTTGGAAGACGACCAACGCTCGTTCGGAATCAGCCATAGTCTCCGAACGCCGAACAATGCGATGTTTAAAAATCTTCCTTCCGAGAAAGGAAAGACTTTCCGGAAACCGCCGGACGCCTTTATAAGTGTCGTCTCACGCGGTCGACACGGCGAGCAGCGCCACGCCCGCCACGAT
>DASH01000054.1 GCA_002503705.1 Candidatus Woesearchaeota archaeon UBA153 | reverse complement strand
TGGCGCGGCAGGAATTCAGAGTCGAAGTCGAGAAGGAGTAACGACGTACGGGACGAAGACGCAGTACGAGAAAAGCACGACGGACGACGAGGAAATCCGGGCCGCGCCAGCAGTGACCTGCTCATGACAGGCATAAATGATGCATGAATCACAGCGTAAGTTCTTTCTCCGAGATCTTCTCGCGAAGCCGCGCGAAGAGCTCGTTCAATCGGTCGCGCGCGTCCAAAGAGAGCTCGCCGTCAGGCAACAAGCGGTACAACCGCTCCGCCTCGTCGAGATCGCGCTTGATGCGCGTCAATTCGAAATTCCGCGCCTCCTTGCGCAACGCGCCGTGATGTTTTCGCTCGAGCTCGTGCAACGCGCGGTCCATCGACGCCTCGAACGTTTCCGCGTGCGCGCGACGATGCCGACTCCCGACGTCGTCGAGAATCCGGTGCAGTTTCGCGCTCATCGCGAGCGAGGCGAACGCGTGGCGGGCGATAGTCGTCGTCACGTCGCGTCACCTCGGCGGTGGCGGCGGGACGTCCGAGAAGTTGATAGGCGGGAGCTTGCGAGGCCCTTGCTGCGGCCCGAAGTACGGGACTCCTTGCGGCGGTTGTTCGGGAGCGGCGCTCTGCCATTGCGGCCCGTCGTCTTCCGGCAAGTACTGCGGGCCGGGACGACCAACGACGGGGTTCGGAACGCCGGGGGCGTCGACGACCGGGGAGGGAACAACGGGCGCTGCACCGCCGGCGGCGTTCAAGGCGCTGTTCGCAATCTTCATCTCTTTGAGGAGTTCGGCGATCGTGACGATGCCTTTCGCGAGCTTCTCGTTCTGCTCGACGACGCGGTTCATGCGTTCCGTGTTCGCGCGGTCCTTATAGTCTCGGACGATCTCGTCGTTCGCGGTCTCGAAGATCGCGACGAGCTTGCGCACGTTCACGTTCAAGTCGTCAAGCGCGGTGAGGACGTCTTTGCTGGATTTCGAGTCGCCGAACGGGTTGCGCCGCAGCTTCTCGACTTCCGAGCGCAAGTACTCGATCTGCGTTCTCGGGACGAGCTCGTAATCGTCAGAACCCTGAACAGGGACTCCTGGTTGCGCGTTCGGCGCCATCAGACCCACACCACCTCTTTCTTGCCTGCCTACCGTCAGGAGTACTTTATAAGGTTTTCGACGGCAAAGCACTCGAGGATACGAAAAAGAGCGCTTGTACTGTCCTTAAGGGTGAGCGCTGCAACTGAACAAGAAGCGACTGCGGTGGGGGATGGTCGCGAGGCCTCCGAGCGACCTACGAACGGAGTGAGTTTGACCCTTACGGGGGGAACCGCACTTCACGTTCTCAACGAAGAGCGAACTGGACAGTACGAGCGCGAAAAAGAAAAAACGTTTCTCAGAACGCCCAGCCGATGAAATGCAGGAGGATGACCGCGACGAGGCCGATGAGGCCGAGGATTGCCGTCAAGAGGACGCTCCACACATTGATGACCAGGGACGGAATGACGAGCCGGACCGCGTACAAGGCGAAGAAGCCGATGACGCTGTTCAGCGCGAGCAGCAACGCTTTATGGATGCCCCAGATGAGCAGGCCGACGAAGAAGACGATGAGAACAATCGCAACGAAGATAATCCATAACGGAATCATGGTTTCACCCCTAAGATTTTCTTACGCATCGCTTCGAGCTGCGCAGGCGTTCGTTCCTTCTGCGGCCAGTTCGCGAAGTTATCGTTATTGAACCGCGGAATGAGATGCGTGTGCTGGTGGAAAACTATCTGCCCGGCGGCGCGGCCGTTGTTCATGCCAAGGTTGAACCCGTCAGCCTTCACGGCAGAAATAACCTTTCTTGCCATCTCCTGGACGAACGCGAAGTACTCCTTGTCCAGCTCGGGCGGGAACTCCATGAGATCCTTGAAGTGACGCTTGGGAATGATGAGCGCGTGACCGTCGTTGATCGGCTTGATGTCCAAGAAGCACAGGAAGTCCTTGTTCTCCCCGATTTTCTCGCACGGAATCTCGCCCTTGACGATCTTGCAGAAGATGCAGTCATCCATGCAGACTCACTCCTTTGACGATTCCTCATGCGCGCAGTACTGGATGAGGACTCCGACGGGCGGCCGGTACGGTTTCGTCGGCAACGCCTCGCGCAACAGCGGCGGGACGAGCGCGCCGCTCGTGTGCAACGCCAAGTCACGCACGTACGAACCATCATGACGCTCCGACCTCAAACGCGGGTACCCCGTCATCGAAGTCGACGGAACAAGGACCGAATAGCCGCCGAACGCCCGTTTCAAATCATCGTCAAGCCACGAGAGCTGACCGAGTGGAAACGCGAAGAAAACCCCCTCTTCCGGTTCGACGCCTTTCGGCGTCAACGTGTCGACGAGCTTCGTGATGCTCTCGTGCAAACCTAAACCTTGACCAAGACCCATAACCCCACCTTCGAACGCTCAACACCCCTTCCTGACCGCTGACGAACACTCTTTCTTTTAGTATTTTGTGTTTTTTGAAAAAGAACAGAACGCTGCGGCTCTGTGGCAAATGGACGGTCACCAGCATCAGGCGAGCCTCTCGCAGCATTCA
>DASH01000034.1:2539-2874 GCA_002503705.1 Candidatus Woesearchaeota archaeon UBA153 | reverse complement strand
GCACCCGGACAAGATCTGCGACCAGGTGAGCGACGCAATCCTCGATAGCCTCCTCGCGCAGGACCCGCAGAGCAGAGTCGCGGTGGAAGCGTTGACCACGACCGGCACCGTCATCGTCGCGGGAGAAGTGACGACGCTCGGATACGCTGACGTGCAGAAGATTACGCGCCAGACCTTGAAAGAGATCGGCTACACCAACCCTGACTTCGGCATCGACCATGATGACGCGGGCGTGCTCGTCAGCATCCACGGCCAGAGCCCGGACATCGCGCAAGGCGTCGATGAAGGCCGAGGCGATGACCAAGAACAGGGCGCGGGAGACCAAGGCATGATGT
>DASH01000034.1:2261-2461 GCA_002503705.1 Candidatus Woesearchaeota archaeon UBA153 | reverse complement strand
AAGAGCCAGGTGACCATCGAGTACCATGACGGCAAGCCGAAACGCATCGACGCGGTCGTCGTGAGCACGCAGCACTTGGAGAGCAAGCCGATCGAGGTGCTCCGGCAAGAGATCAAAGAGAAAGTCATCTACCCCGTCTGCAAGGGGTATCTCGACCGCGCGACGAAAGTCTACATCAACCCGACGGGACGGTTCGTCAT
>DASH01000034.1:0-2192 GCA_002503705.1 Candidatus Woesearchaeota archaeon UBA153 | reverse complement strand
GCCGCGCGCTGGGTGGCGAAGAATATCGTCGCCGCAGGACTCGCGAAGCGGTGCGAAGTCCAAGTGAGTTACGCTATCGGCGTCGCTAAACCGACGTCGGTGAACGTGGACGCGTTCGGCACGAACGCGATTCCGGAAGCGCGGATCGTCGAGCTCGTGAGAAAGAACTTCGACCTCCGCCCGAAAGCGATCATCGACCACTTGAAGCTGCGACGCCCGATCTACAAGAAGACGGCGGCGTACGGCCACTTCGGCCGCGACGACCCGGACTTCACGTGGGAGCGGACGGAGAAAGCGGCAGTCTTGAAACACGAGGCTCGCGACGAATCGCCGAGGAGTTTCGCGGCGGCAAGGCCGGGAACGAGCGGGAAGAGAGCGGCCACGCCGAAGAACAAGCCGCGGAAGATGAAACAAAGCGTCAAAGCGTCGCGGTCGCAACCGAAGAAGACGGTGAGGGCGAAACCGTCGAAGAGCGCGAAGAGAGCGGCCACGCCGAAGAACAGGCCGCAGAAGAGTGTGAAAAAAGCCGCGAAGGTGAAAGCGAAACAGCGACGGTGATGTCACCCTCTTCAAAACCGTTTTTTCTCGCCATTCTCCGCGCCTGATAGCCGTACTGTTCGGCCTCACGGTTCGTCCATGAGAGAATGAAGAAGAGAGTGAAAGAGAGAACGAAGAAAAGCATGAAAGAGAGAACGAAGAAAAGCATGAAAGAGAAAACGAAGAAGAGAGTGAAAGAGAGAACGAAAAAGTGCTGAGAACATTTGAAGAGTGTTAAGAAAAAAGTTTCCGAAAACGCTCTTAGAAGCGCTGCGGGCGTCTCTTCGCGAAACAGTCACGACAGAAGACCGGTCGGCCCTCGGTCGGCTTTAAAGGGACTTCCGTCTCCTTTCCGCATTCGCTGCACGTCGCTTTGTGCATCTCTCGCGGGCCGCTGCTGAAACCGCCTCGGCCGCCACCGCGGCCACCGCCGCGGAACTCTCCGTCTCCATAACCCATGCTATTCAACTCCTGTTTTCTCGACTCGCTTTCACGAGTCCTTTTTGTACCGCAACGCGCTTTCAGAAAGAGCCGTACTGGACTGTTCTGCCTGAAGCCTCGCTGGGCTACGACTCAAGAATAAAACACTGTTTATAAAGCTGCGCTTTTCAAAGGCGGAGGACACGGTATCGAAGGCCAGCAATAATCAGTCAAGCCTTCCACGAGAACATCGAACGGTGGTTGTCAAGAGCTCTCCTCACGCCTCGTTCGAGGTCAACTTCCAGTTCTGGCATGACGAGGGGTTCGAAGAGACGGGGCGAGCCCTCAGTCGAGAAACCGACGATCTGTTCTGGTTTGATGGAGGTCTCAGTCCTATACTCCCTGACACGTCGCCAAGAGCGGGTGCGCTCACCAGTGAAGGCCTGACGCCGGTACTCTCGTATCGAGTCATAGCGAGTGCCGTCTTCAGGGATGGGAAAGCTCATGCCCTCACAACGCAAGGTTTCGAGTGATGCGTCAATCGTCACGACGGCAGCGCGTGACCCGTGCGCCAGCGCGCGATAATGGCCTATCCGTTCGGCCAATCGTTCGAACGTTGAACGAAAGCATTCGAGAGGGATGATTGAATTGAATATCAGTTCGTAGAGGTCGAGAAGAGACTCGAGCTGCTCGCTACCGTGGGGGTGGTCGAGAGCCCATGCGCGAGCGATCCCATAATCTTCCACGAACGAAATCTTGCCCGACCAGAGATTGCGGAGTGTGAGGCGTTGGGCTATCCTGCTTTCGACGAGTCGAGCGTGTTGTCTCGGAGCGACGAAGTTCTCAATTGAGCCTTCGAGGTCGTGGAGGAGCGTGAGCTCATGCGTAGCAGACTCTGGACTCAGACCGTGAAGGAGGATACTCTCAACCTGCGCCCAATACTCCGGCTGACTGGTGAATTGATCACAGGCGATGANNCTGGACTCAGACCGTGAAGGAGGATGCCTTCTTTCGCAGTTGAGGTCGTTCCGTGATAGAGGAGCATGACGTGAGGAATCAGCAAAGAGAATAAAAGATTTCCGGAGAACGTGAAAAGATTCCGGTAAAAACGAGGAAAGAAATATTAAGAACCGGCGACACGAAGCCAAGGGAGGCTGAGAGCATCATGGTTGAAGCGTATCCTATTCCATTCAGCACCGAAATCCCCTGTCGGACGCATCTCGTCGCGACGGAAG
>DASH01000074.1 GCA_002503705.1 Candidatus Woesearchaeota archaeon UBA153 | reverse complement strand
AGCTTACTTAATTAAGACAATACCGTTTTATCTTGCCTTGCTCTTCGAGCGCGAGGATCAAGTCGCTCGTCGGGATGGTGCGTTCGCCGGGTTTCGGTTCCATGCGGAGCAAGAGCTCTTCAAGGACGAGTCGTCCTCGAGAGTAGATGCCTTGGCGGACGAGGGAGAGTCTTCCTTCTTTGAGGGCGAGGAGTCCTTCCGCGGCGATGGCGGGCTTGTCGTGCGCCCACGCGATCTGCGGGTCTGACAGGTCGTACGGCACGACTTGGTTGCCGCCGCGTCTCGAGGCGATCTTGCACGCGTCGTCGCCTTGCTTGAAGACGGCCTCTCGCGTCTCGTCTTCATGGCCGGAGATCTCGGTGACGCCGATGCTCATCGAGATGCCGAACGGCGCGCCGTACGTGGGGAGCTGTTGCTGGTTCAGCTGCTTGAGGAGCCACTCGCCGATATCGCGTCCTTGCGTGATGCTCGCGTTCTCGAGAATGATGCCGAGCGTGTCGTTGTTGAGGCGGGCGACGAACGGGTCGCGCCCTTTCTCCTTGAGAGCGTTGACCACCACTTCGCTCACGATGCGGAGGAAACGGTTGCCGGCTTCGATGCCAGCCGTGTCGTTCACGTATTTGAGCCCTTGCGGGTTGAGGAAGAGCGCGGCGTACCTCTTGCCTTCGGCTTTGGCGTCATCGATGGCCGCTTCCAGCCGCTCTTCGAACAGGTGGATCTTCCAGAGGCCTGTGACGTGGTCGTGTTCGGCGCGGTATCGGAGGCGCGCTTGCGACTTCACTTGTTCGGTGATGTCGCGGATGCTGCCTTGGTACTCGCGCGTCTCATGGTCGTTGACCCGGAGGCTCGTGCTCAAGAGACAGACGAGACTCTCCCCGTTCTTTCGTCGCAACTCCACTTGATGGTCTCTCACGAAGCCCGCTTCGCGGATCTCGTCGACGAACGTCTCGCGTTGTTTCGGGTCGAGGTAGAGGTCTGACGCTCGCAGCGTTCGCAGCTCTTCTCGGGTGTAGCCGAGGAGGTCGAGGAAGGCTTCGTTCACCTCGAGGATGCGTCCGTGCTCGTCGGTCGTGTAGTGCGGCACGACGCTCTGGTGGAAGAGTTCCCTGTACCGGTTCTTGCTTGCGGTGAGCTCCTTTTGGAGTCTGAGGTGATCGGTCAAGTCTCGGAAGATGCCCACGATGGCGGGGCGGCCGTTGAGGGAGAGCGTGCTCGAGCTGATCTCCACCGGCGTCTTCAGTCCGGTCTGGTGGTTGTACATCTCGAGCTGGTTCCCTTCAAGCGTGCTCTGGATCAGGCCGGGGTCTCGGCCGTGGTTTTCGAACGCTGTCCGGTACTCCTCTTCAGTCCCGGGCGGGTGCATGATCGTCTGCTGTCGGCCGATGAGCTCTTCTCGTTTCAGGCCGGTGAGCGCTTCTATCGTTTGGTTGACGTCGAGAATCGTGCCGGTTTCATTGTCGGCGAGGGCCATGCCGTCTCTCGCGCTCTCCCAGATCTTCCAGTACTTCTGGAGGCATTCGTGGTGCGCGTCCGCGAGCTCCTTGATGAACTCTTCAAGGGTTTTCGCGTCAGCGCCTTGCGCGCGGGAGCGCTCTAAGTAGGTTGTGACTCGTCTGAGAATCTCATCGGCATCCGTCACTGTTACGACCCCTGAGGGGTGGATAGCGTTCGAATATATAAATACTTTCCGGAAGAATAGGCTCTTAGGCAAATGGATGGTCGCCAGCGTCAGGCGAGCGTCAGCAGAGCGCAAGCGAGGGCGTTGCGAGGGGTCGCTCCCCACGGGAACGCAGCCCTCGCCGTCCAACAAGCGATGACGCGAGCGGCTGGCGACCACGCGAAAGCGATTTGCCTAAGAGCCGGAAGAATAACGGTTTTTTTCGAGAACTCGGGGTTCGGGAGCGGTTTTAAATCATTTCAATCTCGATCTGCAGGCCTTCAGGGATGGGGACCCGCATGACGAGGCGCAAGGCGCGCTCGTCAAGGCCGAGATCGATGAGCCGCTTGTGGATGCGCATCTCGTAGCGCTCCCACGTCGCCGTGCCCTCGCCGTCGGGAGACTTGCGCGTCGTGATCTTGAGGCTCTTGCGCGGCAACGGCACCGGACCCTTCATCGTCACGCCAGTCTTCTCCGCGATGTCGCGGATGTAATCGCAGACCTGGTTGATCTTCTCGATGTCCGTGGACGCGAGTTTGATCCGGGCGCGCTGTTGCATCGTTCGTTAGCCTCTCAGTCACAATGAGCTTCTGCTCGTTCACCGTGGGGGCGGCCAGCCCTTTTTAAACCTATGGGTCTTCGCCGTCCAAGCGGTTTTGAAGGAGTTTCTCAAAAAATGTTAACGAGGAAAAAGGAAAACAAAAAACTGTTTTCGACTCGGCTCACGCCTTCTTCACGAGGTCGATGCACATGCCGGCGGCGACCGTCGCGCCCGAATCGCGGATGGCGAAGTTCGCGAGCTGCGGGATGTCCTTCTTCCGCTCGATCACGAGCGGCTGGATCGGCTTGATCTTCACGATCGCGGCGTCGCCGTTCTTGATGAAGTCCGGGTTCTCCTGCAGGACCTCGCCCGTCGCCGGGTTCAGCTTCTTCTCGATCGCCTCGATCCGGCACGCGACTTGCGCGGTGTGGATGTGGAAGACCGGGGTGTAGCCGACCGTGATGACGCTCGGGTGGTTGAGCACGACGATCTGCGCCGTGAACTCCGTCGCCACCGTCGGCGGGTTGTCCGCGTGGCCGAGCACGTCGCCGCGCGCCACGTCCTTCTTGCCGAAGCCGCGCACGCTGATGCCGACGTTGTCGCCCGGCTCAGCCTGCTGCAACTGCTCGTGGTGCATCTCGATGGACTTGCACTCGCCCGGAACGCCCTTGCCTTCACGGCCCGGCGTCGCGATGACCTTGTCGTTCACCTTCAAGATGCCGGTCTCGATACGACCGACGGGGACGACGCCGATACCCGTGATGTTATAGACGTCCTGGAGGGGCATGCGCATCGGCAGGGTCGTCGGCTTCTCCGGCGGCGTGAGCGAGTTGATGGCGTCCAAAAGGGTGCCACCCGCGTGCCACGGCATCTTCTCCGTCTTCTTCGCCACGTTGTCGCCCGGAAGCGAGGCGATGGGGACGAAGGTGATCTTGTCGAGCTTGTACCCGACGCTCGCGAGGAGCTTGCCGACCTCGGCCTTGACCTCGTCGAAGCGTTTCTGGCTGTACTCGACGCCCTTGATGTCCATCTTGTTGACGGCGACGATGAGCTGGTTGACGCCCAACACTTTCGACAGGTAGGCGTGCTCTTTCGTCTGCGCGTTGACGCCGTCGTTCGCCGCGACGACGAGGACGCCCGCGTCAGCCTGGCTGGCGCCGGTGATCATGTTCTTGATGAAGTCCTTGTGGCCCGGAGCGTCGATGATGGTGAAGTAGTACTTGTCCGTCTCGAACTTCTTGTGCGCCAAGTCGATCGTGACGCCGCGCTCCTGCTCTTCCTTCAGGTTGTCCATGACGTACGCGAACTCGAAGCCGGCCTTGCCGAGCTCCTGCGCTTTCTCCTTCAGCTTGCGCAGCGCTTGTTCGCTGATGTTGCCGGTGTCGAACAGCAATCGTCCGACGGTCGTGCTCTTCCCGTGGTCGACGTGGCCGATGAAGACCAGGTTGATGTGGGTCTTGTCCTTCGCCATATTCTATCCCTCCGATATTGAGCGTCACAACCCCTCTCTGCACCCTTCGGTTGCCAGGGTCGGTAGTACTCTTACTCGAGGCGAACCCCGACCCGTTTATAAAGATATCGGTGAAACAGCGAGTGACTTACCGTCTGAAAGAAGGCGGGGAATAAGGCACATCAGCGCCAGTACTGTCCTTAAGGGCGAACACCTACGATACGACATTCGAGGCGACAAGGGGGACGCCCCAGCCGGGTGTCCTCGGAGTTCGTCCTCGGGACCCGGCTGGGGCTCCGAGTGCTTCGCTCGAGGTTGCCCCAGCCGGGGAATGTCGCCAATCAGACGAAGAAGCGAGTGTGAGCAGGACAGTACTGGCGCGTCAGAAATTATTTAACTGATGTCTGACATCTGAATGG
>DASH01000064.1 GCA_002503705.1 Candidatus Woesearchaeota archaeon UBA153 | reverse complement strand
TGGGCGCCGTGGTGCGGCCCGTGCAGGATGTTCGTCCCCATCTTCGAGGCGACGTCAAAAGAGCACCCGGGCATCACGTTCGCCAAGGTGAACACGGAAGAGCCGGTGAACGGCGCGCTCGCCGGCAAGTTCGGCGTCCGCGGCATCCCCACCGTCGTCTTCCTCAAGGACGGCGTCGAGGTGGGCAGGTTCAGCGGCGCGTACCCGAAAGAGCTGTTCGAGCAGGAGATCAAGAAGCACTTCGGTTGAAACTGCTGAACGAGTAAAACTTTTTATACCCGTGATTTCTTCACTCCCGCATGCCGTTCGTCCACGCGATCAGCCCGGTCATCGTCAGCCTCGGCCCGTTCGCCATCCGGTGGTACAGTCTCGTCTACGTCCTCGGGTTCTTGCTCGCGTACTGGCTGCTCGTCCGCGCGGCGAGGAAAGGCGCCCTCAAGAACGTGACGGTGGAGGACGCTGAAGAATACCTCATCTGGCTCATCGTAGGGAGCGTCGCGGTCGCGCGGCTCCTGTACGTCCTCGTGTACAACCCCGCATTCTATTTCGTACAACCGTGGAAGGTCCTCTTCCTGTGGGAGGGCGGCCTCTCCTTCCACGGCGGCCTCCTCGGCGCGGTCCTCGCCACGCTCTGGTTCACGAAGCGAAGAAAGATTTCGTTCTACGCGCTCGCGGACCTGCTCGTCACGCCGTTCGCGCTCGTGCTCGTCTTCGGCCGCATCGCGAATTTCGTCAACGGCGAGCTCGTCGGCCGCGTGACGGACGTCGCGTGGTGCGTCACCTACCCCGACGTCCCGGGCGTCGACGGGTGCCGCCACCCGAGCCAGTTCTACGAGGCGGGGAAGAACCTCGCCATCTTCGCAGTCCTCCTCGGACTGACGTTGAACAAAAAACTCAAGGCCTGGTTGCGCGAGGGAACGCTGTTCTGGCTTTTCGTCCTCCTCTACGGCGTCGGACGGTTCCTCACGAACTTCTTCCGCGCGCCGGACCTGGGCGATCCGGTCTTCCTCGGCCTGATCCTCGGCCAGTGGCTCAGCCTCCTCATGGTCGCCGTCGCGCTCCCCGCAACCATATTTTTCCTCAACACTTCCGGCAAGAAGGACGGAACGAACACGGGGAAAGGCGGAACGAGAACGACAAGAAAGAAATCCGGAAAAGAGAAGAACCAGTAACGGATAAAAAAAGTAACGGATGAAAAAGAAGAAACGGACAAAAAAGACTCGGACGAGTAGAAATCCCGAGGACTAACTTTTAATACCGTTCGCGATTCTCGAACCGGATGCTCCTCACGCTCGCCCTCGGACTGCTCAACTTCGCGTTCGCCCTCGTCGGGAAGAGACTCCTCAAGCTGCCCGGCTTCGACCTCACGCCGTTGGCCATCATCCTCCTCGCGCGCGCGGGCGAGAACGTCTGGGTCGGCGCGCTCGTCCTGAACGCGGCGCTCGCCGCGACGAGCTGGAAGCACCTCAAATACCTCTGGCTCAGCCTGCCCGCGACGATCATCGTCGGACTCCTCGCAGGACTCGTTCCGGGATTCATCCTCCTCTTCCTCGTCTACCACGTCGTCACGATCCTTCCCGCATTCCTCCTCGGGCTCTTCGGCACGCACTACTTCCTCTTCGTCCTCGTCAACCTCGGCGTCAACCTCGCCGGCGCGCGCATCGCGGGATTCTTCGCGTAGAAGGAAGAGCCGCGACAGCAGATTCAGAATTGTCGCGGCGATGTCCGCTCGCCCTCGGCGAGCCAGTGCTGGCGCGGCACGGAGTTCCTCGTCGTCGTTCGTCGTGAACTCCTCGTCCGAGTACGAAGTTGTCGCGCCGTACATCGACGAGGACTATTACCCCGGCTTCGACTTCGACTCCGACTATGGTCCCGACCCTGGCTTTGACCTTGACTCTGACTGTGAACTTGACTCCGACGGTGACTCGGACTATAGTCCTGACCCCGACTGCGACCCTGACGATGACGCTGACTCAAGCTTCGACCCTGACGATGACGAGGAGTATGACTGCGGATTCCTGCCGCGCCACCACGCGACTGAGCTCCGCGCTCAGCGGATGCTAGCGAAACGGACCGGGAGCTCGCGCACTCGCGGAAAGAATCAGCTCTGCATGATCTGCAGGAGGCCGTACGCGAACCGGTCGGCGACGCGGAGCGATTCTTCCGCGCTCGTGTACTCGAGATGGACGCAGTACGGGTTCTCAGGGTCGGGATAGATCGCGTTGTTCGCGCCGAGGTCAAAACTGAGGACGGCGATCTCCGGCGTCGCGTGCGCGCACGTCACGACCACGTGTTCGGAAGCGTTGTCCGCCCGACTCTTGAGCGCGGCGTGCGTCTCCGTGTTCAAGATGCCGTACTTGTACCCGGTGATCTTGCTGATCTCGACGCCCGCCACCACCGGCGTCGCGCCAGCGTCGGGCGAGAACGTGAGGTAGATGACGGCAGGGCGGCCGCTCCCTTCCGGAAGGAGGAAGCGTTGGGCGACTCCGGCCCGGTAGACGACGCCTTCCGTGTCGCGAGGATGGTGGTAGAAAGGGATGTAGTACGGCTGGCCGTTCACGACGACCTTCGTCACCCACAACGTCAACTTCCCCTCGGGCTGAGGGACGAAGTCGAACCCGTTGTACCGGTTCTCAGACTCGCGTTGGTGGCCGAGACGCGTCAAGAAGACGAACAAGACGAAGACGAGGACGATGAGCGCGGCGAAGAGGACGAGGTGCCAGACCGAGGTCCGAGACCCGTTCTCGCCATCGGGCGTCGCGGGCTTCGGCGTCGGAGCGCTCGCGGAGTGAACGGCGTTGACGCGAGAACCCGTGCTCGCACGAGGAGCCGCCTGAGAACTCCTCCCGGACGGCGTCCGCGCCGTATGACTCGCCGGCAACGGCTTACGACTCGTCGGCATCGAAGACACCTTTCGTCGCGAGGAGCAGGTAGTCCTTGATCGCGAGGATCGCTTCAGGGTCGCCGCCGCCGGTGATGCAGGAGCCGTTCACCGAGAGGGTGGCGACGCTCTCGTTCGTCACGACGAGCGTGAGGACGACCATGTCGGGCGTCGCGTCCGCGCACGAGACGACCGGCAAGGTCGGATAGAGCGTGCTGTTCGTCGTGACCGCGCCGATCGTGTTCGGTACCGACTGCCACAGGTCGAAACGGGCCTGCTCGACGTACTGGATGCCGGGCGCGGGCGTCGCCGGGTCGAACGCGACAATCCGGTAGAGGCTGTTCGTGAAGAGCGTCGCGGCGCCGCCAGTATCCTCCACCTCGATGATGCGGCCGAAGACGCTCTGGAAGAGGATGCGGGAGCCGTTCTTCTCGAGCGGCGCGTCGTGGACGATGACGATCTTGCCGTCGAGCTTCGTCTGGAATCCTTGCTGGGTGAGCGTGAACTTCTGCGAGCCGTACGCGAAGTCGCCGGTGCCCGAGTCGCCGTAATTCCCGAACCCAATCATCGAGAAGACCATGATGGCGACGATGAAGAGCGAGATGAGGACAAGGGAGAGCCGTCGCCGCCGCTCGAGTTTCTCATCATCACGCCGTCGCATCTTGGTTCTCGTGAAAAAAGGGCACGTTTATAAATATTGCTACGACGCCTCTCGAGATTCGCCATCGTCGGCGCTCTTCTGAAAATGACGAGCGTCAGATGAAAAAATACGGGGTGGTCGTCAGTGTCGCCGAAAGCGGAGAAGGGTTGGGTGGTCGTCTCGCTCGGGGGCAGCCTCATCGTCCCCGCCACCGGGATCGCGATCGACTTCTTACGGCGGTTCAAGCGCGCGCTCGAAGAGCTCGTCGAGCACGGATACGCGTTCGTCATCGTCACCGGCGGCGGCGCGACGGCGAGAGGGTATCAGCACGCCGCCGCGTCATTGACGCACGTTCCCGCCGAGGATCTGGACTGGCTCGGCATCCACGCGACGCGGTTGAACGCGCATCTTCTGAGGACGATCTTCCGCGAAGACGCGTCGTTACGCATCATCACGAACCCTGAAGCGGACCCGTTGCCGGACGACGCGCGCGTGATCATCGGCGCGGGCTGGCGTCCGGGACGCAGCACGGATTACGACGCCGTCGTGCTCGCGCAACGCCTCGGCGCGAAGACTATCGTGAACTTGAGCGACGTGCCGTACGTGTACGACGCGAACCCTCGCGAGCACCCGGACGCGAAGCCGATTGAACGGATGACCTGGCTCGAGCTCGAAGAGGTCGTCGGCGACTCGTGGAGCCCCGGCCTGAACGCGCCGTTCGACCCGGTCGCGGCGAAAGAGTGCCGGAAGAGCGGAATCAGCGTCTCGATTCTTTCAGGAAGCGATATCGCGAACGTCAAGAAGGCGCTTCTCGGCGAGCAGTTCACGGGGACGCTCGTCAAGGGCTGAAACGCGAGAGTTCTCGAGATTTCAAGAGAGAAGTTCTAGAGAATTTCTAGAGAACTTATAGAGATGGTCGAGAGAAGCTCTAGAGAAGGTCGAGAGAATTTCCGGAGAACGTTCTCAAGAGTTGCTCTAGAGTATTCCAGTGAGGACGAGGATGCCGAGCGAGAGCATGATGAGGCCGGCGACGAGATGGAGGACCCTGATGTTCCGGTCTTTCCAAGAGCTCGCGCTCTCGACGCTCGAGTAGCCGTACGCGATACCCGCCGTCAAGAGGAGAAGCGGGAAGACGAAGAAGAGGTTGTAAAGGAGGAGAAGGGGGATCGCGCCAGCCATCGTCGAACGCTCCGCGAGAAGTCCGAGGATGAAGAAGTACGGCCCGCCAGTGCACGGAAGTTCGAAGAGGCAGACGACGAAGCCCATGAGGAACGCGCCAAGCGGCGAGGTGACCGCGCCCAGGAAGCGTTTCAGCGTGGGGCGCCACGCGCGAGGGATCTCCATGACGAAGCCACCGCGCGCGTACCAGAAGAAATCCTTGATGTTCGCCAGGCCGATGAGGATGGCGATGATGCCGACGATGAGCGAGAACCAGCGCGTGAGCCCGGAGACTCGGAGGACGGAGAAGAGGCCGAGGCCGAAGAGGAAGTACGCGATGTAGATCGCGATGGTGAACGAGATGCCGGCGATGATGGCGCGTCGCTTGTTCCCCGTCGCGAGGAGCGCGCCGAGGAGGATGAGCAGGACCGCGATGGCGCACGGGTTGATCGAGTCGACGAGCGCGGCGCCGATGAGCGTGACGAGAGAGATCTTCTTCACCGGGGGCGTGACGGGAACGTTGGATGACGAGGTCGAGACGTTCGCGCCGTTCGTCAGGTTCGTCACGAGCGAGTCCGTCGTGTTCTCACCGCCAGTCCCGCTCGGAGGAACGGTTCCTGGAGGGTCGTTCGCCGCGGGCGGCGCGAGCGTCGGACACGCAGCCCACGCGCCGCTCTCCGCAGCGTCAGGGAGCGTCTTGAGGAGCGAGAGGATTGGCGTGTCGCCTAAGGCGTACTGGTCGTTGAGGAAGAGCGCGGGCACGCCGCGCGCGTCGTTCGGGACGCCGTACGCGTCGAAGTACTGGTTGAGCAGGAGGAGGTTCTCGCGATGGCGATAGACTTCGAAGGAAACGATTGTGAGGTTGACGGCCTCGTCGCGCTCCATCGCGGCGAGGACGGGCTCGACTTTCGCGCAGTGGGCGCACCCGTCGCCGTAGAAGTAGTGCGCGCACACCGTCGGTGTTGCGGCGGCCGCGTGCACGACGAAGAGCGAGAGGAGAAGGATGAGCGCGAGAAGGCTGAAGAGCCGCGTCGTCACGTGGTTCATAGTCTGAACGTCCCTCCTTCAATCTTGATGGCTTTGCCGTGGATGATCGCGTCGGCGATCTTCTTCCGCGCGGCGACGAGGAGGCGGTGGAACGTCGGCTGGGAGATGTGCATCTTCGCCGCGCACGCCTCCTGGTCGAGACCTTCCAGGTCTTTCAGCCGGACGGCTTCGTACTCCTCGACGAGGAGGACGACTTCCGCGAGCTCGCGGAGCGGCACGCCTCGCGGCTTGAAATAGGTGATGCCAGGATTGCCTTTGACGCGACGGCAGAGTCTCGGACGCACCATGATACGTTGATGAACATTCAAGGTCTCTTTTAATAGTTTTCTGTGATGGAAATCATGTGAAGAAAAAAAAGAAGGTGTTTTAGTCCTTGCTCTTCAGGCGCTTCTCGATCTCTGCCTGTTCGGCTTTCAGCTCGGCAAGCTCGGCTTCGAGAATCTTGCGCTCCTCCTCTTTGCTGAGCGGCGCTTCGCGGTAGCCGTAGCTCGGCCAGCAGCAGCGGCCGAAGCCGGGTCCGAAACCACGGCCGAAACCGCGACCGAAACCCCGACCGAGGCCGCGACCGCCGGCGCACGGGCCGAAGCCTCGTCCGGTGAGCGGTCCTTGGCCTTGCGGCCCTGTTCCATCTTTGTTGGGCATGTTGCATCCCTCCTTCTGTTTATTATGAATATATATTCATTTAAGTATTTAAATGTTTCGGTTCAAAACTCAACCAACCACTCACCCCCGCCCCGTCGAGCAGAGCGACGAGAGAGGACGGACCGCGCGACACCGCGACGAGAGCGGCCCGCCGAACTCCACGAACCCGCCAGCGGGACAACCTTTATTAATGACGCGGATGCCTCTCAAAAAACCATGCGTCCGGACAAGGAAGTGAAGAAGTGGTTCAAGGGCGAAGCGTCCCGAGAGCCGGAAAAGTATTACGCGACGAGCGTTCTTCTTGAGCGCGGCTTCGAACGAAAACGGTGCGCGTGCGGCACGTACTTCTGGACGGTGAACAAGGAGCAAGACCATTGCGGCGACGCGAACTGCGCCGGCGGCTTCACCCTCTTCGAGAACAACCCGTGCCAGCGATCCATGACGTACGTGCAAACCTGGCACGAGTTCGCCAAGATGTTCGAGAAGAAAGGGTACGCGGTCGTCCCACGATACCCCGTCGTCTCCCGGTGGAACCCGACGATGGACTTCACGATCGCCTCAATCGCCGCGTTCCAACCGTATGTCGTGTCCGGCGAGGTCGAACCGCCCGCGAAGAGACTCGTCATCCCGCAGTTCTGCCTGCGCTTCGGCGACGTGGACAACGTCGGCGTGACGATGAGCCACATGACCGGGTTCATCATGATCGGCCAGCACGCGTTCGTCAACAAGACAGAATGGGACCAGAACGCCGTCTTCAAGGACATCTTCGACTGGCTGACGTCCGGCCTCGGACTGCCATACTCGGAGATCACGTTCCACGAGGACGCGTGGGCAGGCGGCGGCAACTTCGGACCGTGCATGGAGTACTTCTCCCGCGGCGTCGAGCTCGGCAACCAAGTCTACATGATGTTCGAGCAGGACGAGCAGGACGCGCGCGGGTATAAAGAGCTGAAACTGAAAGTGTTGGACATGGGGATGGGGCACGAGCGGAACGCGTGGTTCTCCCAAGGCAAAGGGACAATCTACGACGCGACGTTCCCGACGGTGATCGAGAAACTGAAAGAGCTGACCGGAACCACGTACGACGAACAGCTCATGCAGAAGTACATCCCGTACGCGGCATACCTCAACCTCGACGAGATCGAAGACGTGAACGAGGCGTGGGCGCGCGTCGCGTCGCGGGTCGGCGTGCCCGCTGAGGAGCTGCGCGCGAAGATCGGACCGATGACCGCCATTTATTCGATTGCCGAGCACGCGCGGTCGTTGCTGTTCGCGCTCGCCGACGGCGGCCTGCCCGGCAACGTCGGCGGCGGCTATAATCTCCGGGCCGTCTTCCGGCGCGCGCAAGCGTTCATCGAACAGTACGGGTGGAGCGACAAGATCCTCATTGCTGACGTCGCGCGATGGCACGCGGAGTACTTGAAACCGTTGTTCCCGGAACTGCTGGCGGAGAGCAAGGACGTCGAGAAGGTCCTCGCCGTCGAACTGCGCAAGCACGAGGAGAACCGGCAACGGGCCGCGAGCATCATCCAGCACACGCTCAAGAAAGGAGTCCCCGATACTGAAACGTTGCTGAGACTGTACGACGAGCAAGGAGTCCAGCCGGAGCAGGTGAAAGCCGACGCGAAGAGGCGCGGCATCTCATTCGACGTTCCGGACAACTTCTACTCGCTCGTCGCGGAACGCCACACCGCCGCCGAGCAGAAGACGCAGACGAAACGCGACGTGAAACTGCGCCTCGGCAACGTGCCGAAGACCGTGCTGCTGTATTATGATTCATACGATTACGTCGACTTTCAAGCGCCCGTCGTGAAAGTCGTGGATGGCGACAAGGTCGTCTTGGAGCGGAGCGCGTTCTACCCGACGAGCGGCGGCCAAGAGCACGACACGGGGACGATCGAGGATATCAAGGTTGTCGACGTCATCAAGCAAGACGGCGTCATCGTCCACGTGCTAGAAAAGAACGTCTCGTGGGCGACCGGCGACCTCGTCCACGGCCGCATCGACTTCGAACGACGACAGCAGTTGGCGCAGCACCACACCGTCGCGCACCTCATCAACGGCGCCGCGCGCAAAGTCTTAGGGAACCACGTCTGGCAAGCCGGCGCGTCGAAGACGCTCGAGAAAGGACGATTGGATATCACGCATTACGATGCGCTGACAGAAGAGGAGATGCGACGCATCGAAGCGGAAGCGAACCGCATCGTCCACCTCAACCTCCCCGTGAACAAAGCCGTGGAGCCGAAACGCGTCGCGGAAGCGGCGCACGGGTTCAGGCTATACCAAGGCGGCGCCGTGCCCGGGAAAGAGATCCGGGTGGTGGAGATTCCCGGATTCGATGTGGAGGCGTGCGGCGGAACGCACCTGAACATGACCGGCGAAGCCGGCACGATCAAATTACTGCGCTCGACGAAAGTGCAAGACGGCGTCATCAGGATTGAGTACGTCGCCGGCGACGCGGCATTGCGGACGACGCACGAGAAAGGCAAAGAGTTAGAGGAACTGAAGACGTTCCTGCACGTTACTGACGAGAAACTGATTCCTTCGGCGGCCGAGCACGTCTTCAAAGTGTGGAAAGAAGCGCGCAAGTACGCGAAGAAAGGCACCGAGATTCCGTGGAGTGCACTGGAAGGCGCGCCGCTCGCAGCGTACGAAGGAGAACCCGTCGCCGAAGCCGCGCGACGCCTCCAGACGCAACCGCAACACCTCCTGAACACCCTGAAGAAATTCACGAGAGAGATCGACGGGCAGAGGACGCAGTGATTCACATCTAAGAAAAATTCGACAAAAAAGATATACTTAAATAGCTTCTCGACTCCTCACGCCGAGTGATTCACACATGAAGAATGTGGTTGAAAAAGAGATTGAAAAACACCCGACAAGAAGCATCTTGATTATTATTCTCCTTGCAACATTGCTCGTAGCCTTTGTCGCGGCAGTACTGCAACAAAACTGGGTCTCCGTGGTGATAATCGCCCTCATATCCGTCTTAATCTGCATTCCCGCCATCATAGGAAGAGTATCAAAGATCGCCATTCCGACGGCATTAGAAGTGTATTCCATCATCTTCATCTATGCCACTCTGTTCCTCGGAGAGTTAAATCATTATTATACCAAATTTTGGTGGTGGGATGTATTACTGCACATAAGCTCCGGTTTAGCGTTTGGGATAATCGGGTTCATCATTCTCTACATGCTTCACAAATCGGAGAAAGTCACGACGAGTCCGAAAACAGTCGCGATCTTCACATTTTCATTCGCACTCGCCATCGGAGCGGTATGGGAGATTGTTGAGTTCACCATAGATTATACTCTCGGATCCACGATGCAAAACGGCAGCTTCTTCTGGACGACGCAGCAAGACGGCGTCTTCGACACGATGAAAGACCTGATTAATGATTCGATCGGAGCGCTCTTCTCCGCCATCATGGGGTATTTATATCTCAAAAAACACTCGGGAATTGTCGTTAAACCTGTGGTGAAAGAATTCAAGAAAGACAACCCGAGATTCTTCAAGAAGAAAGGATGACGACAAAGGAAATTAATGAAAAAGAGTTTCGCTCACCTGTTCGACCCAGTACAAATGTTTCTTCGTTCAATCCCCGTAGCTATACAAATCGCTCCTTAAAGGTCTCGAAATAGGTCAAGAGCAACGGCAGGAGTATCGGACCGATGAAGATCCCCATGAACCCGAACAGGCTCGCGCCGCCGATGACGCCGATGATCACGATGATCTGGTTCACCTTCGCTTTCTCGTGCACGATCTTCGCGAGGAGGATGTTGTCGATCGTGCTGATGATGAAGAAGCCGTAGAGGGCGAGGCCTATTCCTTTGCCCAAGACCCAATACTCGTGGGAGAAAAAGCCGCTGAGGATGAGGAAGAGCGCGGCAGGCGCCCAGATGATCGCCGTCCCGATCGTGGGGATGAGCGAGCAGAAGGCCACCAGGACGCCGAGGAGTATCGGGAACGGGACGCCGAAGAGATAAAAGCCTATGGCGCCGATGACTCCTTGGACGAACGCGACGAATAATTGGGCGTAGATGACTGTGTGAGTGATATTCCCGAAATCACCGATGAGCCGCCGTATCGTCTTCGTCCTCAAGGGGAGCAGGTCGGTGATTTTCTTCAATATGAGCTTCCAGTCCCGCAGGATAAAATACGCGATGATGAACGCGAGGAACACCTTCGCGAGTATCAGCGGCATGTTCAGGATGAAACTCGTTATCTTCGCCTCCATGATGCGCAGTAAGCCCTGGAGATGCTTGTCGAAACCGAACGTCGACAAACGTTCCGCGCTGAAGGCCTCAGCCCGGTTGAGAAGCGAACAGACTTGCGAGTCCGCGCTTGTGCACCCGACACCGAACAACACCCCTTTCTCAATCTTCGTCGATAACGAGTGATAGAAATAATACCCTTCCTGCGTGACCTCGAACGCGAGAAACGAGAAGGGGACCAATACGATGATGAAAATAATGACTAATGAGAGGATGATCGAAAGAGAACTGTTGGGTATCCTCTTCCGGAGTTTCGCGCACAGCGGGAACGAGATGTACGCGAGAAGGACGCTGCTGAGAAGAACGGCGAGCAACGGACGGAGAAGCAAGAACAAGAGCGCTAAAGCGAGGACGAAGATGATGAACGGGACCACTCGTTGATACTGGTCACGGATTGCCATCGTGTGCGTCGCACCTTCACTCGCAGTCACGCCTCTTGCAAGTCCTTTTGACGCGAGGCTTCCTGTTCCGCTCTTTCCGCCCGCCGCAGTTGCGTATACCCTTCCTCTTTCGCGGAGAGCGATTCCACGAAGGAAGCGGTGAGAATCTCGCTCAAGAGTTGCGCGTCGTAGCCCTTCGCCAAGAGCGTCCGCTCGATATCGTTCGCGGTCCTGCCGATATGGTTGAGCTCACGGATCTCCTCCAACACCTCGTTTTTCTCTCTGCTCGAATCCTCATCCGTGGAGTCCTTCGTCTCCGAGTACCCGCTCTGAGCGGAAAAAGAGCGTTTCATGGACTCGCGCGTTTTCTCATCAACGCGGCAACCGCTAATCCGCCGACGACCGCGCCGACGCCGGCGGCGATCAAGACTGATTTCTCAGGGTTCTCCCGGATATAACCGTCGACGTTCTCTCTCGCCGCGAGCACGTTCTCTTGTGCGCTGTCGGCTTTGTCCATCACCCTGTCGATGCCCTCGTGCGTTCTCTGCCGCAAGCCCGAAGGTACTACTGCATGTTCACGTGCCATGGTGTTCACCCGTCAGATTCTCCCGCTTTCAGCAGGAGACCGATCACGAAAATGGTTATCCCTATCGAGAAGCAGGCCGCAGCGTCGCTCCAGCCCAAGATCTCTTTGAGGGAGAAAAAAAGCGCGAAAGCCAGGAACGCCCCGCCCACGCCGATAAAGAAGAGCGAGGTCGTCTTCCGCAGGATGCGCTTCTCCATCCGCAGCAGCCGCTCTTCGACCTTCTTCATGACCGTCTCCGTGCCTTCCGCGAGCGGCGGAACGATGGTCGCCGTGATAATCTGCGAGAGGAAACCTACTCCTTCTCTCACCACGCCCATAAACCAGTGTTCTTTTTCAGCCATTTCGTCACCTGCGTCTCAGACATGCTGCGCAAATCTCCTCACGGACAGATGATTGACGCCCAACAGCTCTGGCGCGTCGTGGTGATGTCCAGCCAAGGCCCGGCGGGGACGTCGCTCGCGTTGATCCACTGCCAGGAGACGTTGTCCACGGCAGCGAGGCCGAGGTAATCGCGCACCGCGGGAGAGACATCGATTCCCGCGAGGTGACCGAAGGTCGTGGTCGGCTGCGGATTGCTGCCGAAGACGTACTGCCAATCATCCGTCGGTCCGGGACCTGCGTTCTCGACCTGGGCGTAGACCGTGTTCGGGCCCTTGATGATCCTCACCCAGCGATTCTTGATCAGGGACTCCTGGGCGCCCCAGAGGAGTTTCTCGTTCGACCACGGCACGACGGCGAACGCGTCCGCCTTGCGGTCGGTGTCGTTGAAGTCCGTGTACGGAATCGCGACGTAGAACGGATTCTCGAGCGGCGTGAACAGCGCGGGATGGTAGATGTTGACGATGCTGCGATTGTTCGGGTCGTCATAGCCGCCATAGTGCGCCTCCCACCAGATATCCCACGCGCTGACGGAGTTGTTGCTCCAGCCAGTATCGTTCGACGCTTCCTGACCTATCCAGAAGATCGTCGACGTGATATTCGTCTTCAGGGGGTATCCTGCTGTTTCGATGGTGAGGGCCCCTGTTTCTTCCTGTGTGTCGCTTCTCGCCGTACAGGTCACGTCATACGTTCCGGGTACGTAGGTGTGATACACGTTGTTCGTGGTCAGGGCGTACAGTGCGCTGCCGTCGCCGAAGTTCCAGTCGTAGCTCGTCGGCGTGAAACCGTCAGCGGTGCAGACGAAGACGTAATTGGTCCCTTGCGGGTACCACGACAAGATGCTCAGGCTCGCGCTCGTCCCGTTCGTCTCGTTGACGGGCGGCGTGCTGTTGCCGAGGCAGATCGGATAGTTCGTGCTCGCAGCGAACCCGTTGTCGCTGATGCAGGCGGTCCCGAGACACATCTTTGACACGCTCGTGCCGCTCTGCCACAGCTTGTACACCTCGAAATACGTCTTCACGCCGATATCGGGCTTCTCGCACGCGAACACGTGCATCGAGTCGCCGCCATTCGTGCAGACGAGCGTCCGGCAACCATTGCTGTAGTCGTCAGTCGTGACGGCGCCGCCGGTGCACGTGGCAGGAATGGCTTGCAACGTGTCGTAGCAGACTGTTTCGTTGCAGGTAGCGCTCGTGCAGGAGACTTGTCCGTTCGCCAAGCAGGTGCACGTGTTACAGCCGTCAACCGCGGGGAAGCTCTGACCCGTCTGATATGTTCCGCTATCGTAGGTACACGTCGTGTTCGTCGGCGTTCCGACTTGCACGTTGAGCGTGCCAGTGCCTGATTGAACAGAGTTTCTCGCCGTGCAGCTCACCGGATAGTCTCCCGGAACATACGTGTGATACACGTTGTCCTGACCATAGTCGAGAAGCTTCTGCCCGTCGCCGAAGCTCCAATCATAGCTTGTCGGCGTGAAGCCGGTGGCGGTGCAGATGAAGATGTAATCGTTCCCTTGCGGATACCACGGCGCGACGGTCAGCGTTACGTTCGTCTCGTTTCCCGTGGTGTTGGTGGGCGGGGTAGCGTTGCCGGTGCAGACGGGGAACGAGTCGGTGGGCATGCGCG
>DASH01000007.1 GCA_002503705.1 Candidatus Woesearchaeota archaeon UBA153 | reverse complement strand
CGGCAGCGTCCAACTCCGCCGTCCAGCCGCGCACGACAATCTTGACCGGGTCCTTGACGAACGAGAACCTATCGGCAGTCTCGTCGAGAATCCTGCGGTTGATGGCCGCGAGCACGCCGAAGTCGAGGTTCGTCTGCGTCTTCGACATCCCGCACACCTTCGCGAGTTCATAATATGCCTCCTTGACGATGCCGCGACGCTTCAACGCGCGCAACGTGATCAAGCGCGGGTCGTCCCACCCGATGACGACGCCGTCCTCGATCATCTTCCGGATTTCTCGTCCTTGCGTCGTCGCGCCCGTGATGTTGAACCGGCCGTACTGCAAGACCTCCTGCACCGGCAAACCGAGGAGCTTCTTGATGTGCTCTTGCAGCTCGATGCGGCTCTCGAACTCGTTGCTGCGCATGACGTGCGTCACGCCGCACCACGAATCTTCGAGCGCGTTCTCGAAGTCGTACATCGGCCACACCTTGTACTTGGTGCCGTGACGATAGTGGTTCCCCTCGACGATGCGCAGGATGACGGGGTCGCGCATCACCGCGTTCTTATGGTCGACCGCGACCTTGAGTCTGATGATCATGGTGCCTTCGCGGTAGTTCCCGCCGAGCATCTTCCGCCACGTTTCGAGATTTTCTTCGACGCTCTGGTCGCGGTGGCTGCAACCGACCATGTCGCGGCGCTGGTCGTGCATCGCTTCGGCGGAGCACGAGCACGCGTACGCGTTCCCGCTTCGCAGCAACGTCTCGGCAGCATCGTAGAAACGGTCCATCTCGTCGCTCACGAACAGCTCGCGGTCCGGCGTGATGTCCAAGTACTCGAGGACGTCCTCGCGCATCGCCTCGACGAACTCCCTCGTGGCTTTCTCCGGGTTCGTGTCCTCGAACCGCAACACGCACGCCCCCCGGTACCGTTTCGCGTACAAATAGTTGATGAGGAAGCTCAGCGCGTGGCCGAGATGATTGTACTTCGAAGGCTCGGGCGGGATGCGCGTGACGACCGCGCCCTCGACGGCGTTCTTCAACGGCGGCAGCTCTTGCCGCGACTCCTTGCGTTGCTGCTTCGCCGCCACTTGCTGGTCGAAATGCGCAGGGTTCAGCTTCAAGAGCTCTGTCTTCTGCTCGTCCGGCGAGAGTTTGTTGATTTCGCTCGTGACTTTGTCGAGGAGTGCCATGAGCTCCGGCATCTTCCCCTTGAACTCCGGATACTTCCCCATCATGGCGCCGGTGAGCGCTTTCGAGTTGGCTTGCCCTTTGAACTTCGCCGCGTTCTGTAATGCGAGCAACCGAGCGTGGTGTTCGGGAACGGTCATTCTACGCGGGACGAGGTGGCGTTTTAAATAAGTATCGTCGGCTCCGCAGTCCCGTATTTAGCCAGAAGACTCTCTTTTTTCAGAGAATCATCATCCCGCCCGGAAACGTTACCACTCTTTGATAAAAATGCATATATACTCCTGATACTTCCCTTCCAGAACTGGGTGTGTCTCATGGTTGAAGACCGGATCCTCATCTCTGCACTCGACGGCTACGTTGATCGAGACGTCACGCTCGCCGGCTGGGTCGCCGCGGTCCGCAACCAGAAACGGATGCAGTTCGTCATCTTGCGGGACCACACTGGGCTCGTCCAGCTCACGAACGAGAAGAAAGATGACGATCTCGAACGTCGTATCACCTCGCTCGTCCCGGAATCAGTCATCATCGCAGAGGGCAGGGTCGTGCATGACGATCACATCCGTCTCGGACAGAAAGAGGTCAGGCTGTACGACCTGCGCATCGAGACCGTCCCGGAAGGCGCGCTGCCGCTCGACGCGAACTCGCCGCTCGATACACGGCTTGACTGGCGGTTCCTTGATTTGCGCAGCCCGAAAAACACCCTTCTCTGTAAGGTCCAGACGACTGTCGAGCACGCGATGCGTTCGTACTGGCTCGAGCATGGCTTCGTCGAGATCCACTCGCCGAAACTCACTGCTGGCGCGACAGAGTCCGGGGCCGAGCTCTTCCAGCTCGATTATTTCGGGCAGAAAGCGTCACTCGCGCAATCCCCGCAGTTCTATAAGCAGATGGCCATGGCCGCGGGTCTTGATCGCGTCTTCGAAATCGGTCCGGTCTTTAGGGCGAACCCTTCGCACACGACGAGACATGATACTGAGTTCACGAGTGTTGATGTTGAGATGTCATGGATTGGCTCGCCGGAAGAAGTCATGCGTTTCGAAGAGCATTGGCTGTGGTACGTCCTCGGTGTCGTCGCTGAGCGGCATGGAACTGAGTTTCAGGAGAAGTTCGGGGTCACGGTCCGCGTTCCGGAACTGCCGTTCCCTCGTGTGCAGATGCAGGAAGCGTACGCGATTCTTAAGGATGCGGGGTACACGCTTCCGAGGGAGCAGAAAGGCGACCTCGATCCGGAAGGCGAGCGGCTCTTGCATCGTCACGTCGCTGCAAAGACTGGCCACGAGTTCGTCTTCGTGACGGACTATCCGGTGTCGGTGCGCCCATTCTATCATATGCGCTATGCAGATAGGCCTGACGTGACGAAGAGTTTCGACTTGCTCTGGAAAGGGCTCGAAGTGACGACGGGCGCGCAACGGGAGCACCGATATGGTGTGCTTGTCCAGCAAGCGGTCGAGAAAGGTGTCGATCCTGGCGCGATCAAGCACTATCTTGACTTCTTCAAATATGGTTGTCCGCCGCACGGCGGCTACGGTTTCGGCTTGACACGGATGCTGATGACGCTCGTCAACGCGCCGAACGTTCGAGAAGTGACGTACGTGTATCGCGGTCCTACGCGCTTGACGCCGTGACTTTTCCCCTTCTTCGTCGAGACGTCGTTGTTCTTCCGGTACACAACCATAATTTCGAATTATTTTCGGTTTATGTCGGAAATATTCCGTTTTTTTTGACTAAAGGCACTTTAAGAATGTTCACCTGCATCGTCGGTATGAAACCCGCCTTCATCGATGAAATCGTCACGGAACACCAGCCAGGACAGATGTGCGACATCAACGGCCGCGTCAGCGCGGTCAGACGCCACGGCAACCTCGTCTTCCTCGATATCACCGATCACACAGGCAAACTGCAAGTCGTCGTCGAAAAGAACGGCAATGACGCCATTCACGAACGAACGACCGACATCACCGTCGGATCGTACATCAGCGCGACCGGCGAGTACCGCCGCAACCGTCGCGGCGACCCGGAAATCAACGCGACAGATCTCGACGTGCTTGCTCACGCGATGCCGAACGTCTCGCCTTCCCCGTGGGAGATCGACGGTCTCGACCCGAAACACGGCAAGCAAGTCTTCGACTTCCCCAGCATCTACGTCGCAAACCCACAACGAGCCGCGGTCCTGAGGATCAAGACGAACTTTGTCACCGCACTCCACGAGTACCTGCACAGCCAACGATTCACCCTCGTCGAGCCGCCAATCATCACGAACAAGACGCTCTACAGCGTCGACAACGCAGTGCACGCTAAGATACATGGGGAAGACGTCTTCCTCTCGCAATGCGCGACGTTCGAACTCGAGCCCTTGGCGCTCGCCTTCGGGAAGGTCTACACGATCTCGCCGGCGTTCCGCAACGAGAACTCCGGGTCGAAACGGCACCTCGGAGAGTACACGCATGCGAAAGCGGAAGTGATGCTTGCGGACATCGACGACCTCATGCTCCTCGCCGGAGAGTCCCTCTACCATTCGCTCAAAGCGACGGTCGAGAAGAGCGAACGAGAACTCACGCTCCTGGGGAAGGAGATCGACTTCGAACGGATTCATCCTTCACGTCACGTCCACATGACGTACGACGAAGCGCTGAAAGTGACGCGAGCGCGCGGCTCGGACACGGAGTACGGCTCCGGCTTGACGAGAGCGGACGAGCTGATTTTGACGAAATACGTCGGCGATCAATACTTGTGGATGCAATTCCCCCCGTTCGCCTCCGAAGGGTTCCCCTATCGGAGGAAGACAGACCAACCGCATCTCTCCATGACGTGCGACTTGATCGCGCCGCACGGCGCGGGCGAGATGGTTGGCGTCGCTGAGAAGACGACATCTGCCGAAGAGCTCGTCCGTAACCTCGTCGAGAAAGGCAAGGGCGACCAGCTCGGTCAATATTGGGACTACATCGTCATGCGACGCTACGGCCTGCCTCCGCACGGTGGTATGGGTGCAGCGCCGGAACGGATCATCTATGGCCTTCTCGGTCTCGATCACATCCGGCTAACGAAACCCTGGCCGGTCTACCCTGATCGTCGCGTCGCGCCAGCGTACGCCGACGACGGCTCGCTGCCGACATGGGGGGATCCGGAGCTGGAACGCATCGTGACCAACTACAATCCGCGTCCTCGACGCTGAACGTCACACGCGGAGAAACTTCTTTCCGCGCTCTCCTTTTTTTTCGGTTCTCTGCTTGTCGCGCGTTTGTCGTTCTGCTCTTCAGTGTTCTGTCTTCAGTATCTTGTCTTCCTGCGATAATCTGAAGACTGGGCTGAGAACAAGTGGAGAGGCTGTCATCCCCGGATCTTCTTCGCGACGCGTGCGAGCTCGTGGTCGTCTGCACGTTTGTAATCGTGCGACGAGATGAACCCCTCGTACTTCTCGAAGTACCGTTGCTCGTTCGAGTGGATGGCGCGCCATTCTTGCAACCCTTTCGTCCCGTGCATCGGGAAGAGCTTCGCGTGGATGTGGTCGACGCCAAACCCTTCGAAGATCATCCCCGTCCGGCCGACGTCGTCGAGCTTCTGGTCGAGGAGAAGACCGACGCGCTTCGCCGCGACGACGAGGTTCT
>DASH01000048.1 GCA_002503705.1 Candidatus Woesearchaeota archaeon UBA153 | reverse complement strand
TGCCGAGGAAGAGCCCGTCGTCGTTCAAGCATCCGCGGATCTCCTCCAGCGAGCGCTGCACGTCGTCAGGGTTCGGGTGGAGCACTGAGTTGACGGCGATGGCGACGTCGAACTTCGCGCCGATGCTGGTGAGCTCGCGCATGTCCGCCTGGTGGAACGTGACGTTCTTCAGCGCTTGTTGGCGTTGGCTCGCCTGGACGAGCATCTGTTCGGAGAAGTCAATCGCGTGGACGTCGCGGAACTGCTGCGCGAGGAACGGGAGGAAGTCGCCAATCCCGCAGCCGATGTCCGCGACGACGAGGTTGTTCGTGCCGAGTCGTTCGAGATCGGCGACGAGAGGGTTCTTCACGCGTTCCTGAAACGGACTGATGATGTTCTCGTGGTACGTCGCCGCGTACTCATCCCACGCCTGCTGTTCCATCGAAACTTTCCGGGAACTCATGATATATAAGTCTTTCTGAAATGTTTGTAGGAAGAAAATCTGTGTGCGTCGAAAGAAAATCTGCGTGCATGTGAAGAAAAATAAGAACGCGTCTTTTTGCCGAATGAACAGTTCCGACTCACTCTTCAATCCGCTCGAGCATGCCCGCGATGCCCCAGATCTGCGTGCGCACGTACGTCGGGATATTGATGTCGCTCTGCAAGTCGTCGAGCTCCATCAAAAGCTTATCCGCCTTCATGCGCGCCTCGCCCTCCTCCTTGATGATGGCGAGCATCCGGTTGACGCGCTCGCGCACGTTCTTCGGCGTTCCCTGCTCGTCGAGCAAGTACCGCAACGCATCCGCCACTTCAGGAAAAGTCGCCATGAGCATCAACCCTTTATCTTCTGCATGATCTCCGCCTGAAGCCGTTCCGTCTCCTGTTTCAGCTTCGCTTCCTGCTTCTCGAACGACTGCACGCGGAGGCGGGCGCGCTCAAGACGGTCCTCGACGTCCTTCTTGATCGTCTCGCCGGGACGCTCGACCATGATGTTCCCGACGATGAGGTACGCGTTCGGCGCGTCAACAAGCGCTTCGAGCGCGCTCTCGAGCTCCAAGACGTTCGCCTGCGCCTGCTGCTTCTGCCCCAGATAGCCGTGCAGGTTCTCCTCGACCATCTGGAGCTTCTGAATGAGCTCGTTCGCTTCAGCGTCCATGTTCACCGCACCTTGACCGCTTTCTCGTGGATGTTGATGACGCGCGTCACGCTCGTCACGACAGTGCGCAACGCGACCGCATCCGCCGCCTCGATCGTGATGCGCAACTCCTTGCCTTTCCGCTCGACCGCGTACGACGCGCGGCCGTGCGTGAAGCTCGCGGCTTCCGAACGCAAGAGCTGCTCGAGCTCAGGACTCGACGGCAAGCAGAGCGTGTTCGTGATCATCGTGCCTTGACTTTCGTCGTGACGCTACGGTCCTTGAAGAGGATTTTCGAGCCGCAGTAGATGCAACGCACCTTCTTCTTGATGCTCTCATCCTTGATCTCTTTTCCGCAGAAGAAACAACGGTACGCCATCGTGCTCACAGCTCCTTCGTCACTTCCTCGCGCACCGCCGCAGGCTTGGCGACCGTGTACGCGCGGCTCGTGAACGTCGCGTCGCACTTCGCGCAATGCCAGATGCCCGCGGACTTCCTCGAGACTTTCTTATACCGGCAGTACGGGCACTGGTGAGCGGCGCGCTGCTGCGCCTCGATAAGCCCGAGCTTCCGCTTGATGGTGCGGCCGTACCGGACGCCGAAACGCTTAATCGCTTTCTCGTGCTTGAGATGAACCTTCTCCATAGGAACTCAACCCCTTGTCGACGTTGGTGAAGTCCGGACGAATCGCAAGCGCTTTATAAAGGTTTGCCCTGTGGAAACTCTTATATACGGCAATCTCCCGCCTGAGAACTCTCCACAGGGGCTGTGGTGTAGCTTGGCTATCATTGGAGGTTTGGGACCTCTAGACCCCGGTTCGAATCCGGGCAGCCCCATGCATGCGCGTCCTCTTCGTCTGCAACCAAGGTCGGCACCGGAGCCGGACCGCTGCCGAGCTCTTCCACGGCCGCTTCCAGACGCGCTATGCCGGCGTGTACAGCGAGGAACGTCCCGTGACCGCTGCGTTGCTCTCCTGGGCCGACGTGGTCGTCGTCATGGAGGACCATCAACGCCAAGAGATTTCGGAGCAGTTCCCGAAAGAGTACGGGCAGAAGCGCATCCTCTCACTCGACATCCCGGACGTCTATGGGTATCAGCAACCAGAGCTCGTCGACCGCTTGAAAGAACGCTTCACCGAGCGTTTCGAGTCCACGCTCGAAACTGCCTGACGGCGGCGCTTTCGTTCTTATACACCTTCGTCTCGGCGACGTGCAGTTCCGGCAAGCGTCTCGTTACCTTGTAGACAACGCCTTCTGTCGTCTCGAGTTTGAGGAGCGTTACTTCCCATGAGGTCATGAAACGACAGGTCTTCATGCAGGGTGGTGCCGTTCAGAACCTAGATATCTCTTTCCCAGTTTTTTCCGTGACCTCTCCGATTGCAATGCGATTCGTCCGTCAGCGAGGAAGATTCCCGGCCTCTCCGACCGGCTCTTCGGCAAATCGCTTTCG
>DASH01000039.1:789-15802 GCA_002503705.1 Candidatus Woesearchaeota archaeon UBA153 | reverse complement strand
GAAATTTCGTACGAGGAACTCACGACGCACTCTAACGAGTACTTCCGCGCCGCGCCAGCACGGGTCGGGCATCGCCCGAGAACACAACGAGAACACGCCGAGAACGCGCGGTCGCGGTCGCGGGCGGCGCAGCGAGACGTTCAACGCGGCCGAACAAGGAAAACGTTAAATATGGCGCGTCGTTCTCGAGAGCGAGAAGAGGGGGGAGGTCGAGCACTGATGAGCCCGAGCATGGAAAAACACTGCGTCGTCGTGCGAAGCGGCAAGCACACGATTGACTTCTACACGCGAAGCTTTGAAGAGAAGGAAGGCGCCGTCACGTGGCAGTACGTGCGGAGCGAGACTGACGAAGGCCTCGAAGCGAAAGCCTTGTTCGACGAGAAGCACTACCTCTCCTCCGTGCGCAAGAGCGATTCGGAACGCCCATTCGAACCGAAGACGCCGTACGAGGTGTTCTCCCAGGCGAAAGAACGGTTCCTCGCCATCGTACGACACTCCCCGATCCTCTCGTCGAGGTCCGCGTTCTACTTCTCCCGGAGCGTCACCGGCAAGACGGCGCCGCTCTACAAGCTCGACCCGTTGACGGGCGCGCTGGAAGAGCCATGAACCGGGCAGTTCAGCGCGGCCAAACGCCCGAAAGCCATTAAAACCCACCCTGACTCCCGGGTACGCATGGGTGGCGGGGGAGACGGACGACGAGGCAGTGGACGCGGGAAACGACCGGACGAGAGACAGCGCGTTTCATTCTCGATCGACTTGCCGAACGTGAAAGTGGACGGGAACGTCGGCCCCGAACACCTCCCGGAGCTTCGGAAGATACTGGAAGCGTTGAACGCTCCAGCGCTCGCGGCGGAGAACGACGAAGACTCGCCAGAGTTCCCGGACGTCGCGGCGCGGATGACGCAAGAGTTCTACGCGCACGTCAAGCCGCGGCTTGAGAACTCGCTCCTCCTCGACGAAGACGTGACGATCGCGAAGAGCGTCCTGCCCTTCCGGGAAGAGGTCGACCTGGAAGCGGGTTCTCGGACGAGAACGATCGCGCCGCGCGACGTGAAAGCGGCGGTGGAGTCGCTCGTCGGCGAAGCGCGTCTCGAACGGGTGCGCGAGTGCCTCGTCCACCTTCGCGGCGACCTTTCTGAAGACGAACAGCGCGCCATCATGGACGCGGTCCGGCAACGGCTCGGCGTCGCGACCGCGCCGCGCTTCTACTCGACCAAGCAGGACGTCGAAGGGAACGCGCTCCTGGAAGCGGTCTTCATCAGCGGCGTCAGCGGGCGACGGAACGTCGTGGAGCGTCGGGACTGATGCGCTGCCCGTATTGCGCACGGGACGACACGCGCGTCGTGGACAGTCGCGACGCGGAGAACGCGCTCCGCCGGCGTCGGGAATGCCTCGGGTGCGCGAAGCGGTTCACGACGTACGAGCGCGTCGAGACGACGAACCTGCTCGTCGTCAAGAAGGACGGGACGCGCGAGCAGTACAGCCGGGAAAAGGTGAAGCTCGGCGTGACGCGCTCGTGCGAAAAGCTTCCCATCAGCAACGATCGCATCGAAGCGGCGGTCGCGCGCGTGGAGAGCAAGCTCGCCGAGAGCAAGAAGGGCGAGGTCTCCTCGAAACAGGTCGGCGAGCTCGTCATGAACGAGTTGAAGCGGCTGAACAAGGTCGCGTACATCCGGTTCGCGGCGGTGTACCGGGAGTTCGCGGACATCGAGGATTTCCAAGCGGAGCTCGCGCGGCTCCTCAACAAGGCGAAATCGAAGACGACGACGAGCGTGAAAGGGAAGAAGAGACGATGAACCGGTGGTGAAGCGATGGACCTCGTCAAGATGAAACTGAAACGGTTGCACCCGGAGGTCAAACTTCCCTCGTACGCGCACCCGGGCGACGCGGGGATGGACGTGTACAGCCGTGAGCTGCGCACGCTCGAGCAGGGAGAGCCGCACGTGTTCAAGCTCGGCTTCTGCGCGGAGATCCCGCCCGGCTACGTCGCCCTCCTCAGAGATAAGAGCGGTCTCGGCGCTCGCGGCTTGACCGTGCTCGGCGGCGTGATCGACCACACGTACCGCGGCGAGTACGGCGTCATCCTGCTCAACACGACCGAGCGCGAGTACCTCGTCAAGCCAGGGGACAAGATCGCGCAGCTCCTCCTCCTCCCCGTCGGGACCGCCGACCTCGAAGAGGTCGATAATCTCTCCGAGACGAAGCGCAACGACGGCGGGTTCGGCAGCACCGGGCGATGAACGCTCGCCGCGAGGCGATTGAAAGGCCGCCGCAAGGCGGGTTCGTGCTGGCGCGGCAAAGAGTCATAGTGAGAGTCGTTCGTCAACGTACGGAACGACACTTGCGTACCGGTACGAGAGATTCACGACGGACAACGAGGAAATCCGGGCCGCGCCAGCGTTGACCGGAGCGTGTCCGGCGGACATCGAGCACAGCTCGGCGAAGAAAGGTGGACTCATCTTGGCGAGCACATTCATCGGCGTCGATTTCGACGGGACGATCGTCTCCCAAGCGGTCGCGAACGAGGCGAACAAGCGCTGGTTCTCGTACTACGCTGACGTGCTGGGGGAGCAGAGCGTCACGGGCTCGGCAATCGTCGCCGGCGACGATTTCTTACCGGGCGTCCTCGAGATCATGACGCGCAGCAAAGGGCGGAAGCCGTCATCGAAGACGGAAGAACGCGAGTACTTGCGCGAAGCGCGCGAGGCGTACGCGACCTTGAAGCTCGAGCTCATCGCGAACGACCAGCGCGAGGTCTTCCGCGAAGAGATCGTGAAGGAAGTGGCGCTCGCGAAGCGTCGCGGGGCGCGGCTCGCGATCGTCTCGTCGTCCTTCACCGAGGTCATCGCGCCCGCGCTCACCATCCTCGGCGTCAGGGACTCGTTCGAGGTGATCGTCGCGGCCGCGATGGACGAGCGCGTTCCGAAACGCGAGATGCTCGAGCGGTTCTTCGCGCAGCACGGCGTCTGGTCGTTGGCCGCGTACGTGGGCGACAGCGACGAGGACGAGGAGGCGTGCCGCCAGCTTGGCGTCCCGTTCTTCCGCGTCGTCGAGGGGCACACGGACGTCGCGGCGTTGCGGGAATTCTTGGAACAGCACACGCAACGGAAGGAGAACAAAGAAAAGGCGCGATAATTGCGCAATAATTATAAATACAGTTCTGAAGCATGCCTTCCCAGAGGAGGGTGGTCGTTATGGCGCAAAATCTTCGACGGCATGAGATTCTCGGGTTGCTCTACCAGTTCTTAGGCGCGACGTGCGTCGGCATCGGCGTCTACCAGGCGGTGTGGATGGGCGTGCGCAGCATCCACTACCGGACGCTCGTCCCCGTGCAAGGTCTCGAGTGGCTCTTGTTCCCGCTCTTGTTCGGCCTCGGCGGCGTCCTGTGGAGCCTCGGCAAGGTCGAACTGAAGGAAGCGGCGCCAGGGTACGGCGTCGCGGCGAAGAGGCGAAGGTGAACGAGAATGGTTGACGCTCGCGATCGGCCGAAGGGTTTCGGCATGAAGGAGTTCATCGAAGGCATCGTGATCGGCTTGCTCGCGGGGTTCCTGCTCGCCATGCTCTTGTTACGGTACTGAGCGGTAAGGGTGACGATCTATGGGGTGCGACATGTGCGGCCGTGACGGCCAGCTCTACAAAGTACGTGTCGAGAGCACGGTGATGACGGTGTGCGAGCACTGCAAGGGGTACGGCCAGCTGATCGAGCGAGTCCCCACGCCTCGCGACGCCAAGAGTGAGCGGAAGCTGGAGAAGGATCGCTCGCTTCGCGGAGAACAACTCGCGAGC
The DNA here is from genome assembly GCA_002503705.1 of Candidatus Woesearchaeota archaeon UBA153. Taxonomy (GTDB): domain Archaea; phylum Nanobdellota; class Nanobdellia; order Woesearchaeales; family UBA525; genus UBA153. Next base: position 12,016 of record DASH01000039.1, on the reverse strand, counting down.
AAAGAAGAGACGATGCTGCTCGTGCGTGATGATTACGGCGCGGTCATCAAGGCGGCGCGCGAGAAGACGGGCTTGCTCCAGGAAGAGATGGCGAAGCGGTTGAACCTCAAGGAGAGCCAGTACCACGCGTACGAGAGCGGCCAGCGCAGGCCGGACTTGGAGACTGCGCGCAAGCTCGAGAAGAGCCTCAAGATCGCGCTCGTCCGGGAGCACGTCGAGAAGCACGAGGGGGCTCGCGCGCGGATGAACGGGCCCGTCACGATCGGCGACCTCATCACGATCAAGAAGCGAGGGAAGAAATAAAACCTCTTCACGATTTCTTTTCAGGCGCAAAAGCCTTAAATAACAGGGAAAGACTCCCGTACTGATGGCAATAGACGTTTTCGCGTTCGATTGGAGCGGCGTCATCAGCGACGACCGGAAACCGGTCTATCATGCGAATATGCGGATGCTCGCGGATTACGGAAAGACCGCAATCCCGTTCGCGAAGTGGCTGCGGATGACGCAGCGTACCATCGTCGAGTTCATGGAGTCCAACGGCGTTGTGGACTCGCCGGAACGGTTCTCCGCGCTCTACCAAAAATACTTTACCGAATTTTCCCAGAACGGGATGAGACCATTCTCGTACCCGGAGGCGGGCGAGGTCTTGGAGTCGTTGAAGAACTTAGGGAAGACCCTCACCGTCCTCAGCTATCATCCCGCTCCGAACCTCGAAACTGAACTTGAACGGTACGGTCTCGCGTCGTTGTTCGCCATCGTCCACGGCGGCGTGCGCGACAAGACCGCGGAGTTAGAGGGGTTGTACAAGAGCCTCGACGTCGACCCGCACGACGTCATCTATACGGGCGACATGGTCTTCGACATCCGCGCGGCGAAAGCGGCGGGCGTACGCTCCGCCGGCGTCTGCACCGGCTACCACACGAGAGCGATGCTCGCGAAGGAAGAACCGACGTACTTGTTCCGCAACCTCGCCGGCCTCAAAGTTATCGCGTGAGAATAAAATGTTCACGCCGTGATCTGCAGTTTCTTCCCCGCCGCCGCGAGCGCCGCGAGGAACTCGTCCACGTCCTCGTCGCTGTGCGCCGCGCTGAGCTGGACGCGGATCTCGTCCTTGCCTTTCGGGACGACAGGATAGTTGATGCCCGTGACGAGGTAGCCGCTCGCGGCGAGCTCCGCGACGAGCGCTTTCGTCTTCGCCGCGTCGCCGATCAAGAGCGGCTGGATGGGGTGCGAGGACGCTGCCGCGAACGTGTAGCCGGCTTTCGACGCTCCCGCCATGAATCGCTCGACGTTGCGATGGACTTTCTCAAGGAGCTTCTTCCCGTCGGGAGAGTCGACGAGCGTGACGGCGGCGAGCGCCGCGCCCGCCGTTCCAGGGGAGACCGGGTTAGAATAAATATACGATGCGACGCTCTCGCGCAGGTAATCGATGACGAGCCGATCGCCGACGACGTAGCCGCCGTCAGCGCCGAACCCCTTCCCGAGCGTGCCGATGAGCAGCGTGCATTTGGCGTCCGTCGCCTCTTCCGCGCCGCGGCCGGAACGACCGTACGCGGCGACGCCGTGCGAGTCGTCCACGACGGTGAGGACGCCCTCAGGGTACTGCGACGAGAACTCGTCAGCGACCTGCTGGAGCGCGCCGAGGTCTTGGCACTCGCCGAGCATGCTGAAGATGCCGTCCGTGATGACGACGGCGCGGGCGTATTTGCCGATGTTTTCTTTCAACACTCTCCGGAGGTCGGCGAGGTTGAGGTGTTTGAAGATCGCCTTCTGCTCGCTCGGCAGGCCGGCGACGCGGATGCCGTCGATAATCGACCGGTGGTTCAGTTCATCGGAGACGACGAGAACGTTGGACGAAACGAGCGAGTCCTTGCTCTGCCCCTTCAGCAGCGCGTGGAGCACGCCGAGGTTGAGGGCGAATGCGCTCGAGAAGACCATCCCCGCGTCGCGGCCGTGGAACGCCGCGAGCGCTCGCTCCAACTCAACGTGGACGGCGCTAGTGCCGCAGATGAACCTGACGCCGCCCGGACCGGCGCCATACTTCTGCGAAGCGTCGTGCTCCGCCGCCTTGACCTTTTCATTGAACCGGAGGCCGAGGTAGTCGTTCGCGTTGAACAGGACGTACTGTTTGCCGTTGATGATCGCTCGCGGGGCGCGACCCGAGGGGAATTCGAACGTCTCGATGACCCGTTCGTTGCGTTTCGTCACGCTCGCGTCATCGACGCGTTTGAGTTCGTTCTTCAGGACTTCCGCGAAACCGTTCGGAATCATCAACGTCACCCTCTCCCTCGTCAACACACCTTCTCGACTACTCCTTCTTGAATTTTTCGTTCAAGCCGTCAAGCATATACGCGACGAGCTTCGGCAGGTCGTGCTCGTGCTTCCAGCCCCAGTCCTTCCGTGCGACGCTGTCGTCGATGACGCGCGGCCACGACTCGGCGATCGCCTGCCGGTGGTCCGGCCGGTACGTCACCACGAGCGCGGGAACGCGCTTCTTGATCTCGGCCGCCAATTGCGCCGGGCTGAAGCTGATGGCCGCAAGGTTGTAGCTCGTCCGCACCGTCAGCTTCTCCGCGGGAGCGTCCATGAGCTGGAGTGTTGCGCGCACGGCGTCATCCATCGACAGCATCGGCAGCGTCGCGTCCTCTTTGAGGAAGCACTCATACCTGCCCTGCTGCAAAGCCTTGTAAAAGATGTCGACGGCATAATCCGTCGTCCCGCCGCCGGGCGGGGTCTTGTAGCTGATGATGCCAGGGTAGCGGAGGCTGCGCACGTCGACGCCGTACTTGCGATGATAGTAGCTGCACAACGCCTCGCCCGCGAGCTTCGTGACGCCATACATCGTGCTCGGCTCGAGGATCGTGCGTTGCGGCGTACGGTCACGCGGCGTGGTGGGGCCGAAGACGGCGATAGAGCTCGGCCAGAACAAGCGGAACTTCTTCTCGACCGCCAAGTCGAGCACGTGCTTCAAGCTCCCCATGTTCACGCGCCACGCGAGCTGCGGGTCCTGCTCGCCCTTCGCGCTCAAGACGCCGACGAGATGAAAGACGACGGTAATCTCGTACTTGTCGATGAGACTCGCGAGGAACGCCTTGTCCGTCGCGTCGCCACGCTCGAGAATCCCCGCTTTGAGCTCTTCAGAAGGGCTCGACGAGTGGACGAGCGCGATGACGTTGTCACGACCATACCTCTCGCGCAACGCGGGCACGAGCTCGCTTCCAATCTGACCGGTCGCGCCGGTGACGAGGACACGCTGAGACATGCAAACACCCCTCCTTCGGAAGTAACCTCTGCGAGTAACGTCCGGAAGTGGCAACCGGACATAACGCCTGGAGGCAACGAGTCATTAAGAAGTTTATGGAAAACGAAGAAGTTTATGAAGTTTTATGACCTCTATTGGTGGCGTTGCAACGCCGAGAGCAAGGCCTCCTGCGACTGGAAACCCTCCAACGGCTCGTCACCAATCACGAGGAACGGCGTCCCGGTCACGCCATAGCGCTGCTGGACCGCCTGCACAGAACCGACCGCCAAGTCCTTTTCGAGACTGAAGACGTGGACGTTCGGATGGTTCTTCCGCAGCCACGTGAGGAGGAACCCTTGCTCTTCACAGGACGGACACGCTTCCGCTTCGTTCGAGTAAAAGTACAAGACGAGGACGGCGTCCGTGCCGCACTCGTCGCTCAACCGTTTGAGGAAGAGCCAGTGACGAAGCTCGAGAATCGAGTAGTACTTCTTCAGCGAGAGGACTCGCGAGTCGCGAGGGCCGAGCAGGTTCTCCATGAAATCGAGACGCGTGCTGAGCTCGTACAGTTCCGTCGTTAAAGGCGCCGCTGCCGCGAACGCGCAGGGGTCCTCGGTGGCGAGCGAGTATTGCGTCTCGATGTCGAGCGTCTGCGTGCGGAGGTCGTCCTGCAGGGAACGGACGTCTTGCAGCTTGTGCGTGCTCGTGTAGCTCCCGAGGAGGAGTCCGAAGACGAAGATGGCGATCGTCAACAGCAGGACGATGAGGTACTTCTTGTAGTTGGGCGTTTGCTCTTTGGACATCGTGCTCATTCAGTTCACCTTCTCATATTTGCTCTTGTCGTGCCATTCGACCGTGCCGCCGAAGAGTTTGTAGAGTCCCGCGACGAACCACCAGAACCCGAAGAGGAGCCAGTAGAAGAGGAAGAAGAACGCGTAGCTGAGCGTCCACCCTTCCCGGTCTTGCGCGAGGCTGCGAGCGTACAGGTAGACGACGAGTCCGGTGACGAGGCCGACGATGGCGAGGAACATGACCGCGCTCGTGTCGACGAAGAAGACGTCGAAGTTCAGTTCGAGCATCTCCCACAGGTCGAACCCGACCGCGGCGTAATACGAGAGTTGACGCCACGTGTCGAGCGCCATCTTGCCGAGGACGTAGCCCGCGCTCACGATGACGAGGAAGATGCTGAGGAGCGCGCTGGGGAGGACGAAGAGGCCGAGGTTGCCGTACTTCTTCCCGAACAAGTGCTTGTAGTCGAGCACGTTGCTCAGGAAACCGTAATACCAGCGCAAGCGTTGCTTGTACAGGCTCTTGAACGTCCCGGGGCCGTGCGTGGAGACGTACGCGTCCGTCGCGTTCTCCACTTGGTAGCGTTTCGACTGGATGCGCAGCGCGATCTCGATGTCTTCCGTGTTGTGCGCCGCGCGGTACGCGCCGTGCTCGAGGAAGAACTTCCTGCGGAAGACGGTGAACGGCCCGGGCGCGACGTGCTGGCTGCCGAGGTCGGCGAAGACGCGGCGGAGGAAGATGCCCATGGTGAACTCGACGGATTGGATGCGGCGCAGGACCCCTTTCGGGTCGCGGATCTTCATGCTCGGCGTGACGGCCATGACGCGCTCGTCCGTGAAGCGGGCGAGGAGCCGGCGCAAGGCGGTCGGCTCGACCGTGCTGTCCGCGTCGAGCGCGGCGACGAACTCTGCGCGCGTCCGGGAAAGGCCGAGGTTGAGCGCGGTGTGCTTGCCGCCGTTCCGTTTCCGGTAGACCTTGACGCCGTGACGCGCGTACCGTTTCGCGACGGCGGAGGTCTCGTCCGTGCTCCCGTCATCGACGACGATGATCTCGAGCTTGCCGCGCGGGTAGTCGAGCGCGAGGAGCGACTCGATCGTCGTCCCGACCGTGCGCGCTTCGTTATAGCACGGGACGATGACCGCGACGCGCGGAGCGCGAGCGAGTCTCGTCGTCGTCCGCGCTTTTTCTTGATGTTCCAGGAGCGTCCAGAGGTAGAAGATCGCGGTGTAGAGCCCGAAAAAGCTGACGACGTAGACGAGCGCGTCGTTGAACGTGAGGAACATCAGGGCGTCGCCTCCGGGCTTGCCGCCGCGCCGCGCGGCGTGTACCGCCAGATGCGCTCTTCAGCGCCGGTCTCGACGAGCGTGAACCGTTCGCTGTGCTTGAGGAGGAACAAGAGGCCTTCATCGTCGCGGCTCCAGACGGCGCCGTCGCGCATCTCGTTCGTCACGACGAGGTACGCGAGGGAGTTCTCGTCGAGGAACGCGGCCGCGGCGTCCATGCTTCTCGACGCGTAGAACCGCGCGGTCTGGTCGCACAACGCCGCTTGCCGTCCGCAGTCGTGCAGCAAGGCGGTGTGGTGCGTGAGTTGTTCGATGGCGTCGCCGAGTTCGGGAGGCGCGAGGACCGTGCCGGGCGGGAGCCGTTGGAGCTCGTTCCGGAGCCCGCCGGACGGGGGGGCGTCAGCGATGGCGAGGAACGCGGTGAGCGCGAGGAAGAGGAAGCCGCACGCGAGGAGGAGCATCGTGATGCCTCGGGCGGGCGCGAGCGTCCAACGCCTGCGGAGGAGGCGGTCGGTGAGGCGCGCGGCGAGGGGGGCGGCGGCGAACCCTGCCGCGATGAGCGCGGCGCTGGAGAAGGGCGCGAGGAGCGTCGCGGCGAGGAAGAGGAGCATCACGCCTCGCGTCCGTTTCGCGAACCAGTCGAGGCTCGCTTCTAAGAGCGCGAGCGAGAGGAGGAAGATGCTGAGGCCGTTGAAGGCGCCGAACTCGGCGATTGCGGGGTTGAACGAAAAGGTTGGTGTCGCGGTGCCGGCGAGGAACGCGAGGAGGAGGCCGAGGAGGAGGCCGTAGACCGCGAAGCGCCGCTGTCGTCCTGACGACGCGTTGAGGAGGAGGAGGAGCGTCGTGAAGAGGGCGAGGAGCGGGGAGAAGACCGCGACGAGCGCGAGGAGGAGCGGTGTTGAGGAGCGTTCGCTCTGGAGGAGGCAGAGGAGCGCGAGGGGGAGCGCGACGGTGTACGGGTCGAGGCGGGTGAAGAGGTTGAGGAAGAGCGGGTTGGCGATGGCGAGGAGGAGGATGAGCGCTCGTTCCTGCCGTCGCCGGACTGGTTCGAGGAGCTTGTGCAGGAGGAGGATGGTGGCGAGGCCGAGGAGGACGCTGAGGAGGACTCGGGCGTCGCCGAGGAAAGAGCAGGAGGAGAGGATGCTGTCGTACAAGGTCTCTTCCGCGAGCAGGTGCCGGTATGAGGCGGTTCCCGGGATGAGAGGGTTGCCTTTCAGGACTCGCAGGAAGAGCGGGGCGAGGAGGGCGAGGAGCGTCACGAAGCCGAGCACGACGGGTTCGAGCAGGCCGCCGTGCCACTGCCAGCGGTGTTCGGAGCGCTGCCGTTCGGAGCGCTGCCGACCGCCACGGGAGTTGCCGCTCTCCGCGTTCTGTCCCGCGTTCATCGTTCCCCTCCGCTCTTCAGGGTGCAGTTGAGGCGCAGGATGAGGACTTTCGGGTCTTGGTAGACGATGGGGAAGCACGTCTTGTCCTTGATGACCGCGCCGAGCAAGGGATACCGTTCGTGCTCTGCGGGGCCGAGGAGGACGTGCGTGACCCCATACCGTTCCAGACGTTCGACCACGGCGACGGTGCGCGGCGTCATGTACGCCTCGTCGATATCCGCGAGGATGCCGTCCGGGTTGTTGACGAGCAGGTAGTTCTCGTCCGCGACGTACGCTCTGCGCGCTTCATGGTTGAGGAGGAAACCGGCCTTCGGCGAGGCCATGAGGAGGCTCTGCTCCGGCGTCTGCGTGCGGAGCCAATGCATCGCCTCGCGTTCGTTCGGCGTCGGGCTCGAGCCGGGATAGACTCCCGCGACGATGCTCGGGAGAAGACTCGTGAGGAGGAAGCCGACGAGGAGGAAGAAGAGGATGCCGGCGGTCGCGGCTTCGAAGCGCGTCTTGCGCAGGGAGAGGAGGAGGACGTTGAGGCCTTGCGCGCTGAGGAGGACGAAGGCGAGGCTGAGGAGGATGAGGGTCGTCTGCAGGGGAAGGAGCCGCGCGAGGCCGGCGACGATTGCGCTCGCGCCGAAGGCGGCGATGAGGAATGTTTTCCGCGAGCGCTGTTCGAACGAGGCGTGGTAGAGGGCGAGACACCCGAGGACGAGCGGGATGACGCCGACTGCGTAGATGACTTCGAGCGTGGTGAAGTCTCCGAACGAGATCGCCGAGACTCTTTGCGGAAGGCTGTGCGCGAGGAGGGTGACGCCGTGGCGGAAGAGCGCTTCCTTGTACGTGATGAGAGTGTACCAGCTCGCGAGGAGGAAGGTGAAGAGGAGCGCTTCGAACGGCGCGGGTCCCGGCTTCAGTTTTTCCGCGGCGAGGATGATGAGGTAGCCGGCGAGCGCCGCGACGATGATCCAGACGAGCGGGGTGACGAGCGCGAGGAGGGTGATGAGGACGAGCCCGGTGAGGGGTCGCTCGTCCAGGCGGAGGATCGCGTACAGGGTGGCCGCGAGGAGGGGGAGGGCGAGCGCGATTGAGGAGGCGTCGTTCAGCCCGGTCGTGAAGAGTGCGGGGGAGAAGCCGGCAAAGCACGCGGCGAGGAAGGAGGACGGCCTGTTCTTGGTGAAGTGGAGGCTGAGGAGGTACGCGAGGGGGATGAGCGCGACCATGAGGAGGTTCGGGAGGAACTTGACCGCGGCGGTCTCCGGCATGACGATCGTGGCGAGCGCCGCGAGGTAGTAGTACGCGGGGTTGAACGCGTACGTGCGGCCGCCGTAACTGTACGGGTCGTGGTAGCGCGGCAGGCCGGTCTCGCGGATGCTTTCGGCCTGCGTCAGCGTGAAGTAGCTCGTGTAGCTCGGCTCCGCGACTTGGTACGTGACGAGGAGCCGGAGGGCGAGAACGAGGACCGTCAGGAGGATGACGAGTACTGCGTAGACGTGCTTCTGCTCGAACCCCATAGCGCGACGAGAGAGCCACGATTCTTTAAAAACGTTCCTAGCGGAGGAACATCGACGACAAACGATGCCGGAGTGTCTGTTTCGAGAGTGGGTCCTTTCAATAAACTTTCCTTATAGAAAAGAATTTTATAAACCGGGATTTCCGCACTCAGAAGAACTTACCGGGATTCCCGGTAAAAAAGAAACCTATATAAACAAAACTTTATTCCCGGTGAATATGCGCATCCACCTCCCGAATAGCGCGTTCCTCGGCAATCTCGACCCGTTCCTCAGAGGCTTCGACCCCGAAGATCCGACGACGCTCGAGATCACGACGAACAAGCACTGGATCTCCCTCCACCCTGTCGTGCTCGCCATGGTCGGCGCGCTCGGCCTCACGCTCGACGCGAAGCGTATCCGTTGCGAACGGCTGGAAGCGAAGTCGAAGCACTACCTCGAGCGGATGGGTCTCTTCAAGCTCCTCGGCATCGAGACCGGCATCCGCATCGCCGAGCACGAACCGGCGGGACGCTTCATCCCGCTCACCATCATCAAGGACTCGGACGGACTCTCCCGGTTCATCACGGAAATGATCCCCCTCCTTCATCTCGATCCGCGGCACGCGAAGCCGATAGAGTATATCGTCAGCGAGCTCATCCGGAACGTGCTCGAACACGCCCACACGGAACACGGCGCCGTCGTCTGCGCGCAGTACTACAAGAAGAGCAACCGGATCAGCATCGGCATCGCGGACACCGGCATCGGCATCAAGCGGTCGATCAACCAGGCGCACGACGCAACGACCCATCTCGAGGCGATACGCCTCGCCCTCACGCCCGGCATCACTGGCGCGACGCGCCGAGAAGGCGGAACCGACCTCAACGCCGGCGCAGGACTGTTCTTCATCAAGTCCATCGCGAAAGTGAACCGGGACTACTTCGCGCTCTACACCGGCGACGCGCTGTACAAGCTCCTCAAAGCTCCCGGCGCGGCGAAGCGTGCGCTCCGCGCCGACCCGTTCGCGGACAAGCACTCGAAGAGCGACGGCCTCCCCGCCTGGCAAGGTACTGTCGTCGGCATCGACCTCTCGCTTGACGCGACAGAAGAGTTCACCGTCCTCCTCGACCTCATCCATGAAACGTACCTCCGCACGATGAGGGAACGGAAGAAGACACTGTACCGGAGGCCGAGATTCACATGAAAAACGTCAGGATACAGGACCTCGCGGGCTCGTTCGCGGAGAACAAAGACAAGGCGCGCGAGATCCGGACGCAGATTGGCCCGCTGCTCGCGAAGGGCGAAGAGGTGACGCTCGACTTCGCCGGCGTCGACGCCGCGACGCAATCATTCATCCACGCGCTCCTCAGCGAACTCATCCGCGAACGCGAGAGCGCCGTCCTCGACAAGATTCTCTTCAAGAACTGCAACGAGACGGTCCGGAAGATTATCACCATCGTCACCGACTACCTGCAAGAAGCGGAAAGGTAGTATCGGCGCGGAAAGCCCGGACAACGACGACCCCTCTCCGAGCCTCAAACGGAACTTTTTTATAACGCGAGGTCGGACCTTTCGTCGATGACGTCTGCAGAGGTGACTCGGAAGAAGCGGTTCTTGAAGACCCTCGTCCCCTTGTTAGAGGAAGGCGGCTGCCGTGGCGAGGCAGTCTACCTCCGCGAGGAGTCATTGTCCATCAACAAGGATAACGCGAGCACCGACGTCTCGCGGGACTTGGACGAAGGCGTCAAGCTCCGCGTGTTCGACGGCCGCGAGTATCACGAGCGCGGCGTGAGCGGTTGGGAAGAGGACGCGCTCCGCAAGGCCGCGCGGACGTTAGGACTGACGCGGCCGCGCAAGGACGGCGTCAAGCTGTCGAAGGCCGGCGGGCCGTCGGACGCGGACTACAGCACGCTCGGCAAGATTGACGCGCACACCGTGCCGTTGGCGCGGAAGATGCGCGACGTGACGAGACTGCACGCCGCGCTCCGGTCCGCGTCGAAGCGGCTCGTGAACGCTCGCGCGTATTACGACGATTCTCGAGAGATCAAGATTTACGCGGAGAAGGGGCGCGCGGTGAGCCAAGTCATCAACGGCTGCCAGTTGTTCTTCGTCGCGTACGTCAAGAGCGCGGACGGCGACGTCCGGTACCACTTCAAGAGCTACTTCGACCACGGGTACGAGCGCGTGAACGTGCCGAAGGCGGAGTTGGTCGGCGTGGCGCGGTTCGCCGAGCGCGTCGCGACCGCGAAACGCCTCAAACCGGGAAAGTACACCTGTTTGCTCTCGCCAGGGGTGACCGGACTGCTCGCGCACGAGTCGTTCGGCCACGGCATGGAGGCCGACACGATCCGGAAAGGGCGCGCGCGGGCTGGCGCGTGGCTGGGCAAACGACTCGCGGGCACGCACGTGACGATCGCGGACGGTCCTTTAGAGCCGGGCAGCCACGGCTTCTTCTACTTCGACGACGAGGGCATGCCGGCGACGAAGGCGTTGATGATCGATAAGGGCGTCGTGACGCAGCCGTTGACGGACGCGTACAGCGCGGCAGTCTTGAAGGTTCCTCGGTCGAGCAACGCGCGCATGGAGAGCTTCGACCATAAAGTCTACGCGCGCATGACGAACACGTACTTCGAGCCCGGCAAGGAGTCGAAGGCCTCGCTGTTGAAGAGGATCAAGAACGGGTTGTACTTGCATAACGCTTCCGGCGGCATGGAGGACCCGAAGGGGTGGGGTATCCAGATCCAAGGCGTGACCGCCGAAAGAGTCAAGAACGGCAAGCTCACCGGCGAGCTGTACTATGAAATCGGCATGACCGGATACTTGCCGACGCTCCTCAAGAACATCGTCGGCGTCTCGAAAGAGTTCGAGATTCCCGGCAGCGGCCGCTGCGGGAAGGGGCATCACGATTGGGTGCGCGTCGCGGAAGGCGGGCCGTACTTGCTGATCAAGGATGTGGTGTTGTCATGATGATGGCGTACGGGGTTCAGAACGCCGCTCACAACGAGAGCCCGTCGCGAGACTCGCGTTCGAAGAACGCGAGGATCAGGAGCG
>DASH01000039.1:0-675 GCA_002503705.1 Candidatus Woesearchaeota archaeon UBA153 | reverse complement strand
GCTCGGCGAATACGATTGAGCGAAGATGATGCTACCATGGCTTTATTGACTGTCGAGTTGGTCGCTGGCGCGTTGCGGAAGCGCAAGCTCGACGCGTGGAAAGTGCACGTGCACGAGGAGGAGAAAGCGATGCTCAGCCTCGGGCCCGGGTGCGTTGGCGAGACGACGATTGTCTCGCGACGACGCCAAGCGGAAGTGACCGTGTACAAGCGGTTCGGGAAGAAGCTCATCGGCGACGCACGGTTCACGATCTTCGCGTACGATGAAGTAGAGTTCACCGCGCTCATCAAGGACGCGCTCGCGATCTGCGGGACGGCGAAGAAACAACAGTATCCGTTGCCGAAGCCGCAAGCGTACGCGAGCGTGAAGACGACGGACCCGGTCGTCATGCGAGCGTTCAAGGGGGGCGCTGCTGAAGAAGTGAATGAAAAGATCCGCGAACGCTTCGAAAAGGCCTTGACGAAGGAGAAGGGCGTTTCGTTCTCGATGGGAGAGCTCGTGTTGAGCGCGACGAACGAATGGTTGGCGAACAGCGAAGGGTTGCGGGCGACGAACACGAGCACCGGCCTCTTCGCGGAAGCGATCCTCGCGGCGAGGCAAGGGAGGGGCGCGGCGAAGCGCGAGGAGGAATTCCTGACCGCGATGACGGTCGTCAAACTAGCCGATTTCAACCCG
>DASH01000080.1 GCA_002503705.1 Candidatus Woesearchaeota archaeon UBA153 | reverse complement strand
GGTTTCGCCGAGTGCGGTCTCCGCGATGATGAGCGTCGCGTTCGCGAGTGAGAAGAGGAGGAAGAGCGCGAAGAGCGAGAGCGCGGTACGTCCTTCTTTCGACCCCCAAAGTCCCATGCTGGAGCGTGGGGAAGCAGAATTGATTTATAAATATTCCTACTCTTTCACTATTCGATAATGGTTAAAAGGCCTGTTTTGTGCCGACTCTCCGATGAAAAAAAAAAGATGACGACGCGAAAGAAGAACAAGAGGAAAAGATGACGACACAAGAGATGACGACACTAGAGAACAACCAGATGACGAGAAACAGACAAAAACGATAAGAGACCACTATTTCCGGTCGATGAATACTTAAAGAACAAAACCCATTTATAAAAAAACTCCTTTAAAAACAAGCCTTGAAGGGCCAAAGCGACGACAATGCTCAACGACGACGACATACGACGACTGCTCAAGAGAGGACTCCCGAGCGCGCTCGCGGAGGTCCGCGTCAGATTTCTCGACTTCGACAACCCCGCCAACCTCAAGCGGATTCTCGAAGAGGAGAGCGCGCACGAGGCGCGCCGCGAGGTCGCGAGCGGCCTGTACGGCCTTCTCGTCGAGACTCGCGACGGCGAAGTCGTCGCGTACATCCACCGCAACCTCCCCGTCGACGACCTCCTCAAGACGGTACTGCACGAGTACGGCCACCACCTCCTCGGAGAACGGTACACGCTCACAGATGATGAAGAAGAGGTCGTCGCGGAGCGTTTCGGAGAGCTCGGCATGGCGGATCCTCGCATCATCGGCAAGGTCGTCGCGCTCCTCCCGCAGAAATACCGACAAGCGTACCTCTCCCAACTCCTGCACGATGAAACAGCAGGACTGACCGGGTGAATGAACCTCTCCAGGCTCAAGCCGCGAGGTAGCCAGGTCAGTAATGAACGGCAAACCCCTCGCGACCAAACCCTTCACAACTCTAGAACCCGACGCTCCGCCCGAGCTCGGCGACGGCAAAAGAGGCGTTGGAGAGTCTCGGCCGCACCTTGTCGTAAGCGTCACGCGCGATCGCTTCGAGCTTGAACCCGCGAGCGTCGCTCTCGAACAACGCCGTCGTCGAGAGAAGACTGAGCACCATGGTGGGCGCGACGCTCAGCCCGGGAGCGGTCGCGCCAGCAGCGCTCAACACCACATACTCGAGAAGCGTGTACGCGCCATTCCCTGAAAGGTTGACGCTGAACCGGGCGCTCGTCTGCGCGACACCAGTCACCGGATACTCCGCGAGCTCGCGCTTCACCCGACGCTCGCCCGCGCGCAGCACCGGCAGCCAGAAGCTCGCGTACCCGAACGATAAGAGCACTCTGCTCGCGAACAACGGCCAGTGCTCTTGCAGCGAGGTCGCCATCGACTCGTCAGCGTACCCGTTCGCGAAGTAGACCCAACCAACCCCTGCCGCGATACCGGAGACCGCCCCCAAGCTCGTCCAGACCGGCCAATCATACTTTTCACGAACCGTTTCAGCGACCATGCTGCACGTAGAGTTTCGGGATTGTATATTAAGATTTCTCCCTCCAGAGCCCGCCCAAGAAGGCGGAATGGACTCAGGGAGTGACGATGCCGAACGACCTTTCGTTCTTGATAGGAAGGATGAGCAACGGTCCGGACTGTCCTGAATAGACGGGCTGTTTCGGCGAGTGCGCTCCTCGACGATATGTCTGGAAGTTCCAGATCGGCGTGCCGCGCGCGGCATGCGCAGACCGGATGATCCGGAAACCCTCGACCACGTCGTCAATATAGTCCTCGATGAACGCTTTCGTCTTCAGCATGTCCGGCGCGTGCCATGACTGCGCGTGGTCGCCGAAGTGCTTCATCCGTAGATGATTATACTTATCAGGGTCCCATCGGAACAAACGGTCAGTGTAGAGCGAATAGAGCACGTCACCGTCATACCAGAACTGCGGGAAGTTGAGCTGGTCCTCAAGGACTTCCGGCGCGGCGTACACCGCAAAAGGATCCGAGATTGTTCCGTCGAACAGTTGCGGTCTGACTTTCGAGAACTCATGCCGTCCCATCCCACTCGGGAGTGGTTGAAACGATAAAAACCTTTCTGTCGAACGGCGCATCGCCACCACTTTTATATACCCTTGACGAGTGCCTCTCGTGCATGTCGCTCGTCGTCACAGGAAGCGTGGGCATCGATACTATAGAGACTCCTGACGGCCAACGCCGCGAAGAGGTCTTGGGCGGTTCGTGCGCGTACTTCGCCGCGGCCGCGTCGTTCTACGGCCCGGTGCGCATCGTCGGCGTCGCCGGCGAAGACTTCCCGCCGAAACACGCGGAGACGCTGAAGAGGTTCGGCATCGACACGCGAGGCCTGGAGCGGCGCGAAGGCGGAAAGACGTTCCGGTGGAGCGGCAAGTATCTCGAGAACATGGACCATCGAGAAACGACCGCCATTTCGTTGAACGTTCTCGGCGAGGCGCCCGCGCCAGTGCCGAAAGAGTACGAGGACTCCGCGTTCGTCTTCCTCGCGAACGGACCGACGGCGATCCAACGGCAATTCTTGAGGGAGTTCCCGCACCGCAAGCTCGTCGTCGCAGACACGATGGACTTGTGGATCAACACGACCCGCGACGAACTCCTCGCGTTATTGAAAGAGATTGACGGCTTGGTCTTGAACTATGATGAGGCGGAGCTGCTCACCGGCATGAAGAACACGGTCGCGGCGGCGCAACACCTCCTCACGCTCGGCCCGAAGTTCGTCGTCGTCAAGAAAGGCGAGCACGGGTGCGTCTTCGCGCACGAGGACGGCATCGGCGCCCTGCCCGCATACCCCGCGGAGAGAGTCGTGGACCCGACCGGCGCGGGCGACTCGTTCGCCGGCGGCATGATGGGCTGGCTCGCCGCCAACAACGCCGCGACCGGAACGAAGAGCGGAATTTCATTCCACCAACTCAAGCGCGCGTTGGCGCACGGCACCGTCATCGCGAGCTTCACCATCGAAGCGTTCAGCCTCGAACGGCTTTCAAAATTGACGCGCGGCGAAGTGGACGAGCGCTACCGCCACTACGCCGAGATGCTCCACCTGAAGGATGAGGAGTAGAATATTACCTTCTACAGCAAGTGCCGAACCCGGCGCGCAGAACACCGTCGTCGAACTATCCCACTCTCGGCCGTTCTTGGTCTTTGAAGAAGACGTCCGGGCGCTCTATCGTCGCGCGCAGGATGATGCGTAAGTCGCGGTGGACGTTCTTGATGTTCTCGAGGGCGAGCAAGGCGTCTTTTCTCGTTGTCGAGAGCACGTGCCGCGTCAGTTCCGTCAATTGGCTGAGAACGTCGGCGTGCGTCTTCACGGCGAGCTCCGCGTCGCCTTTCACGTACGCTTTCATCGTGAGCAGGTACTGCTCGAACGAGATCTTCAAGAGCTGCTTGATGACGACGCGGTCGTTCTTCGGCGAACGGAGCATGTCGTCATCGATGCGCTTGATGTAGTCGGCGACGCGTTCGAGGCTCCAAGCGACTTGGCCGATGTAGGAGGCGTCGAGGGGCGTCACCGCCAAGATGTTCCCCAATGCAGGGCTCTCGTACACGCCGCGCACCGTCCGGGAGATGAGGAGGTGCAACCGGTTGACGTCCCGGTCGCGTTCGCGCAGGACATCGGGCGAGACCTCTTCCTCGCCGAGCGCGTCCTGGAACATCGATCGGATCATCATGTCCATGCGCGTGATGAGCACGGGCAGCGTGACTTGGCGCACGTCCAGGAGGTCTTTCGCGACGATCTTCGTGCGGTGCTGCTCGATGATTTCGACGCCGGTCAGGTTGGAGAGGAGCGCTTTGAGCGCGGCGGTGTGTTCGGGCAACGTCTTGCCTTCTATCGTGAAGGTGGAGTAGTTCGTCTTGTAATACCCTAACAGCTCTATCTCGATATCTTGGAGCGTCTTCCCGTCGCAGGGGAGGTACGCGTGTTTCTGTTCTGTCGAGAACGAGGAGGGCGTGACGGTGATGCTGCCCGGTTTCTCGTCGAGATACAGGTCGGCCCCTTTCTTGAGCTTGTTCGCCGCTATCCAGTCTCGCGGCAGGCTGATGACGAAGCTGTTCGAGCCGAACTTGATGAGTTTCCGCTTCTCCATGACAACACCTTCTGGAACACTCAAACTCCGTAAATATTACGCCACAACATATACGTATAGTCCTGGATATATGCTATATGGTAAAAGTATATATTAATAAATGTTTCTCCCTTTTTCTCAGAGGAAGAGGTTCCCCGCACAACGGGGAGGGGTGAGGAGACGATGGAAATCGACAACGAATACGACGAGATGGACGCGGAAAGCATCGTCCTCCACGGCTACGACGAGGACGAAGAGATGGACGCGGGCGAAGCGGCCTTCCTGCGCGGCTACCTCGGCATGGGCGAAGTCTAAAAACAACCCGAGAAACGGGGAACGCAAGGGGGAGAACAGACCATGATACAGTTCCGAAAACACGAAGACGAATGGCTCGCCATCGACGACCCTGAATTTCAGCTCTACCTCGAAGAGGACACCGCCTGAACGATCAACGAGAAACCGTTGCCGAGGACACACACGAAGGCGACAGAAAAAGAGGTGAATGAACACGACAGCCGCGAGACGCAAACCGTACGACCAGGCACCGTACGACCTTGAAAAGGAGGAGTACACGAACTCCCCGGAGGAAGAACCGGAAGAAAAACTACAGTTCAGGATGCTGCTCGGCAGATAGCGAAGACAAAGAAGAGGAGAACTGGAGAGTTTGGAATTCTTATGAGTGGTGAAGAGAAATCTGCACCGATCTCATTCAAGAAACACGTATGTGTTTCTTGAATGAGATCGGTGCA
>DASH01000026.1 GCA_002503705.1 Candidatus Woesearchaeota archaeon UBA153 | reverse complement strand
GAACAGCGAAGGGTTGCGGGCGACGAACACGAGCACCGGCCTCTTCGCGGAAGCGATCCTCGCGGCGAGGCAAGGGAGGGGCGCGGCGAAGCGCGAGGAGGAATTCCTGACCGCGATGACGGTCGTCAAACTAGCCGATTTCAACCCGGAGAAGTTCATCGGGGAAGCCGCGCGATACGCTCGGGACGTGGTGGGCGCAAAGCAATTCTCGAGAACGCACACCGCAGGCATCGTGCTCTCCGGCGCGGCGTTGCAGGACTTCTGGCACCCGCTCATGGACGTGACGCCCGCGATCATCCACGCGACCGCGCAGACGACGTACCGCAAGCTGTCGCGGTACAAGANNCGAGCGACCCGCTCGTCGATTGGAACCCTCGCAGCTCGCCGTTCGACCATGACGGCGTCGCGTCGAAACGAGTCACCGTCATCAAGGACGGCGTGTTCACTGAGTATCTTGGCTCGCAACGGTTCTCGCACTACTTAGGTGTCAAGCCGACGGGCGCCGTGGGCGCGACGAGGCTCTCGCCGGGCGTCGAGAGTGAAAAGAAACTCTTGTCCGACGGCGTGCTGGAGATTGTTGCGTTCAGCAGTTTCTCGCCGAACTCGCTGAGCGGAGACTTCAGCGCTGAAGTCCGCCTCGCGTACCGGCACGCGAAAGGGAAACGGATTCCGATCAACCACGTCATGTTCACGGGCAACGTCTTCAAGATGCTCGACAGCATGCGCGCGAGCAGCGAAACAATCGAAATGAACGGCTACGTCGGTCCGCGCCACGTCCGCTTCGACGACGGCGCGAGCGTGAACGGGTTCTAGAGCGCGCGTTGCGCGACGACCGAAAAAACGGGAGATTGCCCGGCAACGGCGAAAGATTTAAATACCAACTGGTTCATAAATAAGACACATGGTTCAAAAAAGAGACAATAGAGAGTTGGATATCATCGCGCTCCTGCTGAAGGAAGAACGCCATGTCCGGAGCATCGCCCAAGAGCTGGACGCGTCCCACGCCACCACCGCGAGGAAGCTGCAGTGGCTGAAGAAGGAGGGCGTCGTCGATGCGAGGATCGTGGGGAAGAACAAGGTCTTCTTTCTCAAGGAGAACGCTACCGCGAAGACCTATGTCGCGCAGGCCGAGCTGCACAAGAAGGCCAAGCTCCTGAGAACGCACCCCGAGCTCGGAGTCATCTTTGACGATATCTTGAAGAGAACCGATGCCCCGCTCATCGTCCTGTTCGGCTCGTACGCCAAAGGCCTGGCGAAGCGAGAGAGCGATATCGACATCTACCTCGAAACGACGAGCAGGAAAGTGAAGAAGAACGTCGAGGATGTCCACTCGCGGATCGCGGTCAAGATTGGGCCTTTCGACACGCGTTCACCGCTCATAAGAGAAATCATTAAGAATCACGTCATCCTCCGCGGCGTCGAGGCGTTCCATGAGAAGGAATCACTTCCTCGGCAAGCTTGAAGCGGAAGGCAAGGTCGAGCTCGTCGAGCCTTCTGACGATATCTGCGAATCCTACGCGAAGAAGTCTGCCGATTGCCTGCGGTCAGCGAAGCTCTTGCTGCGAAACGGGCTGTACGAGAATTCCATCGGCATGTCCTACTATGCGATGTACGACCTGCTCCTCGCCCTGCTCTTCAAAACAGGCATCAAGTGCGAGAATCACGCTGGCGCAATCCTCCTGCTCCGGTTGGCGTTCGGCGAGGACGAACTGTCCGAGACCATCGCCAAAGCGAAACAGGAGCGCATCGACAAGCAATACTATGTGACGACGGAGAAAGAGGAGATCACCAAAGAGATCGCTGAAGAGCTGTTCCGCGCCGCGGAAGACTTCACTTTGAAACTCCGAGTCCTCCTCGGGAAAGTCGACCGCGAATCCCTCGAAGACGCGAGAAGGAAACTCGCCGAAATCGTTGGCGACGAGAGCGCACGGATTCGGGAACGACCGAAAGACCCGCGCCGGGCCGCGGCGAAGACGACGAACAACAGCACGCCCGCTTCGACGACGGCGCGAGCGTGAATGGGTTCTAGAAGAAGAGAACGCGAGACGGACGGAAGAACGACCGGGAAAAGCGGGGTGAAATCGTTGCGTATAAGCCCTGTTGATCGTCGTATGACGCGGGAAAGAATAAATTTTTATGCAAGGATGCTTTCTTCAGAGTCATGAGTGCGTTTCGAGAAGAATTTTGTCATGGATATCGGAGCGCCCGGGCGCTTTACAAAGACCTTTTCAATCCACAGTATGTTGGAAATGATTTTGTGAGCGCGGCTCGTCTCACTCGCACCCGCGCGCTCGAACGCAGCGGCACTGAGGCCGAGGATCTCGGCACCGCTGCGGCGTGGCTCGTCTCTCATCTTCAGCATCCGATTCGCGCATATCATTATCGCCAGCACCTTCGACAGAAAAAATCTCCCCCTGAGCCATAGTACGACTCATTGGCGTTATATTCTCGAAAACCGAAGGTTTGAGACGGGTGTGAGCGAAGAGAGTGAAAGTGTGTGTTGAGCTATTTGCAGGCTCTTGTTCGTTTTCCAACGGGAGCAGCCATCATTTCTTTTTCGTCCTCTCAACGAACTTCTTCGTGTAGAGGTCTCGTTCGCGGGGTTTCATGCGCTGGACCATGTCGCCGCCGGTGAGTTGTTCGCGGAGCTGGTCGAGCTCGTGCCGTTTTTCGAAGCGCAGCTCGACTCCTTGTTTGATGTCGGGCGGCGTCGGGTGGGTGAAGTACGCGGGGACGACGCCTTCGCGCGGGAGGATGCTGAGGACGAACGTGTTCGAGCGGCGTTCGACGGGGACTTCGACGTAGCGCAGCTCGCGCAACCGCGGCCTCGCGAAGAGCCACGCCGCGAACCGGAAGACCGCGCTGACGGCGAAGAGGATGATGAAGGCTTCGGCGACTTGCGCGGCGCCAGGGTAGAGTTTCAGGATTGCCGCGCCGGCGAGTCCCGCGATGAAGATGGCGCTGTTGTTGAACAGGTTGTAGTACGAGACGAGTTTCGTCCGGTCCGCCGGGGTTGAGGCTTCGAGCATGTAGCTGCTCGTCGCGAGGTTGAAGCCGGCCCAGGAGAGGCCGCTCCACATCTCGAAGACGAGGAAGACCGGCCAGTGCGCGTTCGTGAGTCCGTAGAAGTACGCGACGATCCACAAGAGCGGGATGGTCGCGATCAAGAGGGTGCTGTAGACGAGGACCCTGCGGGAGCCTCGGTGGTCGGCGAGCCAGGCCCAAGCGCGCATGGTGAGGAAGCTCGTCACGACGGATGCCGCTTGGAGGAGCATGAACGTCAAGTAGTCGAGTTGGAGGACGTTCAATTCGTAGACGACGAAGAAGGGCGCGGCGATGTACGAGCCGAAACGCACGAGGACGGTGAACGTGACGAAGCGTCCGAAATCATCCGTCTGGACTCGGGCGAGGAATTCGCGCAGTTTCACCTTGCCGCCCATCTTGGGGACTGCGTGGTCGCGGCTCTTCGCGACGCAGAGCGTGGAGACGAGCCGGAAGAGCGCGGCGAGCCCGTAGAGGATGACGAAGGCGACTATCGCATGTTCCGCCATGCCTTTCAAGAGGAGGCCGGCGAGGATTGTCGTCAGGAATGTCGCGGCCGCGATGACGGCGGTTCGCGTGCCGAAGAAAGAGTTGCGTTTTCGCTCGGGGACGAGGTCGCCGATATAGCTCATCCAGACCGGGTTCGCCATGAGCGAGAAGGTCGCGGTGGTCGTGACGAACGCCAAGAGGAGGACGAGCGCGAGGTGGCCGCTCGCGGTGTGGACGAGGAGCGTCACGGGGATGAGCGCGATCGAGAGCGTCTGCAAAGCGAGCATGAGGACGAGGTAGCGCTTGCTGCTCGTGAAGAGTTTGAGGGTGGAAGCGGCGAGGAGTTGGAACGCGCTGCCGGCGAGATGGGGGAGCGTCGTGAGGAGGCTGATGAGGAAGTTCGACGCGTTGAGGAGCAAGGCGAACGGCGCGAGGATGTTCTGCGTGATCCCCGTCATCAAGCCGTAGAAGCCGCCGTCCCAGAGGGAGAGGCGCATGCTTCGCTCGACGCTGCGGCGCTCGGCCTCGGCGTCGGGTTTCGGAGAGTTTCTCTTCGGAACTTCCGGTTGTCGCATGAGAGTGCTGACTGCTCGGAGTCCTGATTAAAAATATTGCGGAGAAAACTTCACTTTAAGTCGATGATGCGCTTGCGCTGGACGAACGGCTCGTCCGGCTCGCGCCAATACCGGATCCTGCGCTCGCCGACCTGCCAGGAGAGCAACGCGTCCTTGCCTTCGAAGCGCGTGTAGAAGTCCACCGCTCCTTGGTCGACGTCGCGAAGGACGCCGCCTTTCGCGGTGATCTTCTCGACGACGCGGTAGAACGAGTCTTCCACGTCGGCGTACGCGCCGCCGTCGCTCTTCAGGTCGTCCAGGTCGATCATCGCTTCCATCTCGCCGCCCGCGACGAGCTGTTGGCGGACGGTGACGGCTTCCGCGCGGTCGAGCTTGCGCTTGAGCGTCTGCGCTTCCTTGACGAGGTACGAGAGTGCCGGGAGAAGGGCTTCGGCCTCGAGAATGTTGAAGTACGCCCTCGCCATGACCGACGGGCGAGTCAGGAGGGATTTATAACGATTTTGTTTCCATAGTGCAAAGTTTGCCATCACCGTCGGAAGAAAACGGAAAACGGTCACGAACGAGAAAATTTAAAAAAAGTAAGAGTGTGGGACGTCTATGGAACTCTCCAAGAAACGAATCGTCATCTCTTCGCTCATTTTGGGAGTCGTCAACGGCATCCTATTCCTTTTCTTGACTGATAACTATTTCGAGATGGGAATGTTTGAGTTGGAGATCCAATGGGTCACGCTCCCATTCCTCATACCTTTACTCGCCACCTTAGTCATCTTTTTCCTCGATGGCGAACCTCTGATAAAAACGAAGCTACAGAACAGCGCCCTATTTTTCGCGCTTTGCGCAATCGGAACGTGGATTCCATTAGTGTTTGCTATGCTCATCGGAAGTATACGAATGTAAGAAGTTGAGAAACGTTCAGTGAAAACCTTATTTCTTCCGTTCCCTGAGCCACGTGATCAGCGCGACGAGCAGCAACGCGAGGAACGCGCCGATGACGAGCGCGCCGAGCACCTCGTTGGAGAAGTACCACGGCGTGGACGGCAAGAGTTCAGGACCGGGTGTCAACGGAGGCGGCGGGAGGAACGCTGCACTGGCGTCGACCGTCGCGTTCGTGGCGTTCGTCGCGTTCTCCGCGGCGAACTCCGCCATCATCGGCGCAGCGCGAGCGCCTTCCGGAGCGGCGGTTGCCATCAATACGCTTGCTTCATCCGCGACACTGCCAGCGACCGCGTCAGCCGCGCTCTCCGCGGCAGCGTCTGCAGCGCCGTACGACGCGGTCTCGACCATCGCGGCGGGCGCGACTTTCATGAACGCGGCGTCGCGCGCACCGGTCGCGCTCGCTTTCGCGAAGAGCGTGCCGTTCAAGAGCCCGAGAAACTTGAGGATCGCGGCCGCGCCGAGGACGAGGACGAACGCGGGAATGAACTCCCTCAGCTTCTTCAGGAAGGACTCCTTCTCCTCTGCCGGCGCGATGATGATGTACTTGTTCGCGAGCTTGTAATGGACGACCTCACGGCCCTTCTCGCTGTAATGGTACTCGTCGCCGACGACGAGCTTCGCGTCGACGAGCTGCTTGACGTTATAGTGGACGGTGCTGAGCGGCAAGCCGAGGGCTTTCCCGATGTCCGTCTCCGTCGCGGCGGGCTGCTTCGCGAGATGGTCGAGAATCTTCGTGGACGTCCCGTTACTAATCACCTGAGCAAGTTTCTTCGCTTTCTCCTCGTCCAACGAGACGAGCATGAACGACTCCGCGTTGCCCAACTTCGACGCCATACTGCTGGAGAAGCACACGTCCTATTTAAATCGAGCGATGGGTGCGACGACGATGGAAGTCATCAACGAGAAAGCTCACTTCACGACGACGATGAGCCGGTCCTCGCCGAGCGCCTCGTTCGCGGTCTTGACGACGTCCTGTTTCGTCAGGTTGAGCGCGGTCCGCAAGCGTTGCAGGTACGTCGACTCCTTGCCGAAACGCGCGACATGATAGCGTTCCGTCAGCTCGTCCTTGACCCAGCCCGGCGTCTGGAGGCGAGCGAGGAGGCTCGGCAGGTGCGCGGCCTTGAACGCGTCCACCAACGCGTCATTGAACGCTCCTTGCTGCAGTTTCGCGATGCTCGCGTCGACGACACCCAACGACTCATCGAGGCGCTCGGAGGCGACGGAATAGGTGATCTTGAGGAATCCGGTCTTCGCGTGACCGTCGAACGTGCTCTTAACCGAGTAGTCCAAGCCTTTCATCTCACGGAAGTCCCGGAACAGCAGGCTGTTCGGACCGTTGCCGAGGATATAGCTGAGCAGCATCATCGTCGGGTTCTCCGGCGAGTGCGCCGGCAGCACTTGAAAATAGATCTCGACATTGGCGTGGCTGGGCGTTGGCGACGGGAGGAAGAGCGCCTCGCGTCCCTCGTAAGGCCGTTCCGGATAGACGACGAGCGGCTCCGCCGTCCGTCCAGAGGGGACTTCCCGCAACACGTCTTCCAGTTCGGACGCCACGTTCGCAGTACCGTTCAGGTCGCCGACGATTTCGACGAGCGTGTTGTTCCCGACGAAGAAACGCTCATGGTACGCGCGGAGCTGCTCAACAGTGAACCGTTCGATGGACGCTGCCGAGCCGAAGGAGCTCCGCTTCCAAAAGGCGGGATTGCTGCCATACATTCTCTGTTCGACCGCGCGCGAGTTGTCGTGAAAAGGATCGGTCGCGATGAGGCGCTCGTGACTCTGCAGTTCCTGCTGCACAACGGCCAGCTCTCGACGCCTCGACTCCTCCGTCAACGAGGGGAAGAAGACCATGTCGGTGACGATGCGCAACCCTTGCAAGAAGTTGCCCTGGAGCATGTAGCCGGAATCGTTCCCGCCGCTGACAGGGTAGGTGATGTTGAAGGGGGCTGTGTTCGCGTCGATTTTCAGACCGATGACTGCTGAGAGCAGCATGCGCTCATCCCGAACGGGATAGCGTCGTGATTCGCCGAAGCGCATATGCTCGAGGAAGTGCATGATGCCATGGTCTTCCGGCGCTTCGTAGGCTGCGCCGACGCAGAGCGTCATGCGCCCGCGGACGAGACCGGAACCGGGCACGTGCTCCGAAATCAAGGCGAGACCGTTCTCCAGGAGGCGGATCTTTCCGCGTTCAGCGATCTGCCGTTCGAGATCCTTGAAGTCGATGTTCACGATTGAGGGGGATGAGAGGATGGTTTATAAATATATCTTGGTGAGACCATTCCAGAGTGAGGACAGAAACGACAACTATTTAAGCCGCCAGCATCGCACCAGCAGAAGTTGTAGTGGGGTGGTATACGTGACAGTCATTACTGCGATGCGATTCAATAAGAATGAGGGCGCGATCATCACGGATACGGAAGCCAGCACCGTCATCCGCAAATACAAACACGTGAAGAAGATAAGCGGGTTCACAATCACCGGCGCCGTAGGCCAGTACGCGGCGCTCGTCGGCGGCACCGGCGACCTCGCGCTCATCGACGAGACAATCACCAACGCCCGACGGGACGTCAACCAAGAACGCGAACACCTGGGAAGTGTCGAGGACTTCCTCTCGCTCTTCGCGGAGAGCGCCAACGCCACGTGGCGCGAACACCTCGACGCGCACATCTACTCCAAGCTCGGCGTCCGGATGCAGGACTTCCTCACCGGCCGCTTCTCCACGATAAGAACCGGCGCGTGCGGTCCGAAAGGGGAAGAGGCCCAACTCGCACCTTACATCCTCAACCACATCTTCGGCATCGTTGAAGGAGAATCGCCCGCAGCGGCAGAACTACCCAGCTCGAGCTACATCATGCTCACCGTCGACCAAATCAACATCGGCATCCATCGCGCAGATTCCAACTACTGCAAACCTTGGCGGATGAGCGCCATCCCGTATGCCTGCGCGGGCAGCGGCGCCGACCTGGCCGACGCGACGCTCGCCGACTACGTCGACAAGCTCGGCCGCGACCACCTCGACGACATCGACCCGTTGACAGGGTTGAATATGCTTATCTGGGCGACGATGCGCGCCTCCAACCGCAATTCTGGCGTCGGCGGCGTCCCGCAGATCGGCATCATCAAAGAGAACAAGATTTACGACCCTGAGCAAGAGCGGTGCAAGCTCGCCTCGGACATCGTCCGGGCGGGCATGAACGGGTTCTTGCCGCACGAGTTCCACCTGCACGCGTTGGAACGGACGCTCTACGATCCGAAAGCGAACCCTGTCAGGATCTACGAGGACATGAAGAAGAAGAGTATGCGCAAAAACCTCGACGCGCACCTCCACGGCTACCTGAAGTGAACGTGAAGAAAGAAAAACAGAGTTGAAAAACGTTTTTCCGTTCTTTCTTTCAGAACTCGACCTTGACGTCCTTCCGGTCTTCCTCGGCGATCTTGTACATCTCGTGCGGCTGCGCCTTCATCATATTCGCGACGATCATGTCGGGGAAGCTTTGGATGCGGATGTTCCACTGGTTGACGCTGTCGTTGTAGAACTCACGGCGGTCCGCCAATTCGTTCTCGATGCCGCTGATCCGGTTCTGCAATTGCAGGAACGTCTCGTTCGCTTTCAGGTTCGGGTAGTTCTCCGCGACGGCGAAGATCGTCTTCAAGGCGGCGCTGATCTGACCGTCCGCTTTCGCTTTCGCACCCATCGATTTCGCGTTCAAGAAGGAGGTGCGCGCCTTCGTCAAGTCGTTCAGCGTGCCCGCTTCGTGCTTCATATACCCTTTGACCGAGGCGATGAGCTTGGGCAGCTCGTCGGAGCGCTGTTTGAGCAGGACGTCGATGTTCGCCCAGCTCTTCTTGATGTTGTTGCGCAGCGTGACGAGGATGTTGTAGATGCCGACGAAGTAGCCGACGACGATGAGCGCGATGAGCGCCAACACGACAAGCACGATGATAATCAATGCAATCACGAATTCCACCCCGCAACTTTGCTCTGATGACCGGCTCAGAATAAGCCGAAGTATAAAAGGATTACTGCGAGGCCGCCCACGATGAGGGCCGGCCCGCCGACAAGACCGCCAACGACCTTCCACTGTTGCGCGGCCAAGACTTCCTTCTCGCTCTTGTCGCTGATATAGTATTCCGGCTCGCTCTTCCCGCCTTTCTGAAGCATGATGCCTTGGACGCTCTCGACGGCGGTGCCCGCTTTCACGTCAGGGTTCTTGCCTGCCGTGCCGAGGATGTATACCTTGTCGCCGGGCGTCAAGTACGATTCGGAATACCGCATCTGCTTGTTGAACCCGAGGAAGTTCTCGAAGTTCATGTTGTTCGCCTTGAGGAAGCTGATGACCGACGCGGGAGGGTTTGACCCGGTGCGGGACTCGACGTGGAAGTCACGAGTCAAATCGATCTCCGCGCCGGTCGGGTCGACGAGCACCTTGCCCGTCTTGTCGCGCAGGAAGAACGTGACGCCTCGCGAGCCTTGCTTGATCGTGACCCAACGGCTCGACTTGCCCTGCCGCCGATACTCTTCAATCGTGTAGTGGTAGTAGACGCACGACTCGCCTTGCAACGGCGTCTTGAGCGTCTCTTTCGCGACGACGACGTCCCCGTACACCTCGACGAGGCCCATCGCGAGGCTGCGCACCGTGCTCGTCGGCAACGCTTGGATGACTCGGCGGCGACGGAGGGCTTTGAACCCGCCGAAGAAGAGGAGGAGGCCGAAGCCGAAGAGGAACAGGCCGAGGAGGAGTACCCGGAAGTCGAACATGACGCTCCCTCAAGAACCGCTTGTTTTTAAATCTTTCAAGAACGCGCAGGTTTATAAATCTCGACGGTTCTTCGCTGTTCGCGGGGAGTCGAGTTGACCGTCGGTGCGCGAGCGCTGGGGAAGGTCCCGACACCATCAGAAGGCGTCCCGCGAGAGCGGGGCCTCGAAAGGGGACGGCAACTGCAACAGCGACGATGCCGCGGCACGCTTATGGAATGAACCCGAGCAGTTCCCGGCGACGGGAGCATGCAGGGCGACGTCGCGCGAGCCGCGGGTGAAACGGGCATCCACGCCGGTGCAAGGCCGAGAACGGCCGCTGAGTCGAATGTCAACGCCGCCCGTCCGCGAGCAAGACGCGGGGGCGGACAGAATCGGGCCTACCGGCTCCCCGCACTCTCAATCTTCTTGAGGAAGAACTGCAACGGCTTGTGTTCGCCTTCGTAACGGTAATAGTCTGGTTTCTTCCGGAGTTTCTCGTACAGTCGCTTCTTGATGATATCACAATCATCCCTCGACGGTTTCCAATCGTTACGTAACTGTTTCGGGTACTCGTGCAAGTCGATGGTCATTCTCGTCACAAAACCTCGTCGTCGCATCTCTTTCTTCAGGAGTTCATGGCGTCGTTTCAGATACGACAATTTATCCTTAAAGAACAGGATGTGCCCTTTCCCGAGACGGTACGAAGGAGGAATTCCGCGTGCGCCTGTACCGCGTGCAACGGGGTATCGTCGCACGTACCCGAAGAGCATCAATATCTCGTCGTACTCGGCCACCAAGTGCTGGTCAGCGAGCGCGCGAGGATCGAGGAGGTTGACGCGGACCATGCAGAGGAGGGTTTCTCGTTCGTATAAAAAGTTCGTGTTAAAGCCCGCCACAGGTGGGTCGTTGCTGGCGCGGCACAGATTTCCTCGTTCTCGTTCGTCGTGAGTTCCTCGTCATCGTCTTGAAGTGCCGTTTCGTGTCCGTGCGAGTTCGCACTCGGACTTCGACGATGAATTCCGTACCGCGCCAGCACGGACCGAGCGACGCTCGGCGGACAATTACGGAAATGAACGGGCTGTGCCCGGCGACCATCTGACGCGGCAAGGTGAAAACGTTTTAAACACCCCTCGATTCCTCGACGGTTATGGATTCAGAACAACCTCGTTTCACCCTCGCCGTCGTCTGCGACCACGGGTGCGAGCCGTACGCGAAAGCGGAGAGCGAACGGCTCCTCAAGAAGAGCGCGAACGTGAAAGCGGGCTACGTCGTCGTGGACGACTGCTCGGTTGAGGATGCGGCGCGGCTCGTCTACTGCGCGCAGACCGCGAGCAGAGTCATCGCGGTAATCACGGAAGGGGAGATCGCTGTTCCGGAAGACGTCGTCAAGGAGAAGGAGAAAATCTTGACGTTCAAGTATGACCAGTTCCTCGTTCCTGGCGGTTCGTTCCGCGTGACGTGCGAGCGACGCGGCGAGCACGAGTACCAAGGCCACGACCTTGAAGAAGAGGTCGGCGCGCTCGTGCACGACGAATTGCATTTCCCCGTCGACTTGAAACAACCCGCGATGGAATTGTTCGCGCTCGTCGATGACGACTCGTTCGTCCTCGGCGTGGACTTGACGGGCCGT
Organism: Candidatus Woesearchaeota archaeon UBA153; assembly: GCA_002503705.1. Lineage (GTDB taxonomy): Archaea > Nanobdellota > Nanobdellia > Woesearchaeales > UBA525 > UBA153. Next base: position 1,855 of record DASH01000026.1, on the reverse strand, counting down.
GATTTGGGCAAGCGCGAGTACAAGGCGTTCAACACGCGACGCTCGCTGCGCGGGACGATTGCCGCGGCGGCAGTCCTCGCCTCCGGCTTCACCGGCAAAGAAGTGCTCATCGACCCGTACGCCGACGAGGGCGTCATCGCGATCGAAGCGGGATTGTTCGCGCTCGGCCGGAGCGCGCATCATTATCGCAGAGACTTCGCGCTCATCATGACGCCGATCGCTGCCGGCAAGGACTGGCAGGCGTTCTTCACGAAGCTCGACGAAGAACGTCGCATGAAAAAAGAGGCGCGCGTGTCCGGCTTCACGAGCCTCGTGCGCACGTTGACGATGGCGCGCGCGAACGCGAAGCTCGCGGGCGTGAACGACTCGTTGACGCTGACGAAGTGCGAGCTCTCCTGGCTCGACCTGAAGATCGAACGGAAGAGCGTCGATATTATTGTTACCGCGCCGCCGACGTCAGGGAAGAACACGCCGTTAAGCATGCTCGAGAAGCTGCAAGATGACCTGTTCAAGTACTCCGAGCGCGTCCTCAAATCGAAAGGCACGATGCTCATCGTCGCGGAGAAGCGCGCCGAGTTCCTCAACGCGGCGGAACGCCACAATTTCCACCTCACGACCGAGGAGAAAGTCATGATGGGCGAGAAACAACTCCTGTTCTTGAAGTTCGAGAAGACGTGAACGGCTTCCGTTTTTATCCCTGCGCGCGAATATCCAGCGGCGCGGAGATCTTCCGACGAGAAAGTGTCACCCTGCCAGCACGACGCTTTTCCACGGCCCGGACGCTCGCGAACGAACCCGACAAGCCCCGAACGCCCCATTGCTGATAAAACCCCTTCAACGACATATTACTCAGGACACACACAAAACGAGGAAGGGGGGCACACTCAGGAAGCAATAACCACGTATTATCAAAAAATTTATATAAAATTGCTAGAATACCACACACCATATTAACTAGGGAGGCAAAGATGGCAAAACGCGAGCAGAAGAAAGACAAATCAAAAACTTGGCTGATTGTTCTCATCGTTGTGCTGGTTGTTGCGGCGATATTTGTTTTCGCGGTGCCTCTTCCATTTGAAAAAACTGAACTATATACTGAAACGGTTAACTACGAAGCACAGCAGTCACATCAGGAAACAGTCAACCGCGACAACTGCGATAGTTCTAGAGACTGTGTCTGCACAGAACACGGAGGGTTCTTGTGGTTGACTTGTACACAATGCAGTTGTACAAGAGAAGGAACTGTTGTGAAACAGAAATTGGTGTTAAAGGAACGCACTGTTACCGCCAATGCACCAATTTTCAAGAGTTGGATAAATGAAAGAATTTCAGAGTCTGAAGCAAAATCCGTCGCCACGCAATTGCTTGATTTCATCCGGCAGAAACAAGGTGGAAACTATTATGTATCGAGCGCCACAAAAGAAGGAAAAATCTGGAAAGTTTCAGGAAGCGGAAACAATGAAAATCTCATCATTGAAGTGGACTCGAATACAGGAAAAATAAATTATCTTGAATCGGGCGGCGTAAAAATCAGTATGAACAACATACTGCAAACGATGAACTGAAAATGATCGGAAGCCTGAATCTTGATTGGCTCACCCTAATAATTATTGGAGTGCTGGCGTTCTGGGTAGAGCGAAGAGGATGGGTGGCCAGATGGACTATTATTGCTAATGCTGTTTTGTTGAGCGGAACACTCTTCCCCGCCCTTGCAGGATCTATATTTCCCTCGAAGATACTCCCCGCAGCCATTAGTTCATTCCCTGATTTGCTACAATGGTGGATGTGGGGAATCCTAATCGTTGCAGTAGCTGTAATGTTAGATTATTTCAAGAAGCTAGACATTCCTCAGGAC
>DASH01000017.1 GCA_002503705.1 Candidatus Woesearchaeota archaeon UBA153 | reverse complement strand
GATCATCGCGGCGAGCGGCGCGACGATGGCGAGGACGAGGAACGAGAGGAGGCTGCCTCGGTCGCGGTCGCCGCCCAGCCCGAAGATCGCGCCCCAGCGCGCGATGGCCGCGAGGTACGCGATGACGCCGGCGATGGTCGCCGCGATCGTCTGGATGAGCGTGTCGCGGTTCTTCACGTGCGTCAGTTCATGCGCGATGACCCCGCGCAGTTCCTGTTCGTCGAGGAGTTGGACGAGCGAGGTGGTCACCGCGACCGCCGCTCGTTTGTACGTCGGCCCGGTCGCGAACGCGTTCGGCGTCGCGTTCTCCATGAGATAGACTTTCGGCGGCGGCAGTCCGTCTTTGCGCGCGAGCTCGTGCACCAGCCGAGCGATCTTGTCACTCTTCGGGAGCTCTTTCGCTTTGTACATCCAAAGGATGATCTTGTGGCTCCACCAGAACGAGGCGAAGTTCATGATGAGGACGAACGCGCCGGCGATGACAAGCCCTGTCGTGCCGCCGAAGGAGGAGCCCGCCCAGAGGCAGAGCGCGGTGAGCAGCGCGAGCAACATCGTCGTCTTGAGGGTGTTCAGGAAGGAGCCCATGCTGTGGCGAAATACGAGGTCGTTTTTAAGGATTTTCTTCAGTGACGCCACCCCGAACAATTCCCACTGACGAGGAGGTACGAAAACGCAAAGGTTAAGAACTCTCGAGAGACTCCTCGACGGGCAATGGGGGTCGACGCGCTCGTCACGAAGCTCGAGGTCACGCCGCACGGCGAGCTCGCCGCCGGCTTCCGCGGCCTCGGCACAATCTACTTCCCGGGCTGGAAGCACCTCTTCCCGACGAAGCTGCTCGGCCGCGCTCCGATCAAGGGAGAACCGAACAAGACGACGACGCTCTACAACAAGCTCATCGGAGCGCTCGACGCCGACCCCGAGCTCAAACGCCGCACGCGACGCCTCAAGCCGGGCTATTGGTGGGTCCTGCAAGTGTACGGTCCCGTCGACTTGCGAGAGCGACTGCCGAAAGAATTCCTCCGCGGCAACTACACGCGGCAGGCGCGTTGGCAGCTCGCGAACCCGGGGAGCATCGTTTCGTTGGACGAAACAATCGTCACCGCCCTCCGCGAACAGAAGGGGATCGAGAAAGACCTCGTCGAGCTTCATGAGGAGATCCGAGCGCGCCGCAACGAAGCGGCCGCGACGCGGACGATCAACGACCTGGACGACGTGTTCGAGGAGTGCGCCGGGCATTCGTTGGATGAACTATTGCACGAGACTGGCCATCTCGGAACGTTGCGGGGACTTCCAGAGCAGATTATCGACGCGAGGTATGCCGTCGCCGAGCGCATCCGGCGCGCGAACGAGACGCTCGCCCTCGCGGGCGGGATGTGGCTCGACTACGCGCCGACGCACGCCGGCTCGCGCGANNGAGCGGACGCTACGGCTCGAGCGAGAGGACTATGAGTTCTTGCGACACTGGCGGATGCCGTCAGCGGACGAGCTGTTCGGCCTCGGCTGGCTCTTCCTTGACATCGAGATCCCGTTCTTCCGCCGCGAAGCGGCAGGCATCACCTGGGTCGGCGTCAGTTATACGAAAAACGAGCGCGAAGTGAAGGAGCTCTTCACCGTGCACGATCTCGCCGCCGAGGAGGTGAACCAGTATCGCGTCCGACGGTCAACGACGAGCGACGCGCTCGTGCGCGACCTGACGAAGAGAGTGCTCGAGCTCGACCCGGACGTGGTGAGCGCGTACAACGCGAAGTTCGACCTCATCAAGCTGCGCGAGACCGAGCCGGGCTTCCCCGTTGGCGACGAGCGGAGCCAACCGCTCTTCAAGGCGACGGCGCCGTTCTTCGAGCGCATCGCGATAAAAGACAGACTGGTCATCGACCCGATGCGATGGCAGAAGATCGCTCGCGCGCACGAGATCAACGCGAAGCTCGAGCTCGCCGCGGACTTCGAGAAAGTTATTTCATACGACGATATGGAGGGACTCGAGCAGCAGTCTTTCGACGGCGGCGAGGACGGCCGGAAGGCGGCCGCGTTGATCGCGCGGTACCTCACGGAGGACGTCGACCGGCTCCACTCCCTCGTCACGCTCCCCGCGTTCCGGAAGAGCCTCGCGGACGCGCTCTTTTTATGCGACACGTATCATCTCGCGCTTGAGCAAGTCTTGCACGCGACGAACAGCGTGAACAGCGTCCAAGAAAAAGGGTTCTTCACGAAGATGGGCGTCTATCGCGACCACGTGCCGCCGCACCTCCCGACGAAGAAGATGCGAGGCAAGGAGCTGCGCGCGAAGGAGGCCTTCAGCAAGCGGTACGTCGAGAGCGCCGTGCCTCACGAAGGCAAACGAGGCCTGACGCGCGACGTCGTCAAGGCGCTCATCCCGATCGGCGAGTACCTTGAACCGGCGGTCGCGCGCAGGTTTCCGGAGATCGCGAAGCTCGCCGCGTACCGCGACGCGCACCGCGACGAGCCGGAACGACGGTTGTTCCTCGAGCAGTACTCGCGCGCGTTCACGCGATGGATCATCACCGATTACGGGTTCTTCCTCCAGTCGGAAGCTCGGCTGGAGCGGCTGCGGCGGAAACTACCGGTTGAGCGGTTCGAAGACGAGTATCACGCGCTGCGCGACCGCCTCGCGCTCGTCGACCGCGACGTGCTGACGAAGCTCGACCTCGCGCAGCTCACGGCACGAGCGCTCAAACCGCACCTTCCCGGGCGCTTGGGCGAATTCCTGGACGAGCACCACGTCCCGCTCGAGAAGTTCGTCGAGACGGCGAACGAGCGCAGCGAGGTGAAACGCCACGGCCGCAGGCTCCTCGGGAATTTCGACGTCTTTCCGAGCAGGCGGTTCTTCAAGCCGGAGAAGCGCCGCGACCCGCGCACGGTCATCGTCCTCGAAGATTTGCTCGAGCACCGATTCGGAGCGTTGAACGAATATCTCGAGAAGGAGAGCATCACGGTCGTCGCGCAGCAAGGGCTCTACCTGTACCTGCGCGGCAGCCCCGAATCGCTCACGAGTCCGGAGGAGCCGTTCATCGTCGCGGACGAGGTCGGCGCGCTCTACAACGCGGCGAAACCACACTACGAGAAGCGAGGGTTCATCGCGAACCTCAAGCTGAAAGACGAGCCGGACTACCGCCATTGCGTGTACGAGATGCGGACGTTGCGCTCGATGCTCGACGCGCTCTTCGCGAACCGGCAGCAGGAAGCGGTCGACACGTTCCACCGAGCGATCGACGGGCTGCACGACGCCAACGCGAATACTGCCGGAGAGTTCTTCTTCTTCAACAAGGCGAAGGCGCACTACGGCGCGTACACGACGCTGACCGCGGACCCGCACGAGAAGACGCGGTTCGTCCTGGACGAACGGTTCGTCCAAGGGCCGCTCGCCGTGGACGAAGAGAACGACCGCGAGTATTTCACGATAGAAGAACGCGGCAAGACGCATCGCGTGTATTTCACGCGGTCATTCGACTTGACGCTGAACACGCAAGTGTACCGTGAACGCTTGCTCGAGAAGGGCGGCAAGCTCTTGCATCCGGTGCTCGACCGGCTCGCGCCGGGGCCGGAGACGCAGCTCTCCTTGTTCGGCGCGAACGGCCTGAACGGTCTGAACGGCAACGACGTGCTGAAGAACGGCGCGGACGAGAACGACGAGACGAAGGAGAAGAGCGACGGATGACATGGGGACTGAGAACGAGCCTCACTGCTTGTACGCGACGTAGAGGTCCGCTTCGAGCATGACGTTGTCTTTGTAGTAGTGATGGACGAAATAGAGATTGCCTTGCGCATCGAGGGTGGGCTCGCCGGCGAAGGTCGAGACGACGAGTTCCGGCGCGCTCCACGAGCCATCCTCTCTCAACGAACGATAGATTGCGGGCGTCCCTTGATACGTCCTCGTGAACCACAATTCGTTCCCGTCAACGGTGACGAACGGCCAGCCGTCGTTCTCAGGGCTGTTGATGACGGCGAGGTTCACGGGTTCCTGCCACGCGCCGCCGACGTTCTCTGACGTCCAGATATCGAGGCCGCCCGCACCGCCCGCGCGCGGTGAATGGTAGTACCTCTCAGCGCCGTGCACGTGGAGTTCGCCCACCTCGTACGCCGCGGGAAAGTCGATTTTCGTCGCACCCGTCCATCTGCCTTCTTTCCGCTCGGCAGAGAACCAGTTGATGCCCTCGTACCCTTCTCGCGCGGAGCAGAACCAGAGAACGTCCTTGTCGACAAATGCGCACCCGTCGAGGGCGAGCTTGCCCGGTTTCTGGAGCAGGACTCGCTCCGGCGCGGTCCCCGCGCCATCCACGCGATGCGAGACGTAGATGCCCGTCACCCCGTCAAGGAGTTGTTTCTCGGGCGGGACGCGCACGTCAGTCCAGAAGAAGAAGTACAGGTCGTCGCCGGCGATGAACGGAGAGTCTTCGGCGCCGGCGGTGTTGACCGGGCCTTCGAGCGGCACCGGTTCTCGCCAGCCGTCGAGGTGGAGAACAGGCGGGTGCGCGTCAGTCGCGGGCGACTGCCTGACCGCCTCCGCGGGGATGCGCGAGTCTCGTGAAGGGAGCGGTTGCTCTGCGGG
>DASH01000062.1 GCA_002503705.1 Candidatus Woesearchaeota archaeon UBA153 | reverse complement strand
AATAATCATCACCAAATTGTAGCTACCAAATAATAGTAAATATTTTGCTTTGAAATTTATATATTTTTCTATGAAGATGATATTTAACTATACTGAAAATAAACAATCTTAGGTGAAGAAAGAGCACAGACCTCCACGCACAAAACTATAAAAACCACGCGTGTTTGGCTGGTGTCGTGGTGTTGCGTTCCATCCTGGACTTGCCAGACGTCTATCAGAGCTTGCCCGCGCACGCGAAAGAGCGTTTCGACTCGCTGTATAGTTTCTCGCTCGATACCGGCGTGCTGAAAGTGCCGTCGTCGATGCGCGACTGGGCGGTGAAGCAGTTCGGCAGCGTCCACGCCGTCGAGCACCAGCCGATCCTGAAAGTCACGAACAAGTGGACGTTCGAAGGCGCGCTGTTCAACAAGCTCCGAGCTGACCGTCCGATTCATGCGGGCGCGCCGGTGGACAAGGAGGAGCTGCTCGCGATGGCGGCGAAAGAGCCGTTCGCTGACGTCTTCGGGAGGACTCCGGAGGACTCGTTCGGCCGGGTGCAAGGCCCTTTCGAGGTGACCGCGTCGAATGTCGCCAAGTATGACGCGGTGCACGGCCTGGTCGTCTTCCAACGAGCGGACCCGTTGGCGTTCACGGAAGAGGAGACCGTCAGCCATTTCCGCACGGCGATGTCGTGGATCGGCAAGGCGAACCTCGCCGACGTGACGGCGAAGTACCCAGTCATCGGTTGGAACTGCCTGTGGAAAGCCGGCGCGAGCCTGGTGCACGGCCACATGCAAGTCCTCGTCGGGAAGCACGAGCCGTACGCGACGATGCAACTCTATAAGTTACGCAGCGAGGAGTACGCTCGAGAGTACGGCCTCAGTTATTGGGACGCGGTGTACGCGGTGCACAAGGACCTCGGTCTTGGCGCCGCGCGTGGCGACGTCAAGGTCTTCGCGCACCTCACGCCTCGCAAGGAGAAGGAGGTGGTCTTGTTTGCGGCCGCGTCCGACGACTCGCTCTTCCGCATCACCCACAAGGTCTTGAAGGTCTTGACGACCGCGCTCGGGGTCGAGTCGTTCAACGTCGTCGTCACGTTGCCGCCATTGGACGGTTCGTGGAAGGGCGTCCCCGTCATCGTCAGGATCGTCGACCGCGGCGCTCTCGCGTCGAAGACGACGGACATCGGGATTGCCGAGCTGTATCTCGGACAGAACGTCGTCGCTGCGGACCCGGTGAAGGTGTGGGACGCGATGAAGAAGAGTATTTAATAGTATAAAGAGTATTCTTTCAAATAATATTAGGAGTATTATTTTCAATAATACTGTTGTTCCTCCGAGAAGAGAGGTCTTGAAGCTCTAGGATGCGAGCGAATCAGTTAAGTAAAAGCTTAAATAATATCCTTATTAATATTTTTTAAAATATTTTTATATATTGCATTATGAATATTAATTATAATATTCTCGCTAACGAGGGTTCCGAGGAGAAGAGCAACTATACCTACTATTTAGTAGTTAAAAAACGAAAACTATTTAAGCGTGCGTGCATAGTCCGAAAGCTTCGGGGTTATGTATTCATGAAGCTGACCACAGTCTGCATCCTGCTCATCGCGACGTTCCTCTTAGGAGTCGCCGCGAACCAAGCGTACGCGACACTCAAGGACGCGATGAGCACGACAGAGTACGAGAACAGCGAAGAGTTTCCGAGCCAGCTCTACAGCGGCTTCACCGGCAAGGCAATCGCGCGGAACACGCCGAGCGACCACATCAAAGAGTCACAGATTGAAGTCTACAAGGACCGCGTCATCATCGACGTGCAGAACGCGATCTGGGCGAAGTTCACGCCCACGCACAGCATGGACCCCGTCTTGAGCGAGAAAGCGAACGCGATCGAGATCGTCCCGAAAAGCAAGGAGGAGGTGAACGTCGGCGACATCGTCGCGTACAAGAGCGAGTACGCCGACGGCATCATCATCCACCGCGTCATCAACAAAGCAGAAGACGAAAACGGCGTCTACTTCACCATCAAAGGCGACAACAACCCGGAAGCCGACCCGGGCAAGATACGATTCTCGCAAATCCAGAGCGTCGTCGTCGGGATCATCTACTAGAGAGAAGAAGAAGAAGAAAGAAGAGAGAAGAAGAAGGAAAAGAAAAACGAAGAAGAGACTGAAAAAAATTCATTCTACGGCAACAAGACCGCCGTCGCGAGGACCGTCGTCCACAGGCCGTCCTTGTTCCCTTCGGCGGATTGGACGATCTGCGTCGTCTTGATGATCATGCCGGAGGCCTTGTACGTCTCCTCGCGCTCCTCCCACGCCTTGTCAGCGTCGAACTCGACGCCGAGCGTCGTCGCGAGCATCGTCGCCGCCAAGTCTTCAGCGTAGTCGCCGGTCTTCTTGGCAGTCTCGCCGTGCGCGTGGTGTTCGCTCAAGTAGCCGTAGTTCGAGGTGTCCTTCGGCACCGCCAACCCGATCGCGGCGCTGACGAGACGGTTCGGCTCGCTCGTGTCGCCACGCGCCATGACGCAGAACGTGATCTGCCCCGCCTCGAGCTGCTTCAACCCTTCTTCGCGCGGGATGGTCTTGCAGTTCGGCGGGAAGATGCTCGAGACCATGACGAGGTTGCACTTCTCGATACCGGCGGCTCGGAGCGCGAGCTCGAAGCTTGCCAGCCGGTCTTTGTGGACGCCCACCCCTTTGGTGAAAAACATCTTTGTTGGGACGAATGCCATGATGCGCGTGGCAACAGCACAACACTTTTATAGTTTTCGAAATCCTATGACGGTAACTGACCAGTGGCGAGTCGGCGACTGGCGAGATTCGAAGGGTGCTCGTCCATGACAATCGACGCGGAGACGCTCGCGAAGTACGAAAAGGCGGGACGTATCGCCGCGAGAGCGCTCGCGCACGGCGCGAGCCTCGTCAAGGAGGGCGCGGTCGTCCGGGACGTTCTCGACGAGGTCGAAGCGTTCATCGAGAAGCGCGGCGGCAAGCCCGCGTTCCCCGCGCAAGCGAGCATCGACGAGACTGCCGCGCACTCCTGCCCGCTCGAGGACGACATGACCGTCTTCACGCGCGGACAGCTCGTCAAGCTCGACGTCGGCGTTCACGTGGACGGGTACGTCGGGGACAACGCGGTGACGGTCTCGCTCGCCCCGCAGAATAAAGAGCACGAACGGCTCATCGAAGCGAGCCGGGCTGCGCGCGACGCGGCGATCAAGATCGCCAAGGCGGGAGTCACGCCGCATGAGCTTGGCGCGGCTATCGAACGGGAGATTGTGAAGCGCGGCTTCCAGCCAATCCGCAACTTGAGCGGCCACGGCCTCGGCAGGTTCCAAATCCACACCGCGCCGTCAATTCCGAATTACGCGAACCACGACGATCGGCCCCTCTTGGAGGGCATGGTCGTCGCGGTCGAGCCGTTCGCGACGACGGGTTCCGGAAGCGTGCGGAACGGGAGTGACGCGACGCTCTTCGCGCTCGCCGCGAACAAGCCGGTGCGGAGCCCGTACGCGCGGGAAGCGTTGGATGTCATCCGGCGCTGGCAAGGGTTGCCGTTCACGACGCGCTGGCTGAGCGCGGAGCTCGGCGCCGGCAAGACCGCGCTCGCGCTCAAGCAGTTGAAGCTCGCTGGCGTGTTGCACGAGTACCCGCCGCTCGTCGAGCAAGCACGCGGCCTCGTCTCGCAGAGCGAGCACACGATTCTCATCATGAAAGATGGAGCGAGGATACTGACGACGGATGAAGAGTGAGCGCTCCCGGGAAGAACGCGGTCGACGTGCGACGAAGTGGCCGCCAGCCATCGTGGTCGTGCAGGTTTCGTCTTTTTCTCGCACCTCTCGGCAAACGTTTTAAAAACCACCCGTCAACTCTCGAGACGAACCGTCAGAACATCGTTGGGGGTTCGAAGGAGAAAAACAAAGGTGGCATCTCATGACTACTGACAAACACGCCGAAGCAAAGCACGTTGAAACAAAGCACGTTGCATCAAAGAACCTTGAAACAAAGCACGCGGAAATTCCGGACGTCTTCGGGAACGCGATGAAGCAGCTCGACCACGCGTACCAGTACTTGAGCGTGAGCAACGACGCCAAGCAGATTCTCGCCAAGCCGAAGGAAGTCGTCGAAGTCTCCCTCCCCGTCAGGATGGACGATGGCTCGTTGCGGGTCTTCACCGGCTACCGCGTCAGGTACAATGACGCGCGCGGCCCGACGAAGGGCGGCATCCGCTACCATCCCGGCGTCACGCTGAGCGAAGTCAAAGCGTTGGCGTTCTGGATGACGATCAAGTGCGCGGTCGCGGGCATCCCGTACGGCGGCGGCAAGGGCGGCATCATCCTCGATCCGAAGAAGCTCTCCAAGCACGAGCTCGAGCGCTTGAGCAGAGGGTACATCCGCGCGCTCGCCGACGTCGTCGGCCCGGACAAGGACGTGCCCGCTCCTGACGTGTACACGAACGAGCTCATCATGGGGTGGATGGCGGACGAGTACGGCATCATCACTCGAAAATACCAACCGGCAGTCATCACCGGCAAGCCCATCCCGCTCGGCGGCAGCCTCGGCCGCGACACCGCAACGGCGAAGGGCGCGTTCTACGTCTTCCGCGAAGCCGCCGCGGCGACGGGATTGCGGAAGGACGCGACGATCGCCGTCCAAGGGTTCGGCAATGCTGGCGCGAACCTCGCGCTGATGCTGCACGACGCCGGCTACAAGGTCGTCGCGGTGAGCGACAGCAAGGGCGGCGTGTACGATCCGGAAGGGTTGGACCCGCACCACCTCCTCAAGGTCAAGGAAGGCAAAGGGATGCTGAACGGCGTCCACTGTCAAGGCACCGTCTGCTACGGCAAAGAGCACAAGGAGATCTCGAACGAGGAGATCCTCGAGCTCCCGGTGGACGTGCTCGTTCCTGCCGCGTTGGAGAACCAGCTCACGGCGAAGAACGCCGACAAGGTGAAAGCGAAGATGGTGCTCGAGGTCGCGAACGGCCCCACCGCTCCGGAAGCGGACGAAATCCTCGCGAAGAAGAAAATCCTCGTCGTCCCCGACGTGCTCGCGAACAGCGGCGGCGTCACCGTCAGCTATTTCGAATGGGTGCAGAACAAGCAAGGGTATTACTGGACTGAAGCGGAAGTGTTCGACAAGCTCGAAAAGATCATCGTGCCCGCGTTCCACTCCATCTATGACGTGATGCGCCAGAAGGGCTGCACGATGCGCGACGCCGCGTTCGTCCACGCGATCAGCCGCATCGTCGCGGCGATCGAAGCGAAGGGGACGGAAGACCAGTACCGGACGAAATGAGCGCGCGACAACGGGAATCTGGCGCAATGCTTAAATAGCGAGCGCGACCTCGAGAGCGTTTTGCGTTCGGAATGAAGAGAGAACGGAGACCGCGGCATGCACACCTCGCTTGAAGACCACCTGGAACACATGTGTCCTTCCTGCAGACAGGAGCATCACGCGAAGTTCTTCAGCCTCTTCCTGAACCACATGCATTATATCGTCGGCGATTGCGAACAGTGCGGGTACCACATCGAGTTCCGCAAAGATGATTTTGGCGGCGGCCTCTTCCTCCCCGACGGGAGCGCGATGGCGGACTCGTTCAAGAAGCACAACACCGACCACATGAGGGAGCATCTGGAAGAGCGCAACGACCACTCCACCGTTCTCAACTCCTTCTCGACGATCAAGATGCGCATCGTTCCGCAGGAGAAGAAGAAGGACGAGAAGAAAGTGTGAGAGTTTTTCGTTCTACATCGCGATGAGTGCAGCATCTCTTCGCCCGACGACGGCACTGTCCTTACGGGCGAACACTAACGATGCGAAATTCGAGGCGACAAGGGGGAGGCCCCAGCCGGGGAATGTCGCCAATCCGCGGACAAAGCAGGTGTGAGCAGGACAGTACCGTCGTCCCGAATGACTACTTTTTTATAGGGCTGAACAGTAAAACCCGCCATGGCATGGATCTGCGGCGTCGAGGAAGCAGGCAGGGGCCCCGTCATCGGACCGATGGCGATGGCGTCGTGCTGGACTGAGGACGAGGAGCTCTTGCGCAAAGTCGGATGCAAGGACTCGAAGCAGCTGACGCCGCAGCAGCGAGAGGAGGTTTTCGAACGCCTCGAATCGTTGAAAGAAAAAGGGACGATTGGATTCTCCGTCATCCTCCTGAGCCCGGCGGAGATCGACGCCGCCGTCGAGGGCGAGCACGACAATCTCAACAAACTCGAGCAGCGGACGACGGCGACGCTCATCACAGCGGCGCTCAAGGACGAGAAGGTCACGACGGCGTATATCGATTGCCCGACGACGAACACGAAGAAGTACGCGGACGAGCTCGCCCGCATCCTCAAAGAGGATGTCGAGCTCATCGCGGAGAACAAGGCGGACGAGCGCTATCCGGTCGTCGGCGCGGCCTCCATTATCGCGAAAGTGACGCGCGACCGGGAAATCGAGCAGCTCAAACGGAAGCTGAACGCCAATCTCGGCTCCGGCTATCCCGCTGACCCGCTCACGCAGCAGTTCCTGCGCGAGAACTACCGGAAGAAGGAGCTCCGGAGCATCTTCCGCACGTCCTGGGCGAGCTACAAGAACCTCGCCGGCGCGGCCGGGCAGGCGACGCTCGGCGCGTTCGCAGGGTTCGAGAAGCCGAAAACGCCGAAGCTCGAACGTGATATGAAAATAATGTACGACAAGCTCCTCGCGCACGGCTTCTCCTACGCCGAGCCGAAAACGCAGTACGAGCTCGTCCGGATGAACGGCCCGGACGCGACCGTCATCAAGTACACGACGGGGAAACTCCTCGTGCAAGGCAAGAAGAAAGCAGAGACTGAAACGATTCTCAAACGCCTCGGGGCTTCGTGAGCGACCCCGGCACCGCGGTACGAAGATAGTTGAAGTAGTCCTTGTTCGTCTCGAGCCATTCTGAGACGATGTGGCTGCCGACGAATTTCGTCATGGCGGGACGGAACGAAGGGAAGTACGCGTTCGAGTACAACGAATAGAAGTGCTGCAGCGTCGTCGCCGCGGTGCGGAGGCTCGTCCGCAACGAGTCGAACACGCCGTTCGTGTACGAGTAGAAGTCGCTGAAGCACTTGATCATCCCTTGCTGAAGCTCGTGCGGCGTCATGTGACGCGGCTGAAAGACCGCGTGCAAGCCATCGTAGAACTGCCAGTCTTTGTGCAGCAATCGCCCTGCACTCTCGAGCGCCGTATACGTCTCAGAGCCGGGAAGCGGCGTCAAGATGGCGTACTGGACGAAATCCACCCTGTTCTCCAAGCAGAATTCAGACGTCCGCGCGAACGTGTCTTTCGTGTCGGAATCGCTCCCGAGGATGAACATGCCGTGCACCATCATCCCGTTGTCGTGGAAGACGTTCAGCGAGCGGACGATGTCCTGGACCGTCTGGCCCTTTCCCATCTCGAGAAGAGCGGAAGGGTTGATTGATTCAAGGCCGACGTAGACAGTATGACAGCCAGCGGCCCGCATCTTCGCGACGATTTCCGGGTGCTTCGTCAAGTCGGTGCGGACTTGCGCCGACCACGGAAGGTCAAAACCTGCTGCGCGCATCAGGTCGAGGAGACGATGCGTATCGCGGAGATTAATCGCGAAGTTGTCATCAGCGATGAAGACCGTCCCGTTCGTGTACGTTGAGAGCTCCGCCATGACCCGTTCCGGCGTCTGGCTTCGATACGCCTTGCCGAACATCCCCGTGACAGAACAGAATTTGCAGTCGTAAGGACAGCCGCGCGACTTCATCAACGGCCGAGTCCGAATCCGATCCAGGCCCGCCACCAGAGTGAAATCAGGGATGGGGAGCTCGTCAAGGTTCTCGATGCGCGAACCATGCACGATTTTGCTGTCGAGGGAACCATCAAGAAGCGGGAGGATGACGTGTTCGGCTTCACGGAGCACGACGTGGTCGAAGTCGTTCACGACATCGTTCGGCAGCATGCTCGCGTGGATGCCGCCGATAAGAGTGCGCGCTTCGAGGCCGGCGTCAGCGCGGACTCGCTTGTAGCGCGCGGCGATTGCGCGGCCGCGATCGACCGTCGTCGTCAAGCAGCTCAGGCCGAGGACGTCGTACGAAGCGAGCTCCGCATCAGTCAGTTCGCGGCCAAGGATGTTCTCGTTGATGACGGTCGCGTCGTACCCCGCGCGCTGGGCGATCGTGGCGAGGAGGGCGGGGCCGAGGAGAGGAATCTTCATGAACTTGGCGAAGACGTTCGCGGCAGAGCCTGCCGGCTCGACGAACGCGACTCGCGCGCCTATTGGAGAACGTGCCATAAAGAGACTTTCACCTCGAGAGTCGAAGGAAGAAAAAAGCCCTTAATAAATTCGACCTTTACCCC
>DASH01000021.1 GCA_002503705.1 Candidatus Woesearchaeota archaeon UBA153 | reverse complement strand
CCGCGCGCAGCCCTGACGCTGCAGACGGTGCCGGCGCCGTAGTCGACGCCGACGCCGCCGCCGTAGCCGCCGCGACCCACAGGACGCACAACATCCTCGGGCGGCAAGTAGAGACCCGCATTCTCTCTCATCTGTCGTGGCAAGTTATCGAAAGGCCGACTATACAAGTCCGCCACGAGTTCCGGCGCAGTCTTCGCGACTTTCTTGAGCGGGTTCCATCCAGCCTCAAGATTCCGCGCAGCATACAGTTGCACGTCATCCACCATCATGTCGCGAGCATCATAAGCGTTCGCATCCGCATTCCAGATGAGGCCTTGAATGCCATTTGCTCGGAACACGACTCCCAGCTGACGATAAAGTGCCGTATCATTCCACTCGCCATAACTCGCGAGCATGTTGCGGGCAACCGCCTTCTGGCTCTCATCCAGCTTGTCTTCAAGCAAGGGAATGAGCACGAGTTCCATGACCTGACGGAACGTCGGCAGCGCGAGGCTGCGACGAGCGACGCTCGCCTGTGCCTGGTCGAAAGTGTAGAGTGCCTTGTTATCGCCTTGATACTCCGCTCTCGGCTCGAAGCTCATCGGACCGAAAGGAACGAGCGACGGTTGAGCAGTCGCGAGCGGTGCGGGAGCGGCGCTCGAGATTGCATCCCAGAAGTTTTGTTTTGCCATGCAATATCACTCTCCATCAAACGTGATAATCGTTCGAGGGAGAGAAGAACCGTATTTAAATAGTTAACGATTTTTAATCACTTTTGGATGAGAACTTTTCGAACGATTTTTTTCAGAGTTCTTTGAGGAGTTGTGCCGCGAGCTCTTGGCCGCAGCGTTCCCAAAAGTCCCTGATCTCTCTTGCTTGTGCGAGCGTCACCTTGTAGCCGCGGTAGTTCGCGTCGTTCCTGATGCTCTTGAACCGGGGAAGGTGGTTGAGAAGCACGCTCTCCTTGATTGCCACGTGCCTGAGGATTTCCATGCTGACGTCGTGGTTTCTCGGTTCGTAGCCTTTGCTCCACCAGAGGGCGTCGCCGAGTTGCCGAATGGATTCATAGGTTTCTCGGAAGAGGAGTGTGGCGGTGGCGTCGGTGAGCGGGATGCTCTTGAGGATGTCCGCGTTCTCCTGTGCCGCTTGGACCATCGAGCGGACTTTCCGCCTGTCGAACTGTCGAGGACGGAGCTGGTCGGTCGTCACGAGGGCTTTGATGACGCTCTCGTTCATGGTCGCACCTCAAGGAAGCCAGCGAGGACGATGCCGTTGGCGATGTTGTTGAACACGTTCAGGTCGATATGGTCGCGGTGGAAGACGTGGAGCTGTATCTTCCGATGGATTGCACGTTCGAACTCCGCAAGCTCCTTGAGCCCGAGGACCTGGTACTCTTGCTCCGTGCCAGTCTCGATGGCGATGTCGATGTCGGAATTGGAGAGATCTTCACCGCGCCGGAAACTGCCGAAGAGGATGATGGCGCGCGGATTCTCGAACCGAACGTTCAGCAGTTCGACGATGCCGCTGTTGTAGAGAAAATCAAGGTTGTAGATGATCTTGGCCTTGATGAAACGGAATTCTTGCTGGTTTGCCTTGATTCGCCAGATTTTGCTGAGTTTCGTAATCTCGATGAAGTTGACGTCAAGGAGGCGGTCGAGGATGCGGCCGATGTGCGGCTTGGCGACGCCTGCCTCCTTGGCGAGGTCGGAGAGGCTGAACTCTTTCTCTGGAAACGAACACAAGACTCGGATGACACGTTGCGTCGCGGTTTCGATAAGTAACGACTGTAACTTTTTCGGTATGTTCGGTTTCATTATGTTACGTACGTTACATAAGAGAACTATATAAATTTTTCGATGCTCCACAAGAGCACCACGACACAACATTTATATATTTGCACATATTGCACAGGTGCATCATGAGTCGAGGTGCACGATGATGGTGACGCTCACGCTCGCAGTCCCCGCAGAGCTGAAAACGAAGATGGACGCCTTCCCCGAGATCAACTGGTCGGCAGTCGCCCGGCAAGCCTTCAACGAGAAGATCGCTGACCTCGAGCTCCTCAAGGAGTTCAAGGCAGACAGCACGATGACGGAAGCCGACGCGATACGACTCGGGAAAGAATTGAAACAGAAGCTCGCGGCGCGCTACCGGTGAATGCATGCGGCTCGTCGTCGACGCGAACATCCTCTTCGCCGCGCTCATCACGGACGGGCTCACCGCCAGCATCCTCGTCCGCGAGGACCTCGAACTCTTCACGCCCGCGTACGCGCTCGACGAGTTCGCGAAATACCACACCCTCATCCTCGCGAAGACGCGACGGGGCGAACGCGAGTTCGACGAGTTCTTCGAAATCGTTTCTCGTCGCGTCGAGGTCGTACCGAGGACGACGTTCGAGAAATTCTTGCCTCGCGCACGACGATGTTCGCCGGACCTCGGCGACGCGCCCTACTTCGCGCTTGCGGTGCATCTTGACGCGACGCTCTGGACTGAAGACAAGGCACTCCGAGAACAAGACGTTGTCACGACCGTGACGACCGCGGAACTGGCGACAAGGGAGATGCCCCAGCCGGGGAATGTCGCCTCTCAGAAACGCAAACGAGTGTGAGCAAGACGGTAACGTCACGAGGAGAGAGCACAAAGTATATGAATAAATCACCACTCCGAGGGAAGTATGGAGCGATGGTACGGGAGCAGAGAAAAAGTCGCGCAGATGCTCAAAGAGAATTCACCCCCTCCACCTTTGCGCGCAAAATACGAAGCGATTGCAGAAGGCAGATATCTCGAATATCTCTTGAGTAAGCTTCGAAAATATCGTTACGAATACTCCGACGACCTTCCAGAGTCGAACGTACCACCGACAGACCCTGACTACGCGGCCCATCGTCTTCTTGAAGCCGAATTGAGCAATCCTTCATACCCACGACTGAAGTGCAGAGGAAACGTTATTATTGGCATTAGTCTCACGCTGCGCGAGATTGTCGATGAGGAGTTCATCAAGGAGTCCGCAATCCTCCAGAGAATCAACGATTGGAAATCTAGTGAGTTCAACGCTTTCAAAGGGAAAGGTAAAGCGTTCACGACTCCGGAAGAGATTGCGCGAATGAACACCGTTCTTGACGCGACCATCGCGTATATCGAAAAGGAATACGATCTCCCGCCGCGCACCGCTCCGTCCGTCGCTCCACCCTCGGGGATATCTTTATAAACATCGTGGGGTTCCGTCGATTTTGATGAGTGAGAAACCGGAAGCTGAAAAGAAGAAGCGGGCGCCGAAGAAGGCCGCGGACGCCGTTGAGGGCGTCGTGAAGGCCGGGGCGAAGCCGAAGAAGACGAAGAAGACCGCCGAGCCAGTCGCGGAGAAGGCCGAGACCGCGGTAGTTTCTGAAAAGAAAGGAGTTCCTAGTCCTCACACTGAAACAAAGTCCAAGAAGACGAAGAGAACAGAAAAAACTGGGACTGTTCACGAGACGACGACGCACGAGGAGAAAGCCGACGTCGCTCACGAGAAGCACGCGCACCATAAGACTGAACCCGCACACCCTGCAAAAAAGCTCGAGAACAAGGAGTATCCTGAACCCATTCAACCCGTCATGAATATCGGCCTGGTCGGTCACGTCGACCACGGCAAGAC
>DASH01000022.1 GCA_002503705.1 Candidatus Woesearchaeota archaeon UBA153 | reverse complement strand
GTTGATAAAATCAAAAGGGTTCGTTGAATCACACAGAACGCACAATACAGGGATAGGAAAAACATTCGAAGACCTAATGGACATAACTGAGAATAATAGCTCTCTAGCGGATTATAAAGATGTTCTAGAAATTAAATCAAAAAGGGAACTATCAAAAAGCATGTTGACCTTGTTCACCAAGTCGCCTACAAATCCGCCGGGGGCAAATTCACATCTTAGACTCCAATACGGCCATTCTGACGCAAATGGTAAGAAGATACTTCACACAACTATCTCTGCAACTAAATTCAACACATTTTTTTCAGAAACGGGTTTCAAACTCGAGGTGAATGAGAAAGAAGAAAAAGTTTTTATTTTGGTGAAAGATATAACAACCGATAAAATAATTGATCAAACCATATATTATAAGTTCAGCGATCTAAAAGAAATTATTGAGACGAAATGCAAACACATTGCCTTCATAAACGCTGAAACAAAGTCTGAAAGTGGAAAAGAGCACTTTTTCTTCAAAGATGCCACTCTTCTGAAAGATTTAACATTCGAAAAATTCATTCAGAGTATAAAAGATGGTCTCGTCGTTTATGATGTTAGAATTGGAGTGTATGGAACTGGTAAGAACAAAGGAAAAACTCATGATCATGGATCAGGTTTTAGAGTTCAGAAAAAGAACATCTCTAAAGTCTTCAATGTTGAAGATATTTAACTACTCTTTCTCAATAATCACAATCCATTCTTCATTCATCGTCACTGCATGATTACCAGAGATGTTCGTCGGACTATTCAGTTTCGGCATTCGTTTATTAGGAATATTTCTAATGAAAGTATTATGATGCTTATAATGATTCTTCGCTTGGAATAATTCCAGGATTATCTCATCGGTCGGAATCTGAACGCCTTTCACCGTTCTGTTACCGACGACAAAACACAAAAACGCGCCTTTTTTCGTCACCCTATGCAGTTCCTGAACACATTTATCAAAGTCAACATAGAAGCTCAATACATCTCTGGCGCGTTTCGAATCTTGAAGTGCAATTCTGTGGAGAGTTTCTTTCAGGGTTGGTGAACCGAGCTCATTTTCAAGAGTCTTTGTTGGCACACCACCCAGACTCACCCGGTCTATATTCAGAACGGTGTCTCTATCGTAATCCAGCCATTGTAAGCCAAGACGTGAGAATTGACCATACGCCACAGTCGTTCCACTATCACCATAAGGAGGTGATGTAATAATTAAATCAACGCTATTCGCTGGAAGAGAAGTCAGATTTCTCGTGTCTTCTGCGAGTATTTTCACGTCACAATTCGGATTTTGTTCCTTGAAAAAATCAGCCATACTGGACATATTCTTCAAGGCACGGTCTTTGAATTCTTCGAGAGTATTCGGATTATGTGTTTTTAACTTATCTGGGCTCATTCTATAAAGTTTAAATTCTCGGTTTCGTGTGTTTGATACGTTCCTGACGGTTTCAGAGAATGCTACTAAAAAGAAATTTTTTACGTTCAGATCTTCAATCCGATTGATATTCTCCTTGATGATGGCTAAGTCGGTTATCACTTGTGGTTTGAACCAGAAATCAATATTGGAGAAATCTGGTTTCTGAATCTCTTTCTCTTTGAAATTTACCATCTTCTTGTCGGTGTCGCATCGCGATATTAGTTTCGCATATTCCACCTTCAGAGTGACTGGATTTATTGGCGTCGTCTTCACATTCGCTATCAATAACGCGAGTGGGTTAATGTCAATACCGTATGCTTTCGTAAAGTTCTTATGCAACTTCGCCTCCAGAAGTGCCGTTCCAGAACCCATGAAAGGATCCAAGATGATTGTTTTGTCTCCACCATACATTCGAATCAGTCTTCGTGCCACCTGCGGAATCATCATTGCAGGATAGGTATGATATCCGTGATTACTATATTTCGTGAACTCGTAACGAAAGTCCCAACTTTCATCTTTGAACTTCTTAGGAGCTTCCATTTGTAATCCTGTCAATTGCATTGCGCCCCAACTCCGTTAACTCGTATAAACGCCCTTTTCGAGTTTCCTCATTCAGACATTTTACCAAGTGATTCTCTTTTAGCTCTTTGAGGAACATGCTTACATGATTTAAACGTATCCCTATTTTTTTCGCAATTTCTGAGGGAGTAACCGTATTATTTCCGATAGCTTTCATTATTTTCAAGCGATATTCGCTGGCTTTTAATAGTGAAATCGCAGTTATCATTCCTTTTTGCATGCTTTTGAGCCAAAGACATCAATATATAATGTTAGTCACATTTTAGATACATCATTAATACATATATAAATTTATTGTTTGTAGTCGCTACCGTCCTGTTCGCGTTCCGCGTGTTTCTTTGACGGTGCCGTATCCCCGTGAGGGACAACCCCCTCGGCACTCAGCATGTTCTCCAGATACACGCTCACCCGATGGATGGTAGCGACATATTCTAAGGTTGTTTATAAGGTATCGTCTGAAATCGATGGAAACCTTTAAATATGCCTGGGTTCAGGATTGACCGTATGAGCGTCTTCGGCGACGTCCTGATATTCTTCCGAGACATCGGACTGTACGATGTCGTCCTCCCCTTCCTCTTAGTTTTCACCATCGTCTTCGCGCTCCTCGAGAAGACTCGGGTGCTCGGCGTCGAGAAGATCGGCGATAAGGAATTGCCGCGCAAGAACGCGAACAGCCTCGCCGCCTTCGTCATCGCCTTCTTCGTCGTCGCGTCCGCGCAGCTCGTCGCGATCATCAACGAGATGGCCTCGAACGTCGTCCTCCTCCTCTTGCTCCTGACTTTCTTCATGCTCCTCGTCGGCACGATGGAGAAGGAGACGAAAGAAGGGTTCGCGCTCACCGGGTGGCCGAAGAAAGCGTTCATGGTGATCATGTTCGTCGGCATCTTCCTCATCTTCCTCAACGCGACCGGGTGGTTGCAGCTCGGCTGGGACTACCTCATGATGAACTGGGACAGCCAGTTCGTCGGCATGATCGCGTTATTCGTCGTCCTCATCGCGATGATGGCGTTCGTCGTCTGGACGCCGAGCTCAGGCGGAGAGTCCAAGAAAGACTAGAAAGGAGTGGTAACCATGGCATACTACGGATCATACACGTTCGGCGGACCTTTGGAATCGCTCGCGAACATGGGCGTCTTCGACGTCATCCTCCCCTTCATCCTCATCTTCACGATCGTCTTCGCAGTCCTGCAGAAGACGAGGATTCTCGGCGAGAAGGCGAAGAACTTCAACGTCGTCATCGCCCTCGTCATGGGCATGAGCGTCGTGGTGCCGCACGTCCTGTGGGGCACGTCGAGCACGGACCCGTACTTGGCGAACGGGTTCATCGACATCGTCAAGGTGATGAACAACGCCCTCCCGAACGTCGGCGTCATCATGGTCGCCGTCCTCATGGTCCTCCTCATCTTCGGCATCTGGGGCTCGAAAGTCAAGCTCGGCAGCAACTCGTTGAGCGGCATCATCGCGCTCTTCGCGTTCGCGAGCGTCATCTTCATCTTCGGCAGCGCCGCCAACTGGTGGCAACTCCCGAACTGGCTGTACATGCTGGAAGACCCCGACACGCAAGCCCTCATCATCACCGTGCTCGTCTTCGCCATCATCATCTGGTTCATCACGAAGGAAGACGAACGCGAAGAGAAACGCGAGGACGCGTTCGGCAAGTTCTTCGGGAGCATCCTCGACAAGGACCGGGAGAAGTGAACCATGGCGACGTTCCTCGACATCACCCTGCTCGGCGGAGCGAAGGTCGTCTTCACCTTCCTCCTCGTCTACGTGATCGTCTGGGGACTCCTCACATGGATCAAGCCGTTCGGCAAGAACGTGCCGACGGGACCGTACGCGATCATCGGCCTCGTCGCCGCGTTCTTCAGCGTCGTGAGCGGCACCGTCCGGTACCTCGTCGAGTTCATCACGCCGTGGTTCCTGTTCCTCATCATCGTCCTCTTCTTCGTCCTTTTCATCATCCGGATGTTCGGCCTCGGAGAAGGGGACTTGAAAGCGATCATCGGGAACAGCACCGTGCACATCCTCCTGCTCTCCGTCATCGGCATCATCCTCCTGTTCGGCCTGGGGAGCGCGTTCGGCCAGAAGAGCCTCGAGGCGACGCAAGGCCAGGTCGGCGGGATGTACTATCACGGCGACGCGTACCTGACATCAACGGACGCTGAGATTGGCGGGACGACTCCCGGCACGAACATCGGGAGCGACGGCGTGACGACGCTGCAGCCCGGGCAAGACTTGAACCCGGTCGCGGGCGGAACTGGCTCGTTGTACGGCGGCGCGGCTCAACCCGGCCAGCCTGGCGCGACGAACACGGGCAGCTTCAGCCTGAACTTGGTCAACACGCTCCTCCACCCGAAAGTCATGGCGATCATCGCGATCTTCCTCATCGGCACGATCACCGTCTGGCTGATGGCGCGCCCGAGCTGGGTGTAGAAAACCTTAAAGACTTCTCGAGAACTCTGTGAAAGTATGAGACTCACTCCTCGGTTCGCGAAGTACATCTTGGCCGGAGCCTTAGTTCTCAACGCTGGCGCGTGCGTGAACTATGAACTCCGAGTCCGCCACGAGAGCGAACGCGCGAAGAACGAGACGGCCGGCGGATTGGAACTCATCGCCACGAACACACCCAAGACCGAGCACCGACAAGCGCCAGCGACGACGAACGAGAACCCTGGTACGCCGCTCTTAGGCCTGACGACGACGGGGACGATCTACGCGACCCTCTATCTCCTCGAGAAGAAATACGGGATGCCGAAGGAGTGAGAAGAATTGCAAAAGAACTGAACTGGAAAAGTTCTACGTCTTCTTCACGAACGTGACCATGTACTCTTTGTAGCCGTGGCGCGCGTAGAACTTTTGCGCTTTCGTGTTGAACGCGTACGGCTCGAGGATGATTTCGTCGACGCGTTGCTGGCGGAACCAGTCGTGCGCGGCGGCGAGGAGCTTGCTCCCCGCGCCTTCGCTGCGGTGGCCGGGGCGCACGTACAAGTTAAAAAGATGCCCTTGCCGTCGCGCCTTGACGAAAATCGGGCTCTCTTTCACTTCAGCGCCGGCGTACCCGATGACCGCGTCCTCCTTGAACGCGAGGAAGAACGCGGTGTTGTTCTGTCGGAGGTTGCGCGCGAGGCGCGAGCCGAGGACTCGCTCCGCGTACGTGGGATCCAGTCTCTCGTCGTGGTCGCACTCCCAGTTGTAGAACTCCGTCTTGATCTCTTTGAGAAGAGCGTAGTCTTTCGGCGTCGCTTTCCGGACGGTGATTCTCGGAGGCATGACGGTCACGTCGTACGAGGCGACGCTCACCGGTCCTGTTCGCGTCCCGTTTGTTTCATCGTCGGTGCCGTATCCCCGTGAGGGACGACCCCCTCGGCACTTCGCTCGTTCACAGGATGCACGCTCACCCCATGGACGGTGGCGTCGCTTGAAAAGACTCACTTCTTGACGACCGAAGACGGGCTACGCACCTTATCAGTGATACGGGACAATTCCGCGACGTTCTCGGTGAAGACGGGCAGGACTTTGGAGAAGACCTTCTCCATCGCTTTCACCTCAGCGCCGACCTCGAGGATGTTTCGGTCGTACTCGCCGATCTTCCCCACGACGGCGTCGTGCAGCTTCTCAGAATCGCCTTTCAAGTCGTCCATGCGTTGTTCGAGCTTCTCGATGCGCGCGTTCATCGCGTCCTTCCACTCGATAATCTTGTTCACGCTCTTCTCAAGCTCGTGCCACTTCTCGTCGATGATCGCTTCGATGAGCTCTTCAGACGAGGCGCCACCGCCCATCCCGCCCATCATCGGAGCGTTGAGGCTCGGCGGCGGCGGCATGCCGGAAGGGTCGCCGGGCAAGCCGGAGCCCATCGTCGTCGGGTTCTGGTAAGAAGGCCTGGTTGGTCGCTGGTCCATCGTCACGTCCCTCATCTGGTGCGTCGGTTGCATGTTCGCCTGGTTCAAGGCGTCAAAAACTTGCGTCGTGGTGTAGCCGTCCCGCTGCAACGTCTGGATAATCTGGTTGTTCGTCAACCCCTTCCGCTGCATATCCTCGATGCGGGCTAAGGGGATGTCGCTCGCGGGCGCAGGCATCAGAGACTCACCTCTCCCAGAAACCGCCCCGGGAGTATTTAAATGTTATGGCGGTGATGGCCGCGATGAAAAAGTCGTGCGACCCTGCCTTGGCGGCCTCTCGATACACGGGTCCTGCCGGCTTGCGCCAAGCAGGTTGCGCGACCGGACGAGGAAGCGATGGCCGCCGCAGGGTCGCCGCGAAGCGAGACTTTCATCGCGGCCGGAGACGGTGAGCGGGGTTCTGAGCGCGGGGGGCAGAAAGACTACTGGGACTCAGAACGCGGAGAGCAAAGATGAGACACGGGGTACAGAAAGACCGCCGGGACTCAGAACGCTGGGTCCAACCATCATTTCTTCTCTTCCATCGCGGCTTTCAGCAAGAGCTTGGCCTCTTCGCGCGTGACGAACGACAAGGGCTCCCACAAGTCCAAGTATCGCTCAAGGACTGAGAACTCGTGTTTCTTGACGACGTTCGACAACTCGCCGCTCATCGCGTTGATCTTCTCGTGCGCCTCTTCGACCTTGCGCGCGAGCTCGGTCAAGCGTTCCGTCAAGGCGCGCAAGTCTTCGTGAGAGTCCTTCTCGTACCCGATCAAGGTCTGCGCGGTGAGTTGGGCTTTCTTCCGCATGTTCGCGAGGCGCTCTTCCAGCACGGCGAGACGGCTCGCGACCTCGTTCACGCGCTCCTCGATGCGCGCAGTTCCCGGCGGCAACGCGCCAGAAGCGGAAGATTGAGGCCTGAACCCTGACGGTGGCGGTTGCGGCGGTCTTTCCGGGAAGAGTGAAGGTTCGACCATCGTCGTCACAAAATTTATATACTGTCTCGACGGAATCGTGAGTTTATAAGTCTATTGGGGAGTCGTGGGGGCTGGCGGGCTTAAAAGCCTTTGCAACCCCCGCGGAGAAAAGAAACAAGGAGGGGTGAGCGGGTCTCTTGGTGAAGAAGAAGCCGACGGGAGTCTTCAGCTATGAAGTCTCGCGCGAAGGCGGCGAGACCATCCTGCGCGTCAACTGCGAAGGGGCGGTACGCGCCCCCTCCATCGAAGACGAGTCGCTCTTCATGGGCAAAGCGGTCGACCTGCTCATCGAGAACCCGGAAGCGACGAAGATCGTCTTCTCGCAGAAACGAGACTACGAGTACGACTACGCCCAAATCCGCCTTCTCAAGGAGATCGGCCTTCTCTACAACAAGTTCATGCGGAAGGCTTCAGCGTACAGCATCGCCGCGCTCGCGAGCCTCACACCGCACGTCGACTCGAACAAGGCGTACGGGGAGATTCACGAAGCGGTGTACAACCGACTGAAGAACGACCCGGTCGGCGCCTACCTCACGCTGAAACGCGCCGCGAGACGAGAACGGATCAACCTCGACAAGGCGGTGACGCCGGGAGAGCAGAAGGCGCTCCAGAAGTACATCGAGCTGCTCGACCAGCTCGCCGTGCCGTTGGAGAAGACCGAACTCATCCGAAAAGTCGACGCGTACCTCGCAGGCGCGAAAATCGGCGACCGCACCCTGTACAGCCGCGTCTTCGCCGCGGTCATCAAGCCGGACTTCATGTTCACGCGGTTGATGGCGAGCTCTCCGAAAGGCGCGACGGAAGTGGCGAACTACCCTGTCGGGGAGAGCGACGTCATCGTCTTCGAGCTCGAGGATGACATCCAGTACTTGTACCACGTCACGCCGCCGGAGTTCAAGCTGGACGAGGAGCGCTACGAGCTCTTGGACGCCGCGCGGAAGATTCTGAGCGAGCACACGCCGACGCAGCAAGAGTTCGTCAACCCGGAACGGATGCGAGAAGTGTTCGCGAACATCGGGCACGACTTGATCGTCGAGCTGGCGGCGCACCGCAAGCTCAACCTCGACGATGAGGAGTTGGAGACGCTCACGAACATCCTCATCCGGTACACGGTCGGGTTCGGCCTCATCGAAGTCCTCCTCGCAGACCCTGACATCCAAGACATCACGGTGAACAGCCCCGCGGGGAACATCCCTATCTTCCTCGTCCACGCGCGGTTCGGCGAGTGCAAGACGAACATCCTCCCGAGCGTGAGCGACCTGGAGAGCTGGGCTTCGAAACTGAGGATTATGAGCGGCCGGCCGTTGGACGAAGCGGATCCCGTCCTCGACACGGAGATCGACATTCCCAACGTGGCGAAAGCGCGTATCGGCGTCATCGCGCCGCCGTTGAACCCGACCGGGATCGCGTACGCGTTCCGGCGGCACCGCGACAAGCCGTGGACGCTGCCGTTGTTCATCAAGCAGCGCATGATCACCCCGCTCGCCGCCGGCCTCCTGAGCTTCCTCATCGACGGGAACCGAACGATGCTCATCGCGGGGACGCGCAGCGCGGGCAAGACGTCCGTGCTCGGCGCAGTCCTCGTCGAGATTATGCGCAAGTACCGCATCATCACGATTGAGGACACGCTCGAACTGCCGAGCGAAGCCTTGCGCGACCTCGGGTACAACATCCAGCCGATGAAAGTGGCGGGCGCGTTGTCGAAAGGAGACTCTGAAGTGCCCGCTGATGACGGCATCCGGACGACCTTGCGTCTCGGCGACTCGGCGCTCATCGTCGGCGAAGTCCGTTCGAAAGAGGCGCGCGCGCTGTACGAGGCCATGCGGGTCGGCGCTCTCGCGAACGTGGTCGCGGGCACGATTCACGGCGACTCGCCGTACGGCGTCTTCGACCGCGTCGTGAACGACTTGGACGTGCCGCGGACGAGCTTCAAGGCGACGGACATCATCATCGTCGCCAACCCGATCCGGAGCGCGGACGGCCTGCACAAGTGGCGGCGTATCACGCAGATCACGGAGATCAGGAAAGAGTGGGAGGACGACCCGTTGCGCGAGCACGGGTTCGTCGACCTGATGAAGTACAACGCGGAGAAGGACGAGCTCGAGCCTACCGACGCCCTGCTGAACGGCGACAGCGACATTCTCAAGTCGATCGCCGGCCAAGTGAAGGACTGGGCGGGCGACTGGGACGCGGTGTGGGAGAACATCCTCCTCCGCGCGGAGGCGAAAGCGTACCTCGTCAAGCGCGCCGCCGAGGAGAAGGATGACGACGTGCTCGAGGCGCCGTTCGTCGTCCTCGCGAACGACATGTTCCACCGCGCGAGCGACAAGGTGAAGGACCGCACCGGGAAGCTGGACACGAAACGAATCCTCTTCGAGTGGAAGGAGTGGCTTGACCGCGAGCTGAAGAAGCGGAAGGCGCGTCGCGCGGCGGAGAAGTCGCTGCTCGAGCGTTGAGACGCCGAACTGTGCGCGGTCGTCGTGAAACAACGTACGAGAATTCCGCGCACGTAAACGAGTAAAGCCGTACCGCGTCAGCAACGACCGAGCCATGCTCGGCGGACGACGCGAACGCGAAGAGAGATCACCTGAGGTCATCATGGCGTCGAAGAATCCGAACGACCAGTATGAAGAGCTCCGGAAGCGGTATCTCGACAAGCTGCAGGACACGCTGCGGAGCGACGAGACGACGGAGGCGCACACGCGACAGTACGAGGAGTTCCGTGCGGAGTACCTGCCGAAGCCGCTGAGCTGGTACGAGAAGGCGTGCGGGCTCTGCGAGAAGCTCCTCCCCTTGTCGCCCGACGCGAAGAAACGACCGGAGCTGGAGAAGCAGATCGCGGTCTGCCACCTCAAGGCGACGCCGGAGGGGACGACGGCGTTCTCGATTCTCGCGCCCATCGTGCTCATCCTCACCGGCATCCTCCTCTTCCTCGGCGTCCCGATGGTGGTTGGCGGCGAGGGGAGCCTGTTCCTCGTCTTCTACGTCGGGATTGCCGCGCTCTGCCTTATCATTCCGCTCGCGAAGATTCCGTACTTCATCGCGAACAGTTGGCGGATGAAGGCGTCGAACGAGATGGTCCTGTGCATCTTCTACATCGTCACGTACATGCGCCACACGTCCAACCTCGAGTTGGCGATCGATTTCGCCGCCGAGCACTTGGACGCGCCGCTCAGCATGGACATGAAGAAGGTCATCTGGAACCTGGAGACGGGAAAGTACGAGTCCGTCCACGAGAGCCTCGAGGTGTATCTTGAGACGTGGCGCGGGTCGAACGACGAATTCATCGAATCCATGCACCTCATCATGAGCAGTCTCGTCGAGACGGGCGAGACGCGACGCTTGGAGGCGTTGGATAAGTCGTTGAGCGTCATGCTCGAGGAGACGTACGAGAAGATGCTCCACTACGCGCACAACCTGCAAAGCCCGCTGACGACGCTGCACATGCTCGGCATCATCCTGCCCATCCTCGGCCTCGTCATCCTCCCCCTGCTCGTCAGCTTCATGCCGGAAGTGCGGTGGTACCACCTCTCGATACTGTACAACGCGACGTTGCCGTTGCTCGTCTACTTCATCGGACGCGACATACTGTCGAAACGACCGTCGGGATACGGCAGCTCGGAAGAGGGTATGGAGCCGACACCGACGGGGAAGAAGGGCTCGTGGTCGTTCACCCCGATGGCGGCGGGCATCATCGCGGGCGGCGTCCTCCTGCTCATCGGCCTCCTCCCGCTGCTCATGCACTTCGCCAACCCGAACTTCGACCTCGTCGTGCCCGCGACGGGCGCGTCCAAGTGCGGTCCGACGGGGTTCTGCAGCGTCAACACGCTCGACAAGGAGGACGACAATCTCAAGAACGCGAAGTTCTGGTTCAACGAGTACCGCGACGTCACGGTCGACCAGGAGAACGACGTCCACGTACTCATTGGACCGTTCGGCCTCGTCGCCACCCTGCTCAGCCTGTTCATCCCGCTCGCGCTTGGCATCGGCGTCGGCCTCTATTACCGGATGAAAACGAGAGGCGCGCTCGCGAAGCGCGAGGAGGCGAAGAAGCTCGAGCTCGAATTCGCTTCGGCGCTCTTCCAGCTCGGGAACCGGTTGGCCGACGGGCTGCCGTTGGAGATCGCGTTCTCGAAAGTCGCGGCGATCCTGCCGGAGACCGTCTCCGGGCGGTTCTTCAACCAGGTGAGCGTGAACATCACCAAGCTCGGCCTCTCAGTGGATGACGCGTTGTTCCACGAGCAGTACGGCGCCGTGCACCAATACCCGAGCAGCATCATCGAGAGCAGCATGAAGGTGCTCGTGGAGAGCTCGAAGAAAGGGCCGTTGATCGCGAGCCAGGCGATCATCAACGTGAGCAACTACATCAAGGAGATGCACCGGGTTGATGAGCGGTTGAAGGATTTGATGGCGGACGTGATCAGCAGCATGAAGTCGCAGATCAAGTTCCTGACGCCGGTCATCGCGGGCGTCGTCATCGGCATCACGTCGATGATCACCGCGATCTTGGGAAAGCTGAGCAGCAAAGTCGGCGAGTTGGGCGCGGAGACGGCGACGAACGGGGCGAGCGCGAGCATGGGCGGCAACTTGCTGACGACGTTCAGCGGCGGCGCGGTCGCGACGTACTTCTTCCAAGTCGTCGTGGGGTTGTACGTCGTCGAACTCGTCTTCGTCCTCACCATCCTCGTGAACGGGATCGAGGACGGTCCGGACACGACGAGCCGGGACGCCCATCTCGGCGAGAACCTGATCCGCTCCACGGTGACGTACGTCGGCCTCGCGTTCGTCGTCATCCTCCTCTTCAACATCGTCGCCTCGAACATCGTCCCGACATAGCGTGAGATGAAAATGAAGAGCCGCCGAAGGCGGTCCCGTGCTGGCGCGGCAAAGATTCATCGTCACAGTCGTCATGCAAAGTCACCCGAAACAACAAAGGCGGACGAACACGAGAAAATCCGTGCCGCGCCAGCGAACGTCGGCCTGAAGGCCGGAGTGAAACCATGGTCCCCATCGAAACCGCAATCGGCATCCTCGGCATGCTCCTCATCCTCGCCGCGTTCGCGATCGAGGAGTTCTGCCGGCACTCGCGCCACGAGAGCGTCGCGTACAACGTCCTCAACTTGGTCGGCGCGGCGTTCCTCGCGTGGTACGCGTGGACGCTGCACAGCATGCCATTCCTCGTCCTGAACGTCGTCTGGATGGCCGTGGCGCTCGTGAAAGGCGTCATAATTCTCGTCGGGAAGCGACGCAAGGGAAGAAACGTCAAGGGATAGTTCGAAAGGGATAGTAATAAAAACGATTCTCCTCTCCTGACGACGATGAAGAAGACCCAAGGCAGATCCGGGTTCTTGCCGACAAGCCTCTCAGAAGGAGAGGTGCGCTATCGCGACTTCTTGGGATTCGACGTCGTCTTCGTGACCGGTGACCCGGTGTACGACCACCCGTTGAGCGGCGTCGCCGTGCTGAGCCGTCTGCTCGACGCGAAAGGGTACCGTGTCGGCATCGTCGCGCAACCCGAGACTGAGGAGGAGTTCGCCGCGTGCGGCCGTCCCCGATTGTTGTTCTGCGTCACGACGGGCTTGCTCGACTCGATGCTCGCGAACTATACGCCGTTGTTGAAGAAGCGCGAGCACATCCGCGTGCCCGAGCGCGGGTTGATCGCGTACACGCAGCAGCTCAAGCGCTCGTTCCCGGGCTGTATCGTCGCGCTCGGCGGCGTCGAGGCGACGACGAGACGGTTCACGCATTTCGACTACAAGACGAACAAGCTGCGACGCGGGATCCTGCACGATTCGAAAGCGGACCTACTGCTGTTCGGGAACGCGGAACGGTCGTTGCTGACGCTCCTCCAGAGGTTGAACGAAAATAACTACGAGAACGCGGAGAAGAGGCCATTCGAGAACATCAAAGACGTCCTCGCGTTATCCTCACTCGATGGCGCGGCGTATCGTATTCGAAAGACTGGCGCGGCAAGAATTCATAGTCGAAGTACGGAATCGGACGTCACGAAGACCGTTGATGAGAAACCGACGACGGACGAGAACGACGAAACGACTGCGAACGAGAAGAACCGTGCCGCGCCAGCACACGCCGGGCGACAGCCCGGAACGGCAGGTGAGTCGAATGAAAACGTCCGCAAGCTCCCGAGCTTCGAGGAGTGCGCGGCGGACAAGGGTGCGTTCGGCCAGCTCGCCGTGCTCACGTACTCGTTCCCGGAGGACGCGTTCGTCGAGGAGTGCGGCCTCGGCGCGGTGCGCCACAACAAGCCAAGCGCGCCGCTCACCGTCGAGGAGATGGACCTCGTCTACTCGTCGCCGTTCACGCGCAAGCTCCACCCGCAGAGCAAGGACTACCGGGAGAACCTCGCGATGATCGGCAAGCTCGACACCTCCGTCGTCATCGGCAGGGGTTGTTGGGGCGGGTGCGCGTTCTGCATCATCCCGCTCGTGCAGGGCAAGAACGTCGCGCGACGCTCGCCGGAGAGCATCCTCGCCGAGATTGAAAGGTTATACGAAAATAACGCGCGCGAAATCGTCGACCTGACGTTGCCGACGCTGAACATGTACGGCTCCTCGTGCGACCAGTACACGACGGAGG
The DNA here is from genome assembly GCA_002503705.1 of Candidatus Woesearchaeota archaeon UBA153. Taxonomy (GTDB): domain Archaea; phylum Nanobdellota; class Nanobdellia; order Woesearchaeales; family UBA525; genus UBA153. The sequence continues at coordinate 5,237 of DASH01000022.1, read as the reverse complement.
AGACCGTCCACTCGCCAATCCTCGAAAAGGACATCGCCGTCCTGAAGAAGACCGCGGGGTGCGACCAGCGGTGCACGACGTGCAAACACCGCGTCCTGACGGACGACTTGATCACCCTCCTCGACGGCGTCGAGGCGCTTGAGAAAAAACTGCCCGGCTTGCACGTCGAGCTGCGCAGCGCGTTGCGCCACGACTTGAGCTTGCGCCAGCCCGCGCTGTTCCGCAAGGCGATGACGCACGTCTCCCGCTTGAAGATCGCCCCCGAGCACACGTCCGGCAAAGTCTTGAAGGTGATGCGGAAGGCGTCGCCCGAAGTGCTCGACGCGTTCCTCCGCGAGTTCGCAGCCGTGAACAAGGAGCAAGGGACTGACAAAAGGCTCGTGCCGTACTTCGTCGTCGCCCACCCGGGGTGCTCGATGGACGAGATGCGCGAGCTGCGCGAGTACTGCAAGCGGCACAACCTCTTCGTGAACCTCACGCAGGTCTTCACGCCCACGCCCGGCACGCTCTCGACCGCGATCTATTATACTGGCGTCGACCCGTTCACGCGCGAGACAGTCTACATTCCCAGTTCGTTCCGCGAGAAGAAGGACCAGAAGAACCTCCTCCTCAACGACTGGCGGGACGACGAGTTCAGAGACGAGAACGGGTGAACGGACGCAGGAGTTCTTCCCGTTCGTTCGACGCAGCCATTGTCCTTAAGGGCGAGCGAAGCCGCAAGAAAAGAAGAGGTTGCGGTGGGGGACGGTCGCGACGCCTCGGAGCGACCTGGGAGGGGTGTGCCCGACCACGCCCCACCCGGGGAGGACCGCACACGACGTCCACAACGGAAAGCGAGCAGGACAGTGGCTACGCCGTCGTTTTTCGCGACAAGGTGAGAAAGAGGAAAAAGGTTTTCTGAAAAAGGTTTCTTGGAACACAGTTGGTGGGTAGGTTAGTATGATTCAGCTCTCGCCCTGCTGGAGGTCCAGGGCGAGGAGCTCTGAGTGGACTTCCGTGAAGAGCTGGCCGCCGTACGAGACGTCACGGCCGAACAAGCCGTTCTCCGTGGCGGTTTCGACGCGCCGGCCCTTCACGATCATTTTCTCGAGTCACCTCACGACTTCTTAACGCCCTTATGGTGGACCTTATTAAAGAGGGTTGAGAAAACGATTTCCACAAAGCTTAAAAAGGACTTCACCCTGGAATGACAGCATGATCTTCTCAGGATACAGCCCGGTCTGGTTCCTCGGGATTGATGCAATCCTCGAAATCATCTTCCTGCTCATCACCGCGCTCGTCGCCTGGTACGGGTTCAAAGCGTACCGCCTCTCGGGCCGGAGACGCTACTTGTGGTGGGGCGTCGGGTTCTCGTGCATCACCCTCTCGTACGCGGTGAACGCGTTCGCCAACTACTACCTGTACGCGCGCATCGTCCAAGCGGTCGCGCCCATCGTTCCCGCGGCCCTCGATACTGGCAGGACGCACCTCCTCGGCAACCTCGCCCACGTCGGCCTCATGCTGACCGGCTACTTGCTTTTGGCGCTCGTCACCTTAAAGTTCGATGATACTCGCTTGGTGACGTTGTTCGCCAGCCTCGTCGGCCTCCTCTCGCTCGCCATCGTGACGAGCCGTGTCCGCTTCCTCTTCACTGCGACGCTCCTCTTCCTCCTCATCCACGTCATCATCTACACGTGGAAGAGCGAGACGACGACGAAACAGAGCCGCGTGCCGCGCCGCTTCGTCCTCGCCGGATTCATCCTGCTCGCGCTCGGCCAGCTCGCGTACTTCCTCCTCCCGTTCTGGGAAACGGGGTACGTCGTCGGTCACGCGTTCGAGCTCCTCGGCTTCGCCTCCATCCTCTCGAGCATGATCATCGTCCTGAGAAAGTGAATCACGCCACAGATGCCAGCCCGTCGTGAGACGGACCTCGCTCGCCGTGAGGTGAGTCGGAAACTGGCGCGGCAAAAATTCATAGTCGAAGTACAAAGTCGTTTGAGAAGCGCGCGGACGAGAAAGACCTGAACGCGAAGACGCGAACGTACGAGAACGGGAAATCCCGTGCCGCGCCAGCGAATGATGGCCTAACGGCCAGACACACTCGTGGAATCATGAAGAAGAAACGCTCGCAGTTGGAAGTCATCCATGACATGCTCTCGACGATACAGCAGAAAGGCGGCCACATCAAACCGACGCACCTGCTGTCGAAGTCGAATCTCTCGTACGCGATGATGAACGAGTACTTGGCCTTGCTGAAAGAGCGCGGCCTCGTCACCGAACAGGTCGGCGAGCGGAAAGAGTACCTCATCACCGACAAAGGTCTTAACTATCTGGCCGAGTACCGCCGCATGGCCACCTTCACGGAAGCGTTCGGGCTGTGAATGATGAAGACAATCCCTCTGCTCCTCGCATGCCTGATTCTCATCGCATGCCAACAACAGGTCGAGACGACGGAGATTGCAGAGTCCGCGACGACACCCATCGAAACACAACCGATTGAATCGACCGATTCGATTGGACCTGTCGTGACGACTATCCTTGATGGCGATTCGTTCGTAATCGACACCGGGGAGCGAGTCAGGCTCATCTGCGTCGACGCGAACTCGACGAAGACGCCCGACGGCCTCGCAGCGAAAGAGCTCCTCGAGAAGCTCCTCATCGGGAAGCACGTCAGGCTAGAGAGAGAACAGAGCGAGACTGATGCGTACGGACGCCTCGTCCGCCACGCGTACGTTGACAACATCTCCGTGAGCGAAGCGCTTCTTAAAGAAGGACTCGCGAAGGTATACCCCTTCGGTCCGGATGTTGCTTACTGCGAGGAGTTCGCCGCAATCGAACGCGAAGCGAGAATGACGAAGCGAGGCCTTTGGAATAAGACCATGCAAGCACAGTAGACTTGTGAGTGGCGGCCACATCAAGCCGACGCATTTGCTGTCGAAATCGAATCTTTCTTACGCGATGATGAACGAGTACTTGGCCTTGCTGAAAGAGCGCGGCCTCGTCACCGAACAGGTCGGCGAGCGGAAAGAGTACCTCATCACCGACAAAGGCCTGAATTACTTGGCCGAGTACCGCCGCATGGCCACGTTCACGGAAGCGTTCGGACTCTAGTATTCTCCAACCACCGGAAATATCACGGAAAATGACGAGAAGGACTTAAGAAGAGCTCTTTGCCCTCCTTTCCGAAATATGAAGACACGCTCTCGACCAAAGAAGAACATACCCCTACGCAAACAAAAGATTTATATATTTTGTAGGGGTACATCTCACCATGGTCAGCGTCAAGGAGAAACACCGCGGCGAGAAACGATACCTGTACGCGGAGCGCTCGATACGGCTCCCCGACGGCACGGTCAAGAAGTTCTCAAAACTGATCCACGAACGAGATGAGGCAGGGAGCAAGATGGTCGCGGACCACTTCAAGAAGCAAGAGCTCGAGGCGTACCGCCACGCAGCGCTCGCCACGTACCGGCCAGACCACATCCTCACGAAGGAGAAGCTCGCGAAAGTCGAGACGTATCGCGCCGAGTACAGGATCCTCATACGTGCGCTCACGCCGCAACAACGGAAAGACCTGATCGACCGGTTCACCGTCAACTTCACGTACGAGTCGAACGCCCTCGAAGGGAACTCGCTCACGCTGAAAGACGTCGCCGTCGTCCTCATGGAAGAGCGAGTCCCCGCCGGGAAAGAGCTGCGCGAAGTGTTCGAGACGAGGAATACGCGCGAGGCCAACGAACTCCTCTTCAAGAAGAAGATCAAGATAGACATTCCGGAGATCGTGAAGCTCCACGCGCTCCTCACGAAAGAGACAGGCGTCGCGCGAGGATTCAAGCGGTTCCCGAACTTCCTCCTCATGCGCGACGTGCAGACGACCCCGCCGGAAAAAGTCGAAGACGAGATGCGAGCGCTCGTCGCGCGGTATCAGGAGAGCGACGACCACCCGTTGCGCGCCGCCGCAGAGTTCCACGCCCGGTTCGAGCGGATCCACCCGTTCGAGGACGGGAACGGACGCGTCGGCCGAGTGCTGCTGAACGCCATCCTGCTCGAGAACGGCTACCCGCCCCTCATCATCCGGAAGACGAGCCGGAACGCATACCTCTCCGCGCTCGCCGCGCACGACAACAACCACGCCGACAAGCTCGAACGATTCCTCCTCGAGAAATACGAAGCGACCTTCGAGAAGTTCTTCAAGATCTACACGGAGTATTTGTAGAATCGTCACTTTTAAATACCAATTGATATTCTAAAATAACAATATGCTTCCTGAAACGAGCGTCCAAACCATCTTCAACCACTTCTGCGACTATCCGACGGAAGAGGTGCACCTGCGCGAACTCTCGCGACGCGTCAGGCTGACGATGCCCGCCATCGTCCGAGGCGTGAAAATCCTCGAGAAGGAAGGCCTCGTCACGGTGCGGCGAACAAAAGCATGGACGATGGTGAAGGCGAACCGTGAAGAGAAGTTCCGGCGCTTGAAACGCGTGCACAATCTCGAACGCGTCTACGCGAGCGGTCTCGTGGATGAAATCAAGCAAGCGTACCGCTGGCCGCACGCAATCATCCTCTTCGGCTCGTACAGCCGCGGCGAAGACACCGAACAAAGCGACATCGACATCGCAATAATCGCGGGCACGCCCGGAACAATCACGAAAAAGTACAAGGAAGCGTTAAGAAGGGAAGTCTCCCTCCACCACATCACCATGAGCAGAGCGAGTCCAGAATTCCAGACTGAACTCGCGAATGGCGTTGTGTTGGAGGGCGCACTGTGAAGACATTCAGGGAATTCTCTGACAGCAGCCTCGTCCGACGGCAACGGCCGAACCCGAACGTCGCAAGCTCGATGAGGAAAAACTCGCTCGAACGCCTCGCGCTCGCGCAACGACTCCTCAAGATCGAAGACCCGAAATACGCTCTCGAGAACGCGTACGAAGCGGTGCGGGAATACCTCGACGCGGCGCTCGTCAAACAAGGAGTGAAGTCCTCCTCGCACGAAGCGACCGTCGCGTACCTCTCAGAACTCGGCTTCCCACTCCTCGACCTCGTCATCGTCGACAACCTCCGCCAGCAACGCCACACGATCAAATACGACGGGGGCGAAGCGACCCGAGAAGAAGCAGAGAACGCGATCGCGGCAGCGGAACGGATTATCGGGAAGCTCGAAGGGAAGAAGTGAGCGTCGAGGAAACCCGCCCACAAACTATTTAAAAGGACTTCTGACTCTCTGACGCTACAAGGGTTCGTAGCTCAGACTGGGA
>DASH01000002.1:2218-7101 GCA_002503705.1 Candidatus Woesearchaeota archaeon UBA153 | reverse complement strand
ACCCCTCGCAACGCCCTCGCTTGCGGCTCTGCTGACGCTCGCCTGACGCTGGCGACCATCCATTTGCCTAAGAGCCCGTGCAGGAGCAATCTTTAAAAAGAATCCTCTGATCGCGACGTCATCAAGAGCAGGCGGCAGCATTGCCGCGGTGAAGACAACATGAGCATCCGTTCCCTCGTCCGGCCGTTCGAGTCGTTCGCAGAACTCGAGCACGTCATCTCATCGACGGACTCGTGCCTGCGCAAGATCAAGACTGGCGAGCACTTGGAGTATCACGATCCGGCGACTCTCGAGCAGAGCTATCAGCACCCGGGCACGAAGTACTACTTCGTCCAGGACGAGCAGGCGCGGCCAGGCTACGCGCGCTTGCTGAAAGGCCTCGGCGCGCTCCTCGACGACGAGAACGACAACCCGCTCGGCGAGTACTGGCACCTCGACTACATCCGGCTCGCGTTGACGCCGGACGAGTACACGGGTCTTCTGGACGTTGACGCGACGTTGAGCGAGCGTTTCGAGCTCGGCTTGGCCGTCGCGCAACGCCTCGCGCACGACGAAGGCGCGCGCCTCATCCGGACTGCCGCTTCCAGTCTCGGCAAGTACCTCTCGAGCGCCCGGGATTTCTCCCGACAACTTCTCGACGACGCAAGCCTCCTCCTCGACTTCCAGTTGGGTTCAGATGTGCCGATCGCGAAGCGGCGCTTCTGGGAAGTCAGCCACCCGTCGACTGAATTCTACGACCTGACGCGCTTGGCGGAAGAGCCGATACTCGTCGGAAAGTAGACGGTCTCTCTCGTACTTCGTCGAAAGCCTTTTATATATTCAAGAATACCCACTTCGGGATGACGTCAACTCTTAAGGAGCTTCTCTTCACGCCGATCGGCGGGGAGAAGCTCGGCAGCAGATTGTACGTTCCTCAGACTGGTTCGAAGGTCCCGCGGCTGAAGGGTCCTCTCGAGGAGTTCGTCTTCAGCGAGAACTACGGCCTTCCTGACGTGAATCTTCCGAAGCTGAAGTCTGTTCACGGTCGCGCGGTCATGCTCGACCTCTTGGCGTTGCAAGGCGGGAACGGCGCGACCTCCTCGTCGCTTTCGAACGTGTGGGGTTGGTTCTACAGCCTCGCGCTCGTCAAAGACGCGTCGACGTTGTGCTTGTCGAACGGCGACGGCAAGGAGACGCCGTACTTCCTCTCGCGGCCGGCGGTGAGCAACTCGCTCGTCGTCGCGGCAGCGTACGCGCTCTCTGACGACGACTATATGCTCATCAAGAACAACAAGGTGGAGACGAGCGCGGGAATAGTGCAGTGGAAGCCGCTTCTTCGCATCCCGGCGGAGTTGTCGTTGCTGCAACGGTCGTCGGGAGAGAAAGTCTATTCTCATCGGGACTTGCAGGCGCTCTATCCGATGCTGTGAGGTTGCAGAACGCCCCTGCTTCCGGAAATCTTCCGGATTTTCCGGACTCACTCTTATATAGGCGGTCTTCCTCCACAACAAAGTTTAAAAATGAGGGTTCGGCACTCACACTCCCGTATGGGGGATTGCGGCTCGTGCGGAACTTCTCAGGGGAAGAACGCTGCACGCTCCACTTCCTCTCGTTCTCTCTCCGCTTCCCCTCCTGCTTCTGCTCCTTCCACTTCCGCAGATGACCTCCGAAAACCGAAACCGCGCAAGGATATTCCCGTCAAGTGGATCGTCGTCACGGGCGGCGTCCTCAGTGGCCTCGGCAAAGGCGTCGCCGCCGCGAGCATCGGCAATCTTCTCGCGTCGAGATATCGCGTCATCCCGGTCAAGTGCGACGGCTACCTCAACGTCGACCCGGGCACGATGAACCCGATCGAGCACGGCGAGGTCTTCGTGCTGGATGACGGCGGCGAGGTCGACATGGACTTCGGCCATTACGAACGATTCCTGAACGTGACGTGCAAGTTCGACTGGAACCTCACCATGGGGAAGGTCTACCAGCAGGTGAGACGCAAAGAACGCCGCGGCGACTACCTCGGCAAGACGGTACAGCTCATCCCGCAGGTCACTGACCTGATCAAGGAGTGGTGGAAGCGCATCGCTCGTCTGGAGGGCGCGGACGTCATGCTCGTCGAGATCGGCGGCACGGTCGGCGACATCGAGAACGAATTGTACATCGAGGCGGCGCGGCAGCTGAAACGCGACGTTGGTGAGGAGAACATCCTGTACGTCCACTTGACGTACGTGCCGAAGCCGGAGCACGTGAACGAGCAGAAGACGAAGCCGACGCAGCAGAGCGTCGCCCTCCTCCGAGAGCGCGGCATCGTCCCGGATGTGATCATGGCGCGCTGTCACGAGCCGCTCGACGAGCCGCGCAGAGAACGCATCGCGACGTTCTGCGACCTCGACAAAGGACGCGCCTTGTCCGCCATCGACGTCGACACGGTCTACCGCATCCCCTTGAATTTCGCGCGACAGGGCATGCTGCGCATCATCGAGGAGGAACTTGGCATCAACGGCACTTCAGGAACGTGCGAGAAGGAGTGGACGCGCCGCGTCGAACAACTCACGAAGCAGCACGCGACGCAGATCACGATCGCCATCGCGGGCAAGTACACCGCGCTCGAGGACAGCTACGCCAGCATCATCGAGGCGTTGAAGCACTGCGAGGCCGCGTTCGACACGGCTGTGAGATTAAAATGGATCGAGACGAGCGAGGCGAAAGACCTGGGACGCGAGATGAAGAATGTTGACGGCGTCATCGTCCCCGGCGGCTTCGGCAGCCGCGGCGTCGAGGGAAAGATCGAGATGGTGCGCTACTGCCGCGAGCACGACGTTCCCTTCTTAGGGATCTGCTACGGCTTGCAGATGGCCGTCATCGAGTTCGCGCGCAACGTGTGCGGCTTGAAAGGGGCGAACAGCACGGAAGTGGACGGGAAGACGAACTATCCCGTCGTCGACATCCTCCCTGAGCAGCGAGCGATCCTCGAGAAGGGCGGCACGATGCGCCTCGGCGCGTACACCGCGGTCATGAAGCCGGGCTCGAAGATCGAGAAGCTGTACGGGAGCGACGAAGTGAGCGAACGCCACCGCCACCGGTACGAAGTCAATCCTGAATACCACGAAATCCTCGAGAAGAACGGTCTCGTCTTCAGCGGAGTTTCACCTGACGGCACGCTCGTCGAGTTCATCGAGAATCCCGAACTGACGTACTTCGTCGGCACGCAAGCCCACCCCGAGCTGAAATCGACGCTGCTCAAGCCCGCGCCGCTCTTCGCCGGACTCGTCGAGGCGTGCCTCAAGCAACAACAAAAGAAGAAGTAGCGAAGAAGTCTTTCTCGAATTTTTTTATCTAACGGACGTAGCTCGCGTGCAGCGTCAGTTCACGAGGCGCTTGCTGTCGTGACTCTTCGAGCTCGAGCAGCACTTTCGGGTTCAGCACTCTCTTCTCCCAGGCCGGCAGGTAGAGCCTCTCGTTCTTCTGGTCCTGGACGAGCGGGACGAGCTCGAGTTCAGTCTCCAACAGTCCCGGCCTGCCTTCGACCATGCGCACCGCGGTCGGCACACGTTCGAGCAACGCACGCTCTGCCTCGTACGCGCGTACCTCCAACGCGGCAATCTGTGCACGGTCGTTCACGATTTGGTCTCGTAACCGGTAATTGACGCACGACTGGTGGACGATAAAGTATCCGAAGACCGCCGCGACCGCGACGCCTTTCACCGCCGTCCCGATGAGCTCTCTCTCGCGCTGAGAAACCATCAGTCTTAACCTTGCATCTTGCGTCGTTGGAGAACCTCTCGTGGTTTATAAGTCTTGCTTTGCAGGACCACTCACTGATGGAGACTTTTCCTTCGCTCTCCTCGACGAGCCCCCGGGGGTGTGTTGACATCATCGCCGTGGGCTGCTCGCTTTCTGCCATCACCGTCGAAGGCGCGGCGCCTCCCCGGGTGGGACAACCCCCTCCGCGCACGATTCTTTCTCGACGGCAACGCTCGCCTAAGGCCGACGGCGATGATGTTGTCAACACAACTGTTCCAGGGGTAACCTTTAAAAAGCGACCCCTGTTCTCGGCACCCATATCCAACGGAGTTGATGTTCCTATGGCGAAGATGAAACAGAGCACCGCGACGAAGACGAGCGTGACGAACGACGCCGGCAGCGCGAGCTTCCTCTGCCCGAACTGCGGCAAGACGGAGATCGTGCGGACGAAGAACGAGCGCGAGAACGTCGTCAAGTACGTGTGCGAAGCGTGCGGCTTCACCGGCCCCAACTAGGTGTGTTCTATGGCGAAAGCGATCATCACGCTCAAGATCATGCCGGAGTCTCCCGACGTCGACCTCGATGCGGTCCAGGCCGCGGCCGAGGCGAAGATCAACGCGTTCGTCGGCGAGGACGGCGAGAAGCGATTCTCCCAAGAGCCGATCGCGTTCGGCTTGAAAGCCTTGAACATCATCTTCGTCATGGAGGAGCAGCAAGGCAGCACGGAACCGTTAGAGCACGAGCTCGCCTCCATCGACGGCGTGAACAGCGTCGAAGTCACCGACGTCAGGCGCGCTATCGGATAACGACCTCTTGCATGAGGTGATACTATGGCTCCTGAGACTGCTTTCGTCTACTATAATGCGCGCTCACGCACGTGCCGCATGGACTTTCCTGACGAAAAAGGCAGAGACTGGGCCGTGCTGAAAGCGAACTGCGACCCTGTCGAGCGCATCCTCGGCGTCTACACGATTGACGACGCGGTCGCGGTGTGCGATACGTACGCGCCGAACCTGGTATTGAAGACGATGAAACCGGGAGAACACGATCCGGGAACGCTCTATGGATTCTTCAACATCCTCGCGCCGCGACGAGTAAGATACGTTCAAGAGTGAATGCCGCGTTCGGGAATGAGTCGCGGTCGGCTCTTAGGCAAATCGCTTTCG
>DASH01000002.1:0-2211 GCA_002503705.1 Candidatus Woesearchaeota archaeon UBA153 | reverse complement strand
CGAGGGCTGCGTTCCCGTGGGGAGCGACCCCTCGCAACGCCCTCGCTTGCGGCTCTGCTGACGCTCGCCTGACGCTGGCGACCATCCATTTGCCTAAGAGCCGTTGCGGTCGTAACTTTTATATAGCCCTGTTCTCAAGGCGTCTCTCATGAAGGAAGCGTGGAAGCGGACGCGAGTCCCCATCGTGGGCATCTTCGGCATCTTCTTCATCGTGCTCATCGCGTTCGCCGTCGTCAAACCCGACGCGTTGATTATCGAGAAGCCGGCGTGGAGCATCACGGGGAACGTGGTCGCGGACGACGCCTTGTTCGACGGCAAGATCACCGCTGAGGCGCCGTGCACAACCCTCGACGACCCCGTCTGCGGCACGGACGGCGTGACGTACCTGAACTTGTGCGACGCTCGCAAGAGCGGCGTCGACATGCGCCATCGCGGCGCGTGCTGAGAGTCAGCGTTCTTCTCGGTTCTCTCGTTCGTACTTTGTCGGGCATTGCCCGTCCATGCTGGCGCGGCACGGATTTTCTCGTTCAAGTTCTCGCGAGTACGTCCGTACGTGGATGAACTATGACTATGAATTTTGCCGCGCCAGCACGGGACCGGACTCCGCGTCCAGCGTCCACTTGCGGAACTACTGCGCTCGCGCTCGGCGAACAATTGCGCTCCGCATCCAGCACTATGCTTGAAACCGCGCGGCCAGTATCACGACGGTGTAAGACGGAAAACTATTTAAAGGGCTTTTCTCGGGAAGTGCCTGTGGAGTGGTGGCTGCCTGATGCCTGAAAAGCCCTTAGACGAAGAGTACGGTAAGATTGTCGTCGTGATCATCGCCGCCGTCGCCGTCATGGCGCTCATCTTCTTCCTCACCCAACCCGCTGACCGGACTGGCCGCGCGACGACGACGGCAAGCGTGAGCGGCTCGCTCGCCGTCGGCGAGAACGGCGCGTTCGAACTCCTCGGCGAGTCATACCTGGTCGCGTTCGTGGACGTCGCGAGCGACGGCTCGAACGGCAAGTTCATCATGAACGACCACGCCACCAGCACTCTTGGCGTCGGCGAACAATTCCTGTATGAGGACGTCACGTTCGCCGTCGACAGGTTCGTCAAAGTCGAACCCTCCTGCACCGGACCAGTCGGCGACCCCTCCTGCCCGCAACCCTTCTGGGTCGCGGAGTTCACGATCAGCCAACTCCCCGCGTTGCCGTCGACGCCGCCCGAACCGACGAGCGCGTCGTACGTGAAGCTCGAGAGCACCCTGCGTGAAGGCGAGACGCATACGTTCACGATTGACAGTCATGACTATGAAATCACGCTCGTTTTCGTCGGTGACGACGTGACGGCGAAGTTCATGATTAACGGTGCCCTCTCGCCGATGCTCTCCGAAAGCGAGGGATACCTCTTCGGCCCGCGACTCTACCTTGAAGCGAACGATATTCTCGTGAACAGCCGCGACGGCGTCGTCCAGTTCGAAGTCTACGACCAATGGTACGCGCCCACCTGCGTGAACCTCGAAGCGATCCAGATTGGCGCGATCGGCGCCGACCACGTCTGTTGCGGCGGCGTCGCGACGGAACTCCCGCGTTGCCGCTCCGCGACGACGAAACCCGTCGAGCCGACGCCGCTCACGTGCGGCGACCGGTACATCACGTGCGACGGCGACAAGCTCATCAGCTACCCGATTGGCGAGACGGACGGACCGGTTGTACTGCCGTCGGACGAAAAGCTGCCGCCGGACGAGAAAGGTGGTGCGTCATGAACGATCGCGCCGGCCGGAACGTCATTCTCTTCCTCGCGCTTCTCCTCGCGCTCCTCTTGCTCTCGTCCTCCATCGTCGTCGCCGTTGACGCCGCCGAAGAGAATTGCGGCTTCTGGTGCTGGCTGAAAGGCTTGTTCGGCGGCGAGACGAACACGGGCGGCGAGGCGATTGGCGAGGGGGTTCCCCCGCCGATGGATCCCGTCAATCCTGGAGGCGATGTTGGCGACTTGTGCTTCGACGAGTGCGTGGAAGGCGCGAAGATGTGCGTCGAGAACGGGGTCGTCGCTTGCGGGAATCACGATGCAGACCCTTGCTTGGAGTGGTCGACACTAAAGGTGGTGTGCTCGATTGGAACGGTCTGTATTGATGGCGCGTGCTACGACCCGGACGAGAGCAGGCTCGTCTGCACGTCTGGCTCGTTGTCGCCTGTGCTCGGCACGAGCACGGGAAACGCGTGG
>DASH01000091.1:531-5474 GCA_002503705.1 Candidatus Woesearchaeota archaeon UBA153 | reverse complement strand
GCATCCTGCGGACGAGCCGCTCGTCCTTCCCCGTCACGCCGACGATGCCGCACATATCTGTCTACACCTTCATTTTCACACGACTATCGTTCTTCACGACAGTGATTATTTCCGCGTCAGCTTGTACCGGGCTCCGCGCCCGTCTCGCGCGATGATTTTGTCCGCCGTTGAGGCGGGTCAACGCTGACGCGGCAACACTCACGCTCATGACGTCGTCCTCTTCGTCAGCTTTCTCTTCACTTGCTCTTCACGTTTGCTCGTCGTCCCCGCGAGCTCTTCATACAGCGCTTCGTACATCGGCGCGACGCGCTTCCACGAGTAGCGAGTCCGCATCTTCCGCTTCCCTGCCTGGGAGAATGCGCGCGCCTTGCGATGGTCATCCAAGACTGTGGCGAGCCGTGACGCGAAGCACTCGGTGTCGCCGACCTTGCACAGGAACCCTTCCTTCCCGTCCTGGACGAGGTCTGTCGTGCACGGGATGTTCGTCGTCACGACGGGCGTGCCCGCGTACGCCGCCTCCATGACGACGCCGGGCAGGCCTTCCGCGCTGCTCGGGAAGAGGAACGCGTCAGCGGCGGCCATCAACGTCATCACGTCCTTCCGCCACCCGAGGAAGCGGACGTTCGAGAGGCCTGCAGCGCGAGCACGGTTCTCAAGAGCGTTCCGTGAAGGACCGTCTCCAGCGATGAGGAACACGGTGTCCTCGCGTCCTTTCGTTTTGAAGGCTTGCGCGACGTCGAGCACGGTGTCGACGCGCTTCCGGGAATTGATGATGCCGACGTACAAGACGATACGAGTCTTTGCGTCGAGTTCTCGTTCTTTTTCAATCTTCGCGCGCGCTTTCGTTCGTAACGGAACGTCATGCTCGACGATTCCTGTCGGGATGACGCGTATCTTCCGCGCGTTGATCCGGCATCGCTTCGCGTGCGGCAAGAGCGAGTCGCCGTACAGCGTAATCGCGTCCGGCGCCCAGAACATGATGCGGCCGAGCGTCCACGTGTAGATTTTGAAGAGGACATTGAGGACCCGGCCCGCGCTGAACGAGTACCCGGGCAGCGTGTCCATCGTCAGGATGACTTTCGTGCGCGGAAAGAACGGCTTCAAGAGCATGATGAGGAGATTGTTCAGGTAGAAATGCGCCCAGACGTGGACGACGTCATGGTCGCGCAACGCGCGCCACGCGTGCACGATGAATCCCGGGCTCGGGATGGGCCATTCGAACTGCCGCGTCGGACTCCACGCGCGATACGAGACGATCCGGGTCTTCTTGAAGAGCGCGGTGTGGTGGAGCGTCTTCTCACACTCCGCACCCTTTCTCGGAATCAGAAGGGTGGTGCGGCGCTTTCCCTCCTCGAGCGCGAGGAGCTCGCTGATTGGACGGCGCAGCAAGACCGCAGGGTTGACGTAGCAGACGCTGGGTCGGGCGGCTCCCGGGCGCGTTACCCTTTGACTCGTTGTCACAAGGGTCTGAACGATGGACACTTTTTATTGTTTCTCTATTTCCTTTCTCTGTTTTTCGGAAGTCATTTTCACAACGCTTAAATACCTTCTTTCTCGACTCTGATGGTCGACGAGGAGAAAATCTATGGAACGAATACTGCTTGCAAGCATGGACGCCGAGCAGGTGGCGACTGAGATTGGTGACTTCGTCATCAAACACGTCTTGAATCAGGACGCGACCGGCTGCGTCATTGGCCTCTCCGGCGGTATCGACTCGACGACGACCGCGTCGCTCGTCAAGCGAGCCTTCGACCGCCACAACGCCAGTCCCGCAGCGAAACAGAAACTCGAGCTCGTCGGCTACATCTTGCCTTCCAATGTCAACAACCCGGCCGACGCCGAGGACGGCATCGTGGTCGCGAAACGGCTCGGCATCCGGTACGAAGTCGTGCCGATTCAACCTGTCGTCGACGCGTTCCAGAAGACGAACCCTGAAGCGTTCACCGCGCAGTATCACGCCGGCAACCTCATGTCGCGCATCCGCGCGAACATTCTCTCCACCAAGGCCGCAACCGAGCAGAAGATTATCGCCGGTACGGGAAACAAGGATGAGGATTACGGCATCGGCTACTACACGCTTTTTGGCGACGGCGCAGTCCACATCAGTCCGATTGGCTGCCTACCGAAACGGCTCGTCCGTGAGATGGCCGCCACGCTCGGTTGGGATGACAAGTTCGTTCACCGTGAGCCGACTGCTGGGCTCGAAGAGGGGCAGACGGACTTCAAGGACCTCGGCTACGGCTACGATGTCGTCGAGCTCGTCACGGAAGGGCTCCGCCAAGGACTCTCCATCGACGACCTGGCAGTGCATCCTCAAGTGACGCAGCTGCTCACCCAGCAGGCGCAGCGCTACGCGAAGCTCTACGGGAAGCCGAAGTTCACCGCACCGATTGACGCAATCAAGGACGTCTTCCGACGCCACGCCATCGCGGACAGCAAAGCGGAACTCCTTCACCCTCCAGTGCCGGACGCGACGCTCCGGTACGGCTAAGCGTCGCTCCAACACTCTTCGCCCTCTTCGTTTTTCTCGTCGACTCATCCTCTCGTTTTTCGTTAAGTTTTTAAAACGCTCTCGGTCTCTCGCCTCGTTGTAGGGGGTGGTCGAGTGTCTCGTCGCCAACGTCACGTTACCAATCTCAAGCCTGAGCACCACGAAGAGCCGAAGCCGCAGCGCGCGCGCCATCACGACAAGGTCAATCGTTTCGTCTCGTTCTTCACCGCGCACCAGAAGCTCTTCACCGTGCTCTTCCTCGTCCTCCTCATCGCCATCCCGGTCTTCCTCGCCGCGTACTTCCGCGCGCCGACGTACGAACTTGCCGTCGCGGACCGTTGGGCGAAAGATTCCGTGTATGGCAACGTGAAGGCGAGCATCACCGCGCAGATCAACCAGCAGTTCCCGAACTTGCCGTCGGAGAACAAGCAGCAGCTCATCACGGATGAGTTCAACAAGGCGCTCAAGGACCCGGCGATTCGCGAGCAGATCGACGCGCAGGTCGCGGGGACCGCCGTGTACTTCCGCAGTCAGATGCAGGACGAGCGCGGCCACACGTACATGCCGGATATCGACACGTACCAGCACTTGCGTTACATCGAGAACATCGTCAACCACGGGTACGTCGGCGATGAGCGTTTGCCTGACGGGACGATGTGGGACGACCACAAGTTCGCGCCGTTCGGCGTCTCCGTCAGGACAGAGTTCCTCCCGTGGTTCACCGCGAACGTCTACAAAGTCGTGAAGGTCTTCCAACCATCGACAACTCCCATGTACGTCTACTTCTGGATGCCCGTCCTCTTCGCGGCGTTGAGCGTCATCCCCGCGTTCTTCATCGGGAAGCGCGCGGCAGGGTTGCTCGGCGGGTTCTTCGCCGCGACGCTCCTCGCGGTCCACGCGGGGTATATCGGCCGTACTGGCGCGGGGTTCGCGGATACCGACGTCTTCGTCGTCTTCTTCCCCATCCTCGTCGCCTGGTTCTTCCTGGAAGCGTTCGAGACGCGTCCCGGCGAGTGGCTCCGCCGCTCAATCTACCTCGCGCTGACGGGCGCCGCGTTCGGGCTCTTCGCGTTCGCGTGGAGCTACTGGTGGTTCTTCTTCGACGTCTTCATCATGGTCCTCGTCGCGCACTTCCTCTTCACGTTCCTCAAGCACGTCGTGAACCAGAAGAGTTTCGCGTCGTTCTTCACGAGCAAAGAGACGCGCTGGCTGCTCTTCATGCTGGCGGGTTTCATCGTCGCGACCGGAATTTTCGTCACGCTCTTCGTCGGCTTCAACTCGTTCCTCAAGTTACCGCTCTCCGCGTTCTCGACGACGAGCGGCATCAAGGCCGCGGTCAACACCAACTCCATCTGGCCGAACGTCTTGACGACGGTGGCAGAGCTGAACCAACCGTCGATCAGCGGCATCATCGGGCAGATTGGCGGGAAGTTCCTCTTCCTCATCGCGTTGATGGGGACGCTCTTCGCGATGGTCTCGCCGAAACGGCTCTCGTGGAAGGACTGGACCGTGCTCGGCGCAGGACTTATCGTCTTCCTCGTCCTCCTCTCGAAGTGGGGGACGTCGCAGTCCATCATGACGTTCCTCGCCATCATGGCGTTGCCAGTCCTGTTCGGCGCGTTCATGCTGTTGCGCGACAACCGGGAGATTGACGTGAAGTACGCGATCTTCCTCATCGCGTGGCTCGCCGCCTCCGTCTTCACGATGACGAAGGGCGTCCGTTTCATCCTCCTCTTGGTGCCGCCGTTCGCGATCGCCGCGGCTATCACCGTCGGCGTCGTCTACTCGCTCTTGAAGGAGTGGCTCGTCAAGGACGTCAAGTTCTCCCAGTACTGGGTCGCGCCGGTGCTCGCGCTCACCTTGTGCCTCCTCCTCGTCGCGCCCGCGACGCAAGGCTACAAGGTCGGACAGCAGGGAGCGCCGAGCGTGACGGACCAATGGCATGACTCGCTCGAGAAGATCAAGAACGAGGCGGCGCCCGACGCGATCGTCAACTCGTGGTGGGACTTCGGCCACTGGTTCAAGTACTTCGCCGACCGCCGCGTCACGTTCGACGGCGCGTCGCAGAACACGCCGATGGCGCACTGGGTCGGCCGCGCGCTCTTGACGAGCGACGAGAAAGAAGCGGTCGCCATCTTGCGCATGCTCGACTGCGGCAGCGACCTCGGCGTGAAGGACGTCCAGGAAGGCCTCGCGAGCAAAGATTTGTACGAAGCCATCCTGCTGACGAAACAGCTCATCGTCGTGCCGCACGCTGAAGCGCGCCAGCTCCTCCTCGACAACGGCGTCTCTCCCGCCCAGGCCGAAGTCGTGCTGAACCACACGCACTGCGACCCGCCGGAGAACTATTTCATCACGTCGGGCGACATGGTGGGCAAGGCGGGCGTCTGGGGCCACTTCGGCGGCTGGGACTTCGCCAAAGCGGACGCGTACGCGAACTACCGGACGATGC
>DASH01000091.1:0-517 GCA_002503705.1 Candidatus Woesearchaeota archaeon UBA153 | reverse complement strand
GCGTGGATCAGCCCGTGGCCGGGCTATGCTTCCTCGGCGACGCGCGAGTGCAAGTGGCACCCGAACGCGACGGACACGTTCGTCTGCTCGTTCGGCTCCAGCCTCGGCTCGCAGCAAGGCGTCCGCTTGGTCTTGGACGCGCTCGTCGTGAACACGAGCGCCGCGAACACGTCGTTCGTCATCGTCGGCTTTTACGACGCCGCTGGCCGGAGGGTCGGCGAGAACGCGGACATCAAGCCCTCCTCGATCGTCCTCCTCAAGAACGGGTCGACCGAGACGGTCGCGTTCTCCGGCAACCTGCTCGGCCAGTCGTTCACGATTGACGTGACGGGAGCGACTCCTCGCGCGGTCATGAGTGATCCTGTCCAGGTCGGTTCGCTCTTCTCGAGGCTCTTCTTCTTCGACGGCGCGGAGACGACCGCGTTCACGAAGTTCAGCGACATGACGGACTTCACCGGGACGCGGATCATCGTCTGGAAGGTCGACTGGAGCAAGCTGGAAGAGCTCGGGCTCGAGT
>DASH01000038.1 GCA_002503705.1 Candidatus Woesearchaeota archaeon UBA153 | reverse complement strand
CTGGCGACCATCCATTTGCCTAAGAGCTTGTTCGACCATCACCTTTTTAAACCGTTCCTTGTTCTCGCGCCAGAGGTCGCTCCACCAGTGCGGCCGAGTATCTAGAAGCCCCCGAACCGAGGCGTGGGGGGACGGCATCGCCTCGACCGGACGCCGCATCGTCCACCATCGGCCGTTTACGCTCACAAGGCACAATGCTGAACACGAAATACTGAACACAATGGAGTAGGTGATTTTCAAGATGGCGAAAGAAGAGAAAGAGAAGCAGGAAAAGCAGGAAGAGAAGAAGGAAGAGAAGAAGGACCAGAAGAAGCCGGTCAAGACGGTCGCGAAAGCGAAGACGAAGAAGAAGTGGGTGCAGATCATCGCCCCGGGCAGTTTCAACAGCCTCCACCTCGGCGAGAGCCTCGTGGACGATCCGGGCCGCCTCGTCGGGAAGACGGTGACAGCGAATTTGATGACGCTCACGAACGACATGCGCAACCAAGGCATTGAGATCCGGTTTGACATCGTCAAGGTGCACGAGAGCAAAGGGCATGCCGCGGCGACGGGGTACGCGTTGCTGCCGAGCCAGCTCAAACGGCTCGTCCGGAGAGGACGCTCGAAGATTGGCGACTCGTTCGTCGTGCGCAACCAGAACGGCCGCTTGGTCCGCATCAAGCCGGTCGTCTTGACGGCGACGCCCGCGTCGAGCGGCGCGCAGACGCAGATTCGTCTCGCCGTGCGCAATCGGACGAAGCAGCTCGTCGCCGGGATGAGCTTCGACCGACTCGTCCATGAACTCATCAACTATCAGGTCCAGCGCGCGTTGAAGGACGTCGCGAACAAGACGCACCCGGTCCGGGGCGTCGAGATCGTCGCGTGTTTCCTCCTTCCTGAGGGGACGAGCGACGCTCGTACGGTGCGCGAGGACGAGACGACCGTCATCAACGAAGCGGTCGCGCCGGAAGCGGAAGCTCCCGCTGACGACGGCCAGGTCGAAGACCTGACTGAGGACGCGGAGACCGGCGAGGACGCCGACCTCCTTGTTGACGATGCGGAGGCTGACGAAGACCTTGCCGTCGACCCGGAGTCGTCGGAGACGACGACCAAACCGTCCGACGAGTGAGCGGCTCCTCGAAAAATTTTTCATACAACTTTTTTTTCTTCATTCTCGCGCGTTCTTATTTTTTTAGCTCAGTTCTCTTCCGAAAACCTCTCGTCGTGTCTCCAGTCAAGAACTGGTTGTTCCTTCCCGAGTGAGGACGCCTCCCCTCCGAATCCGCCGTAACCTTTATAAGCTCCCCGTGCGCAATTCAGTCCTGGGTGAGGTGTCTATGGGGTTCGTTCTGGATTGGCAGAAGAAGCTCGGGTACAAGTCCGATCCGTTCGTTGAAGAACCGTTGGCGAGAGTCCACGACTACTTTGTCGGCCGCGATGAGGAACGCGAGAAGCTCAACCTGTTCATCATCAAGCAGCACGCGTATGGCATCTTGCAAGGCGGCAAAGGCGTCGGCAAGACGTCCCTGCTCCGCTGGCTGCACGAGACGCTCCAAGCCTACAAGGTCCCGTCGCTCTTCATCGAGAAACGGTTGCTCTCGACGCCGAAGCTCTTCACGAACGCCCTGCTTGAGCACGCGCTCAACGTCCTCGAGAAGAAAGTCTCGAAACCGCACGAGAAGCTGCAAGGCGACGAGCTCCAGGATTTCCTCGCGGAGAAGCTCGCGAAGAGACGCCTCGTCCTCCTCATCGACGACGCGAATGACCTCTCCGCGGAGAGCGTCAAGCTCCTCAAGAAGCTCCTCTCGAGTTCTCACGAAGTACAAGTCATCCTCGCGCTCGAACGGACGCTCAAGGCGCACGAAGAGCTCGGCGAGGACGAGCTCGCGATCGTGCTCGACGATCTCGACCCTGACGCGCTCGTCCAGCTTCTCGCTCGGCGAATCGGCCTTGCGCAAGGCCGCGGCACGTTTCCGTTCGACGACGACGAGCTCGACACGCTCATCGGCAAGGCGAAGCGCAACCCGTCGAGGCTCTTGGCGCTCGCGCGCGACCGCGCCATCGAGCTCAGCTTGAAAGTCAAGGCCCCGGTCCCGACGAGGACGGTGACGGTCGCGCTCGCGCCGCAATCGTCATCACGGTCTGAGCCGCGAGCCGCGCTCCCTCTCGAAGAGCCGCGGCCGAAAGCGCCGGAAAAATCGTCGGGAACAGCGCCGGGAAGGCGTCGCTGGTTCGCGTTCCGGCCCGACGAGGACGAGGCGGCGAGCGTCTCGTCGAGCACTCTCTCGCCGTCAGCGAGGAACGAAGACGATTCCGCCGCGGCGTTCGAGGGGAGTGTTTCCGAGCAGATCGATCCGGCGCTCCTCGACGAGCTCGTCGCGGCCGGCAGGAATCTCGACGACGAACGGCCGTCGAAGAAAGAGAGAGAGGGCGAGAGATTGTCGGCGAAAAAGAAGGCTGAAGCGCCGCTTCCGCCCGCGATGCCCGAGAAGAAGGTCTCGAGCAGGGAGTTGGTGACCGGTTCGCCGCGCGCCAAGCGGCGCCATTGATATCATCGCGATTCAGAGGTGCACTCATGGATGACTCGAACGATGCTGTTTTCATCATTACGCCGCGGAAGCTGGAGCGTTTCGCGTATATTTTCATCATTCTCGCGTTGCTCGCGCTCCTCATTTTCTTCGCGTTCTTCAAGGAGGCGAAGTGCGAAGCGCCGGACGCGACGAGCACGACCGCGACGGAGACGACGAGTGGCACTGGAGACGCGGGTGCTGTTGTGGACGTGACGCCGGACGCTGCAGAGGAGCTCGAGCCGGTCGCGAACTGCACTGACGGGTTGAAGAACCAGGACGAGACTGACGTCGACTGCGGCGGCGATGTTTGTGATGACTGCCGGCAGGGGAAGAAGTGTGATGTGAACTCTGATTGCTCGACGGGACGTTGCAGCACGGACGGCGTTTGCGTCCAAGCGTTGAGCGGCGACGTCACGTTCACCCTGAAGAACGACATCGGGTACGTGGACGGCGTCACCTCAGCGGCGAAAGTCACGAGCGTCGAGATCTCGGTGACGAACGGCAAGTCCACCGACTTGAACGCGAAACTCGATGTGTATCTCAAGGACAAGACTGGCAACTACTACCTCAACGCTCCTGATGCGGAGCGGAAAGGCAGTCCGTACGCGACAGTCTCGCTTCCGCTCATCAAATCCGGTGCGTCGCATTCGGTACGCTATGGCGATCTCACCTATCTGGGCGCTTCCCGGCTCTATTCGCTCACCAACGACTACTCTGTCGGCGACGATTTCACCGTCGTCGTCGAACTCGTCGATGCGGAATCGGGAGAGGTCCTGAAGACTGCGCAGAAGAAGGTCCTCGTCTGAAACCTCTTTCTTTTCGCGCGGTGTTCCGTCGCGCTTTTTTCCGTTCAGAACAAAGGGGGTGTCAGTCATGAAGTTCAAACTCTTCGCCATCATCGTCATCGCGCTCCTCGTCACGACGACCGCGCTCGCGGCTTCAGGAGTCTTGTTCGCCGCGAAGACGAAAGAGTCAGGGTATAACGACGCGGCGTTCTACGCGTACCATGCCGGGAACTCGCGGGCCTCGGAAGCGATGTACCTGCGCGCCATCGAGGAGAATCCTCAGTACGAGCTCGCGCGGTACAACCTCGCGACGTTGTACTTCGAGGAGCGTCGTTTCGACGATGCGATTGTGCAGCTTGACGCGTTGCTCTCGCTGAACTCGGAGAAGGCCTCGTACCATTACGACTTGGCCGTCAACCTTGTCGAGAACATCCGTCAGAACGAGCGAGGAATCGAGCACTTCGACCGCGCGATCGCCGAGTACGAGATTGCCGAGCGGCTCTCGCCGGGATTCGCGCACGCGACGGAGAACATCGCCGCGCTCAAGAGGATCAAGGCGGAGTTCACTCTCGGGTAGGCGAAACGTTTTTTACGAATTTTTTTAAACTCGGCTTTCTCTCTTCCGTTTGATGACGTTGAACGAGTATTATGACTTGGACGTTTCCGGTATCGTCGCGACGATCAAGAAGGAAGGGGCGAAGCGCGTTCTCGTCCAGCTCCCCGACGGGCTCAAGCCCTCGGCCGAGGAGTTGCAGGAGGCGATCCGCGAGGAGCTCCCCCATTTGGAATTGTTCTTCTGGGGCGGCTCGTGCTACGGCGCGTGCGACGTCCCGTTGCACGTCGATCGGCTCGGCTTCGACCTCCTCATCCACCTCGGGCACGCCGCGTGGCGATGAGTTTCTTGCGGCGTTCTTCACTTCCTCTTTGTTGAATGAAATTCCAGAATCGCAACCTTTAAATAGGATGGTTTCCAGAATCGTTCTTACAATGGCAGCGAAAAAAAGAATCTCAAAACGGAAAGTGGTCAAGAAGAAGGCGGTGAAGCGCACCGTCAAGCGCCGCGTCGTCAAGAAAGCGGCGAAAAAGAAGAAGAAGCGTTAAGCGCGCTTCTCGCTCT
This sequence comes from Candidatus Woesearchaeota archaeon UBA153, assembly GCA_002503705.1. Classification (GTDB taxonomy): domain Archaea; phylum Nanobdellota; class Nanobdellia; order Woesearchaeales; family UBA525; genus UBA153. The sequence goes on along the minus strand of DASH01000038.1, from coordinate 5,600 downwards.
TGGCTTTTTTACTCTTTCTCTTTTTCTTTTCCGTTCTGCTCCTCAATCTTGACAATCGTCTTGCATTTCGGGTAGCGGTCGCACCCTAAGAAGTACCCGCGAGCGGACTGCCGCAGCTTGAGATGGCCTTCGCCGCATTTCGGACACGGCTTGCCTTCGCCCGCGTCCGCGGCGAGAAGCTTCTGCGCTTCAAGTTCTTTCTGCTCCTCCTTGCTCTTCGGGATGTTGATGATCGTCTTGCATTTCGGGTAGCGGTCGCAACCGAGGAACATGCCGAAACGACCGTTCTTCAACCGCATCGTGCCTTCCTTGCAGTTCGGACAAGGCTCTCCTTCACCATTGGCCTTCGCCATCTTCGTCTGCGCCTTCTCCTGCTTCACCCGTTCCGGACACGTCGGGTTGATGCACGTGACCAAGGGCGGGCGTCCTTTCATGACGACCATGAGCATCGCCGCGCCGCAATGCTCGCAGTTCTTATCCGCTGGCTTGGGGAAGCCGAGCTTCGGCAACGGCGCGGTGAACGTGCACTCAGGATACTTGTCGCACCCGATGAACTTGCCCTTGTTCTTCGGCGAGAATTTCACCTTGAGCGTGCCAGACTTGCAGACTGGGCACGCGAACAACGTATTCTGGAGGTCCTGCTCGTTCCGATGCGCCTCGATGAGCTCGGCGCCGACCTCTTTCTCGTCTTTCTTGAACTTCTTGAGCGTCTTGTCCAACGGTCCCTTCGCCTCCTCGAGGACTTGCGGGCCGTCCTTCGCGCCTTCACGAATCTCCTCAAGCTCCTCCTCGAAGTGCCGCGTCAACTCTTGATCGATGATGTCCGGCGAGTGCTTCTCGAGCGTCTGGATAGTCTGGATGCCCAACCCCGTGGCCGTGATGTTCGCGTCGCCCTTCACGTAGTTCCGCTTGAACAACGCGTCCACGACGTCCGCGCGCGTGGCTTTCGTCCCCAAACTGCGCTTCTCGAGCTCGGTGATGATGGACGCTTGCGTGTACCGCTTCGGCGGCTGCGTCTGCTTCTTGTGCAACGTGACCTTCTTGACCGGGAGCTTCTCGGCCTTCGTCATCTTCGGGAGCTCTTCCTCTTCGAGCGTGACGTACGGCGCGTAGAAGACATGCCATCCTTTGCTCGTCGTCCGCGTGCCTTTCGCGATGAACGGCTCGCCGTTCGCGTCCATCGTCGCGGTCACGGTCTCTCGCGTCGCCGGGTCGGCGAACGTGGCGAGGAACCGCTTGACGATGAGATCGTAGACCTTCAAGTCTCGCGCTCCGCCCGTCGGCACGATGCCCGTCGGGAAGATGGCGGGGTGCGCCGGGTCGTCCTTCTTCCCCTCGTTCGGCTGCAACGTTCCTTTCCCGAGAAGCGTATTCGCGAGCTCTTCGTACTGCTTTTGCTTGGTGAGCTGGCCGAGAATCTTCTTGAAGCCCAGCTTTGCAGGAAGTTTCTGACTGCTCGTACGCGGGTAGGAGATGTACCCCGCGCTATACAAGCTCTGCGCGACTTCAAGAGTCTCTTTCGGCTTGATCTTGAAACAACGATACGCCTCGGTCTGCAAGGTGCCGAGGTCGAAGGGTGTCGGTGGGCTCTGGTTGAACGACTTCGCCTCGACGCTCGACACGGTCGCGTGCTTCGCCGCCTTCGCCTTCGCGTGCGCGGCTTTCGCTTCAGGCTCCTTCCAGAACTTGTCCGTCGCGTGCCACGCCGTGACTGGCTTCGCATCTTTTTCCGAGTTGAGTTCGAGCTCCCAGTAGTCGACCGGCTTGAACGCCTCAATCTCGCGCTCGCGCTCAACGACCATGTACAACGCAGGCCCTTGCACGCGGCCGATGCTGAGGATCTTGAAGCTGCCGGCCGCCTTCACGCTCTGCGTCAACGCGCGGCTGAGATTGATGCCGAACATCCAATCCAAGTAGTGTCTCGTCTCGCCAGCCTTCGCCTGGCCCCAGTCAAGCGTCTTCTGCTTGTTCTCGTACGCCTCGACGAGCTCGTCCTTCGTGAGCGTGCTGAACTTCATCCTGTTCGCGTCCTTCTTCTTGCACGCGAAACGGACGATATTATACCCGATGGTCTCGCCTTCGATATCATAGTCTGTCGCGACAGTGAACTCGTCAGCGCCCTTCGCGAGCTTCTGCAACGTCGTGATGTACTTCTTCGTGAAGTCAGCGTCCTTGGAGAGCTCGGAATTCGGCTTCCACTCCATCTCGTAGACGGGATAGCCGTACGTCCGCTTCTCGCCCTTCTCGCCGACGCCATAGAGGTGGCCGGCCGCGGCCGCGACGACAATCTCTCTCTTGCCGTGGCTCAATTCGTAGTACGGGACGCCGTTCAAGGCCTTCTTGACCGGCTTTCCAGAAGCGAGCGCCTCGGCAATCTTGAGAGCGGCGCTCGGCTTCTCGCAGATGATGAGCTCATACGCCATTGCTCACTAGGGGACGCGGGCCTTTTAAAAAAGTTCCGTCGCGACAGAAAACGCGATTTCTCGAACGCGCGTGTGCGCGTAGAAAGACGCGCTTACAATAGGTTATTGCGAAGAGAAATGGTCTTATGCGTCATTCACGCGTCTTGCGTCGTTTCCGTACTATGCTTGTTATTCTCGAAACGAGGGGTTTTATTCGTCTTTCGTTTAAATTGTGTTCCGGAATTCTGAGTACTCGCCAGCCCGTCTTTTTTAACTCTTGATTCACGAGAGAATCTCGTTTAACATTAGACGCGATTTTTCGAGTCCAATAGACGACGTTCGACTTAGGGAGACGCGCGCAACGCACGCAGCCATGCCAAAAGCAACCATCGACGAAGACTGCGACTTTCTCTTTCGGAAAAACAATGTCGGGTCGTCCTTTGACGGGATATTGCAGACGATACTTGCTTCCGGCCGCAAATAAGGCTTTTCTTAGAAATTTTTCGGGAGAAGTGTTTTTTCCCCGTATTCGAGCCATGATTTTGCTTCTCACGCCCTTTTTTACCGTGTCGGTCATCCACTGGTCAGTATTCCGTAACCTTAATAAAGTGTTCGTCCACCATATCTGCATGGGCGGTCGATTCAAGTTCATAGACCTATTCGCGGGAATAGGAGGTATTAGGATTCCCTTTGACGAATCGGGCGGCGAATGCGTCTTTTCTTCTGAATGGGATGAAGACGCGCAGGATACGTATGAAGCGAACTTCGGTCATCGGCCCGCCGGCGATATAACGAAGATTCCATCGGAACGTATTCCTTCCCACAATATATTGTTGGCGGGTTTTCCCTGTCAACCGTTTAGCATCATCGGGAACGGCCACGGCTTCGCCGATACTCGCGGAACATTATTCTTCGAGATTGAACGCATCTTGCGTGATAAACATCCGGATGCGTTCCTCTTGGAGAATGTCAAACGTCTCGTTAGCCACGATGATCACCGAACTTTCAAGGTCATCTTAGGAAAGCTAGGAGAGTTAGGGTATTTTGTTCATTGGAAGGTGCTCAACGCGTTAGACTACGGTCTGCCGCAGAAGAGAGAACGCGTTATCATCGTCGGTTTTAAGAAGAACTATCTCTTTAAGTTCCCAGAACCTTCGAAGCAACGTTCTTCATTGAAAGACGTTCTCGAAGATCACGCTAAAGTCGATAAGAAACACTTTGCCTCGGAGGCCATAATCGAGAAGCGAATGAAGAAGGTTGCGGGAAGAATCATCCCGAAACCGGCAATCTGGCATGAGAATAAACGTGGCGATATAGGAATTCACGAATTCTCTTGCGCTCTGCGCGCCGGTGCATCATACAATTATTTACTGGTCGACGGAATACGCCGTCTGACACCGAGAGAGAATCTCTCGCTTCAAGGATTCCCGAAGAATTTCAAGATTGTCGTTCCCGACGCTCAAGTTCGCAAACAAGCAGGCAATGCAGTTCCCGTTCCCATGATTCGCGCCGTGGCGAAAGAGATGATGAAAGCGATGGGTAATATTCCTCTTTCGTCGGAAGTGCAGATATCCTCGGATGGCGTTCAGACGAGACTCAGGGTGACTGCTACAAATGCGGAGTAAGGACTCTCTAGATAAGATTATACGAAAAGGCCGTGCGCACCTCTACAAACCGATTCAAATAGCGGAAATTCTCCATCATTATCGAACCGAAGGAAAAATCAAACCTTCCGATATAGAAACGTATCGGAACGCTAGTAAACGATGGCGAGACGAGATCACTAAGAGGCTCGTCGGAAGAGCATCTACCTCGTCGCAGAAGTACCAGGACAACATATTCGACGCTAATGCTATGCCTCCTGCGCATTTGGCCGAGTTGGCGAGATTCAACAAGAAGAATGGTGGAGTTGTTGAGGCGTACATATATCATCGACTGAAAGAACGATTGGGAAAAATCAATGATGCCGAGAAGTATTTGGAGACCGCCAAGCCGGAAACTTTCCGTTTAGAAGAATTTCTCGAGCGTTTCACCGCGGAGCCGGGCCTCAGAAGAAGCATCGACAAAGTCTATGAGATAATAGTCTATGCGTTATTCTCGACGATTATGCGCGCTCTGAGAGTTGAAGTGAGCGTTTGTATTAAGAATCTCGATAAAGAGGTTTTAGCCGATTTCAAGAAGTTCGTCACATCGGTTATTGGTCTCTCGGACAAGATACAGTCTATCACGATTTCCGCAAGCATTCATCGCGTCGGCGTCACGAATGCTGCGGATAGGGGTCTGGATATGTGGGCGAATTTCGGCCCCGCCATACAAGTGAAGCATTTATCGCTCACTGAGGACTTGGCCGAGGATGTAGTCGAGAACGTCAGTGCAGACAAAATCGTTCTCGTGTGCCTTGACGGAGAAGCGGAGACGATTCGACGAATACTCACGCAGTTGTCTTTCAGCTCTCGAATCCAGTCGATCATTACTGTTTCCGACTTGACGTGTTGGTATGAACTCTGTCTTTCCGCTAAATACAAAAAAACGCTTGGCGCGCACTTACTTCAGGACTTATTGAGAGAATTCAAACAAGAGTTTCCGTCGAGCACGGAGATGACGCCTTTCATTAAAGAACGAAAGTATGATGTGTCGCTCTTGAAAGGCAGATGGGCACTTACCGATATTTAAAGTTTTAGAACCTACGGAGTTCATCGTTCTCAGTTACCGTCCCGCGTGCTTGCCGATGCGGAGACCGCACGGCTTCAACGCCCACGGGTCGACGTCGATCCAGTCCGGCTTGCTCTTCGTGCCGAGGTTGACTTGCAGGTACTGGTGCGGCGAGATGACGTACAACGTGAGCTTCTGCCGTACGTCCTCTTCCGAGAACTTGCCGCTCTTGACGAGGAGGACCCTGAGCAGATAATTCTGCTGGTGGCAGTGCAAGTACCCGGTCCGCGTCCAGATCTTCTCGAGGCGCTTCGTGAACGCGCGAGGCAGTTTCAGATACGTCTCGAGTTTCCGTCCCTCATACCGGGACGTGATGATACGGTATGCCTGCTCAAGGCATTCCCGTCTCCCCTTCGTCCTCTGCAAGGCCGCGACGTGACGCTCCATCTCCGCAGGGAGCTTCTCAGGAATCGGGAGTTTGGAGAAGAAACTGGGGATCATGTCTGTTCACGTTCATCGGTGTTGAGCATCTTCGAAACGCTCGAT
>DASH01000089.1 GCA_002503705.1 Candidatus Woesearchaeota archaeon UBA153 | reverse complement strand
CAGGACGAGCAGGAAGACGCCCAGGCCGATGAGCCACGCCCACGGCGTCTTGCCCGTGCCGTCGCCCGTCACCTGACCGGTGAGCAGGTTGTCGCTCGTCGCGTCGCCGGAAGCGCCGTCACCGACGCCGCCCGCGAGGTCGCCGCCGAGGCCACCGCCCTCATTCCCGAACGTCTCGTTGCCGCCGCCATTGCCGCCGGTGTTGTCCGCGACGAACACCGGACCGGTGCCGCCAGTCGCCTGCTTCAAGACGCAACGCCCATCGACAAGCTCGTAGTCGCCGAAACAACCGCCGCCACCGCCACCGCGACGGCCGCCGCCGCTCGAACACGCGCTCGTGTCGAGCGTGCACGACGCGGTGCACGCCAACGAACCCGACGCGTAACCGAACGCGCTGCACGACTTCCCGTTCAGGTTCGCGCCGTCACACTCCTCGCCGGACTGGACGATGCCATCGCCGCAGCGCGGAGCGTAGCCGAACGCGTAGACCGTGTTCCCGATAGCCGCGAGGACGTTCCTGCTGCCCGGCTGGTACGCGACGTCGTAGACGACACCGCCGGTCGAAACGACTCTCAGGTCAGGGATGCCCGAACTGTCGCCGATGTACCGCCAGATGGGCGAGCCGTCAGCCTTGAAGGCGTAGACGAGACCGCCACTAGCGAGAGAAGGACGCATCCTCACATCGAGCGCTACCGCTCCGCCCGCTTGCTGGTTGGCGACAATCAAGTCGTTCGCGCCATCACCATCGACATCGCCGATCGCGAGCTGTTCGATCTCGCGCGGGTACCCGGACGTGATTGACAGCGACGAGGGGTTGTTCCCGACGTACGGCTTCAAATAGACAATACTGCCGTCGCCTTTGAGGAGGTAGACGGTTTCCATCTCGCCCCCCTCAGTGACCGCCGCGACCCTGCCGTTACCGACCGTGCCGAGCACGACGTCAACGACGGGATTGTCCGTCGAAACGAACCACTCCGTCACGAGCTGGCCGATGATCGCGTCGCGCGTCAACGGCATCGCTTCGTAGTGGAAGGCGGCGACGCCGTAGCCGTAGATGGCCGTCGGGTCCGCGACCCAGTCGCAGACGTCGGGTGACGGCCCTTCGAAGACGCGAATGTCGTAATAATTCTCGCACGACGATTCATCGCTGTAATCGCACGAGTAGTCATTGTAGCAGGCACTGTAGGCACCATCCCAGTAGCACGTGTTCGTCGCCTCGCACGCCTCTTGCGCGAGGCCGTCGCACGCGCCCGTGTACTCGCACGAGCCCGTCGCCTCTTCGCCGTACACGCCCGCGACGATCTCGTTCACTCCGTCGCCGTCGATGTCGCCGATCTCGACGGCTTGGCCGTCGACGAACGCCTGAGCGAGCTCGACCGCGTACCACCCTTCGCTGAGCACCGGCGTGAAGACGTGGAGCGTGTTCAAGCCGCCCTGGTTGACCGCCACGATGTCAAGCGTGCGGTCACCCGTCACGTCGCCAACCGCGATGTCCGCGAGCTGCGAGAAGCCGCTAATGCGGAAGAGCTGTTCAAGGTAGGGCCTCGGCCCTTCAAGGCGCACATCCGGCACGGATTCCGAAACAGTGAAGACAAACACATCGTACTGCAACGCGACGATAATCTCGTTCACGCCGTCACCAGTGATGTCCGCGAGCTCGATGTCGACGATCGGGTAGCTGAAATCGCCCGTCACCGCAATCGTCGCGCCTGTCGCCTTGTCGAGGACAGCGATGCCGTAGCAGCCAACCTGCCGCTCCGCGACGAGGAAACTGCAGAACGAGTTCGACGTCGCGACGACGACCTCGTCGCCCTCGACGCCATCATAGACGTTCCCCGTCGCCAAGCGCTCGCCGTGATACTCGTGGTTCACCCAGACGCCCGCGCCGTTGTCGCCGTTGACGACGTACGCGGAGTTAAGAACTGGTCCCGACACCCATGAGCAGCCGCTGCAAAACCCATCCGGCTCGCTGCCGATCCAGTTGCACGCGCTCAAGCTGTTGCACTCGTCGATGCTATCCCGGGCGGCGGCACAGTCGCTGCCGTCGTCCGGACCGCAGCCCACGTAGACGGAAGAACCAGCAACATCGTAGGTGCAGATTTCCGGCACAGCACTTTCGTCACCATCGCCGTGATAGGCGAGGCAATCCGCTTCGCTCGACGCATACTCAGCACAACTCCATACTGGTGAACAGATAAAGATTGGCAGGGGAGGTGCGTCCGGTATCGGCATAAAAATTGTCTCCCAGAAGCAACTCGACGTCTCGTCGCATGTAGTCGGGTCAGTAATTGAGCCGCACGCACCATTATACGAGCACGTCGGCACAGCACGACGTCGAGGCGGAAGGGAAGAGCGACGGCACGTTGGTCTCGTCCGCGCACCACGCGCTCGCGTCGCTGGCGATGGTGAGCAAGGCCAAATCCATGTACCCGACGCCGTTCTGGTCGAACAACGCCAAGTCCATGAAAGAGCTCCCCATCCTCGCGCCACCCTCGCCGGAGGTGAAACTCCACGCGATGGTCGGCTCGTTGAACGGAGCGACGAGCGTGAGGTCGGCACCATACGTGGCCGGATTCTCGAGTTGCGTGCATGCTTCAGACGTGCAAATCCACTCGGGGAAGGTCCACGGCTCGCCCGTCGGCAAGCTCAAGGTGCCGTAGCCGCCCATCGTCACCATGAGCGTGTCGCCCTCAGCGACTCCGAGCTGTTGAAGGTCCACCTTGAACTCCCAAACCCTGTGTGCGTAGTCCGCGTTCGGCGTCATAACAAAACCAGCACTCCACGAGTGGATGGGAAGATTGACGGTGCTGTACGAACTACCATCGCCCCAGAAGAACCCCGTGCCAGTCCCGCTATTGCGCGCGATGGCAAGCTTCGCCCAGTCGCAACCGCTACTCGAGCACGACTCTTCGCTATTGTCCGGCACCACGTCGTAGAGGATGTAGAGGAACTTGTCATCGTTCTTCGTGTAGAGATAAATGTAGTCGTCGGGGTGTTCCTCGTCGCTCACGAACCAGAACTTCTTGACAGCCGCATCGTTCCACTCCCACGAGGACATCTCGCCGTCGACGATGATGGCCGTCTTCGCGTAGTTGTTGCTGAGCGAGCACACATCCGCTTGGTCAGGGTTCGCGATGAAGGGGCAGTTGTCCACGTCGCCGCACACGCCATCGCCGTCAGCATCATTGTTCGCATCGTTCGGACACGTATCGCACGCGTCGCCGACACCGTCGGAGTCAGCGTCCGCTTGGTCGGGGTTCGCGACCATCGGGCAGTTGTCGGTGCTGTCAGGGATTCCGTCTGCATCGCCGTCAGTGTCCGAGGTGGTGGCGTTCGTTGTGATCGCGAGGACGCCGCTCAGAATCACGATGCAGAACAGAGCTAAGACTATCTGGAGTTTGGTCTTCATGACTCATGTTTGACACCTCGC
>DASH01000085.1 GCA_002503705.1 Candidatus Woesearchaeota archaeon UBA153 | reverse complement strand
TCTTGATCTCCATCAGCAACCCGAGGCTTTCGCGGACCTTCTTGACAGCCGCCTCTTGCTCGTTGTTCGGCTCTTCATTAACAAGCAGAAACAGTCGGTTCGGGCTGAGACGGTGCGCGGCCACGAGGACCGCGTCGGCATTGTAGATCGTCGCTATGAGTACCTTGCCCATCTCTTCCCCCGACGGTAGAACGGGCGTTTCATTAATAAAGGTATCCATGCCGTGAGAGGAAGTATGACTCTTTTATATATTTTTCTATAATATCGAATAATCGTCCAATAAAGAATGGAAAAATTTATATCTTCCGGAAAATTAACGACAACGATGATAGCCGCCACCCCACACCACACCGTCGAGATTGGACCGGTAAAGGTCACCAGCACCACCAAGACGCCAGAGCAACTCGCGAGAATCGCGAGCAAGCTCGCGAAGGAGCACTGGCCGCAAAAGCCCAAAGAAACACTCCAAGAACCGCCAATAGACTCGTATGGCGAGACGTTCGTCAGCTTCATGGCAGGCAAGTGTTCTCCGCAGCTCTTCACGTCCAAAGAGCTGCGCTCGTGCGCCAAAGAGTTCCTCCAGTACCCGAACTCTCCCGTCATCAGGGGGTTCTTCATCCCCGCCCTGACCGTCATCGAGGCGAAAGAGCACGGGACGGTCGTCACGTATCAGCCGGACGAGAAGGCGTGGAAGCGCGTCCTTCCCCGGCTCTTGAAAGGGGTCGCGACCAGTAGGATTGAACGGGCAGTCATCCACGTGAGCGGCCAGGCGGCCGACGACGTCAAACAAACTATGGCGGAACAAGTCCTCCAACGCCTCCCGGAAGTCCCCACTAAGATCGTCCTGACAAAGCGGACGGCCAACGACCTCCTCGTCGAACTCCTCCTGGCAGGCGTCAACGTCCAGCGAGAACCGCCAAGCCTGAACGACGACAGAAAAGGTGAGGAGGTATGAAACAAGCGAAGAAGACGGGAGGCCTTGAGGCGTTGAAGACGAAGGCGAGGACGTTACAGGCGGAAGTGAACCGGCTCGGCGGCGTCACGATTGGCGACATCAGGACGCAAGGTCTCGACGTGAAACGGTGGTTCGACAACCTGCGCGTCAAACAACATCGTCTGGAAGGGCTCCGTCACCGCATCGCCAAGCGCGAGAAGCGACCGACGGACGAGCACCAAGCGACCTACCTACGCCACCTGGAAGCGCACCGACTGACTATCGAGAACCGCCTCGAAGCCCTCCGAGAACAAGGCCAGCAGCAAGTCGACATCATCGAGAAGCTCGCCACCGACATCCGACAGCACCGCGAACAGCTCGAGTTCATCAACCAACAAATCACCCGACTGAGCGCGGAGGTGAAACGATGAACGACGAGAACGAGAGAAAAGATTGGTGGGACCGATTCAGGGAATTGATGAGCACGCCGGTGCTCATCATACAACGGGAACCGACAAGAACGTCAAGAAGAAGAAAAAGGTGAACCTCGATGTGCGCCATCAAAAACTGCCGCCGGAAAGACGTTGAGGTGATCTACAAAGGGCACGAGTTGTGCTACAAGCACTGGCTCGCGTACTGTGATGACGAACTCGACCTCGACAAAGAGCTTCAGAACGTCTAGTCGATAAACTCTTCGTTCTTTCTCTTCTCGAGCGGGCACGCTTCCGTTCTCGCAAGGGCAGGAACAGAATGCCGCCCTCCTTGAAATCCTCACCGTAACTCTTCCGTTCTCGTCGGAAATCGTTAGGCACTGGACATCCTCGCGTCAGGTATTTCAAGCAACCGCTCTCACCCGCCCGGCATGGAACGCTTGGTCGTCTTCATCGACCGAGAAGCAGGAGGGGAAATAACCAACACCTTTATATACTAATAATCATTACAATAGTTACAAATGAACAAACAACTCTATATCGGGAAGCTGTTAGCGATAAAGCCGAAAGTAGTCCCCAGTCTCTTCACCGAGCGACAATTCGAGGTGCTGCTGAAGCGATTACGGGGGGAGAAGCTCACGCAAGTGGAGAAGAACTATCTCTCGAACGCCATCAAGGAGAAGATTGAAGCGATAGACGCTTTGAAGACGCTGAATCTCGAGAATGCTCGGGATTCGAGTGAGAAAGACCGGCAAGCGATCCTCGCCAGCTATGCTCGGGCAGGCATCGTCTATCATGGCGCGAAGAGCGGCGGGAGGCATCTGACCCCGACGGAGACCGTGGAAAGAGTGCTGGAGAATTACGAGCAATTGGACTCCCGGATCGTCAACGCGTTGCCAGTCTATATCGTCAAGGAGCTGCAGAAGATCGACCTCATCGAGATCGACAATTTCAGCCGAGACAACAGCATCATCAATTTCACCGGATATGTCTTCTCACTGGCCTTGCATTTCATTCGCGCCCACAAGTTAGCAGGAGAACGGAAGATAATTAATTTCTTAAAACGATGGGCTGAGACGAAAGACCCTTTCACCGTCGCGAGCAAGCCCTATCTCCTCGCCGCGAAGGAGTTCATCGCTGTTGATGAGCTGGCGAAGAGCTGGAACATCCTCACGCTCAACAAGCTCGAGAGCTATGAGAAATACTTCGAACTGTACGGTGCAGCATGAGCAGACTCGAAAGCGCTGACCTTGCAAGATTCTTCCGGCAGCTGGATAAGCATATCTCAAAGCAGTTCGATGCACCACCAGTGAAGTTCTCAATGATAGCAGTGGGTGGAACAAATCTCACCCTGCGCGGTTGGAAGCCTTCGACGAAGGATGTCGATTTCATGATCGAGGGCGTCGATCTCGGGAAAGTCAAGAGATGGGCTCGAGACGCGGCACCTGATGTTCCAGCGCACATGTGGGACGCGCCGTACGTCTTCAGCACGACACTTCCCGACGAGTATCAGACAGAGCATCACGAGACGTTCACGAATTTCGACGTCAGTCTCTTGTCCGCGATTGATATCGCGAGCACGAAGATCGGACGCTTGGACCAGCCAGACATCGAAGATATCCACCTCATCAACAAGCAAGGAGTTGGCAGGGAGGAGATACTCGAACGATCGGAGAGGATACTTGCATTGGGCGGTTACGCTTCGCCTCAAGAAGCGCGTGAGAAGATAGATATCTTCAAAGCGATATCCCGAGATTGGACCTGAAAAGATGAACTTCAGTCTATGAACTCCTGGTTCTTCATCTGTTCGAACATCTTCCGTTCTCGTCGGAAAATCTGAAGCACTGGACATCCGTGCGGAGAGCATTTAAACCTCGGCGACTCTCCAGCGTCATGCTCCCCTCCCGTGACGAGATCGTCCAGGCGTACCGCAAGTACTGCGAGCTCGTCGCTGACGCGGACGATACCATCGACCTCTCGCACGAGCGGTTCTTCTATCCGACGACGCTGCTGCCGCTCGGCATCTACGTCCAGCGGAACGCCAAGAAAGTCGTCAAGCCGACGAACCCGGATGTGAGCAATTACGTCTCGCTCATTACTGGGCACAGACGGGAAGGGTTTCTCTACTCGGACAGCTACATGCCGATCGTCTGCGTACCGAAGGCACCGTACGCTTTCGACCCGATCTTCTCCGCGATCATCGGCATCTGCGACCAGGGGCGGAAGTTCGGCGGCGTCAAGGCGTTCGAGTACTATCTCGCCGAGCTCTCCCAGAATATCTACGACCACTCAGAGTTTCAGAACGCCTACATCATGGTGCAACGGTACGAGAAGAAGGGCTTCGTCGAGATTGTTTTGATTGACGACGGCATCTCGATTCCCGGTTCGTACGAACGGCACGGCGTCACCGCCGCGGACGACAACGAGCACTTGAAGAACGCGATGAACGGCGCGTCGACGAAGCTGGAGGGGTCTCGCGGCTGCGGCCTCGGGACGAGCATCAAGCTCCTCACGAAGATGGACGGTCAATTCTTCCTCGTCTCCCGTCGAGGGGCGCTCTACGCTGACGCCCGCGAACAAACATTTTTTAAACTCGCAGCACAAGAAATATATAACGGGACGCTTATCACTATCCGCGTGCCGTACCCTGCCCGGGAACTGTCGAATGAGGCGTTTTACCATGCAATCGAAGGTTAAGGTCGTCAGCGTCGTCAAGGAGTGCGCCCTCCGCCATAACGCGGAGCGGCTCTTCGAGACTATCAGGGCGCTCCCTTCAAAAGATGTCCTGGTCGATTTCTCCGACGTGAAGAGCGTCAGCCGGTCGTTCGCGCAGGAGTATCTCGAGCAGAAGAAAGGGCTGACGGTCACCGAGACCGGGATGAACGAGGACGTCCAAGCGATGTTCAACCTCGTCAAGAAGCCCCGCACCGGGGAACGCTTCGACTTCTCAGAGTGGAAAGAAGAACGGCTGCCGTGCTAGAACTCAGTCAATGAACTCCTGGTTCTTAATCTTCTCAGGCAGGTACGTTTCAGAGATGAACGTAATCCCTCGCGACGACAATGACTGGATTTCTACTTTCGCTCCGGCCTCTTTCATGGCTTTGAATTGTTTCTGCCAGTCTTTGTGGTCTTTGAACCAGTCGTACTCGGCCATCTGTTTCAAGCGAGAGCTATCCTGCTCGGTCAACTTGATATAATGTCGTTCGAGTTTGTACTTCTTCACGTCGTCACACGTCACGCCGAGATACCGCACGTCCCGAATAGCAAGCTCGTCGCTCATGTGCGCAAGAGAAATAGAACCATACTTCAACACCGAATAGATGTAGATCCCCCACGGGTCGTTGTCAGTCAACACGTAAATCGGCAGTTTGTACTCGCTCGCCAACCGTTGCAACAACCGTCGCACGCCGCGCGTCGATTGTCCTTGTGAGCACATGATGATGCAGTTCTGTTTCATCCAGAACTTGTCCTCGTGCAACCTCTCCCACACGGCGGCTTTCTCCATGTAGATGATGTACTTCGCGCTGACTTTGCGGAACACGATATTCTCGACGTTGGAGGGGATCGACCACCCGCCGCTACCCAGCTTCGACCAATCAATGGTATCCCCGGCATCTTCAACGACGACATTGCCGGCGACTGAACCCATCTTGTTCGCGTTGATGTTCAACTGCTCGCGCGTAAAGCCAGAAACGAGCTCCAAGTCTTCAATCGCTTTGTCGCTCTCGTTCTGTTCATCAACAACATTCGTCTTCGTGCCAGGAATAGTCCTTTTCGCCATGTAGAAGACGTCCCGCAAGGACGCGTGCTTGTCGATGTCGAGCAATGATTTGGAAATGGCGGCCACTTCGATCGTCTGCAGGAACTTCTTCGCGTGCGAAACGTTGAAGAACTGTCGTTCGGACGTCTTGTCCCCGATGCCGAGCTTCTGCGTCTTCTCGTTATACACGACGTTCGACAATGACCGTACGGATAATTCAATCGTCGGGTTCTTCCCGTCCTCGATCTGCGTCGCGAGCTCGTTGCCGAGCTCGACGAGACTCTCCTTCGGACCGTTCGCCGTGGATTTTGAAGGCTTGGACTCTTTTGCCATGGTAATCGTGCTCGTTAGTTACTCGTTGAGTTTCTCGTCAACGTCGTCGCGGTACCGTCCAGCTCGCTCATCGATGAGGACGTCCGTATGCGGCCCTCCCCGGATGGGGCGACCCCCGCCGCAATGGCTCCCTCCATTCGCTCCTTCCGCTCGCCCTTAAGGACGGTACCGCTCCTGAGGCCAGTGCCGCTCCTTTGGACGTCGTTGATTGTGCGCATTATTCTCCCCTTACTTCTCCGTTTTCTGCTCTTTCTTCTCAGTTTTCGTTTTTTTCGGAGTTTCTTCGACGTCTAACTCCTGTTGTTCTTCAGCGTCATCTTTGCCGATCTTCGCCCATTCGGCGTCGTATTCCGTGTTCGGCGTGTTCATCGTCTGGATGTTCGCTTGGATCTCGTCTTTCTTCACCATCTTCTCAAGCTGTTGCCGAATCAAGATCTCGTTCTTCCCCGTCAACCGAGAAAGAGCATTAGCAACCTCAGGAATGTACCGTTCGAACAGGTTCGCTCGTTCCAATTGCAACCCGACGCGGTGCTTCTTGTGCACGTACGACCCTAATTGGCGTCCGGCCTCCTGGATGGCCAATTTCACTTCCTTGATGATGTCCTCGTACTGCGCAATCGCTTCTTTACTCTCACTGGTAAAAGGCACCCAGACGGAAGCCAAGTGTACCACAATCGTTAAGGGTCCGACGGGCATATTGCTCCCGCTTTGTTGAATCCCGTAACTCTTCCAGTTCGTCGTCACGACAGCTTTCGTGATACCGCAAGCGCCTTGCTGGTAGAGCAGAGGCACCCTATTAGCAAATCTCATCAAATTAATCGGCTTGTCTTTCGGCTGCGCACCACCATAAGCAACAGCCACCTCGACCTGGAACGGGTTCCCCTTATACACGACAGGCGCCCGTGTCACAGAGGTATAAAACTCAGCATTAACCTCTTTCTTCAGCCCTTTCTCGAGCAATTCCGACGTTATCGGCGACAGGCAGTCCGTCGGCGGCGCCATGATCTTGACTTTCTTGAAGGCTTCGACCATGTGTTCCGCGCCTTCGCGCGAAATCTCGTCGGGTTTCGCGCGCGGCATGATGCGCGCTTCCTCAAGCACTTCCTTCGCGACAGCGGGACTGATCCTGCTGAACTCGTTCTGCAAGAACGACGACACCGTCGTCGATTCTGTGTCGTGGAGCATCTGCTGGAACACGCCTAATTCCGTGCCGTGCGGGTGCGGCTTGATGGATTTCGCCTCTTTCGGGAACTCTTCGCTCGCGCGAGGGAACACGTACTGTTCCGCTTTCGGGTTGACGTAGACGAGCTGCAAGTGAGGATTCACCACCGCAGTCTCCTTCAAGTACTCGTCGATGCTCTGGTTGCCTTTCTGGTACGCGCCTTCAAGGTCGATCTCGATGCGCGTCCCGTGCTCTTTCGTCCACGGCCGTTCTTCCTCCTTGACAATCTCCGGCTTGTTCTCCTGCGTATTGAGGTGTAGTTCGCAATAATACGCTGGCTTGTCAGCGTCAGTCTTGCTGAGAATCTTCGCCGGTCTACCCGTCGTCAACTGCCCGTACATCACAGCCGCAGAGATACCGATGCCTTGCTGGCCGCGCTGCTGCTTGCGACTGTGGAACTTGGAACCGTACAGTAACTTCGCGAAAATCTTCGGGACTTGCTGTTTCACGATGCCGGGGCCGCTATCCTCGATTATCACGCGGAACCGTTCGCCGTTCCCCATGTCCATAACGTGCACTTCAATATCGGGCAATATCTTCGCTTCCTCGCACGCGTCCAAGGCGTTATCGACAGCCTCCTTCACCGTCGTGAGAAGAGCCTTGCGAGGGTTGTCAAAGCCCAGTAAGTGCTTGTTCCGCGCGAAGAACTCGCCGACGCCGATCTCACGCTGCTTCTTCGCCAACTCCGAAGCGTGGACTTGCTTGACGGCCGGCTTCGCCTTGGTAGGCGATGGTTCAGACGTATTCGGAGTTGAACTAGAAGTTCCCGACGAGGATTTAGGGGCTGATGGAGTGAGAGTAGACGACGGAGTTGAACTCGGAGTTCCGGACGACGCCTTCGGACTGTTCGCGAACGAAGCCAGAGTCTCCTGTTTCTTCCCGCCGACGCCTGCCATGAAGAGAGTTCTCGACGGGAGGGCTATTTAAAATTTACGGCGAGAGAAAAAACGTGTTTTCAAGCGTTTCTACAGCCCTTTCCGCCCGTACTCTTCCGCTTTCAGTTGTCGTTTCGCGCGTTCCAAATACTTCCAGACGGTAGCGTGCATGCTCCCTTGCAGGAGTTTCTCGACGGCGCGTTTGGCGATCATCGCGTGCTCGTTCTCGCCGATGATGCCCACCGTCTTCCCATAGACAGAAATAAAACACTCGGTCGCTTCTTCCATGCGCGCGCGGCTCTTCCCGTTCGCGCCGATCACTCGCCCTTTCAAGCGAAGCATCGCGTCTTTCGAGCCAGTGTAGTCGGTGAGCTTGATGACTTCGAGGACGTGGTCGTGCCGCATCAGCAACTGCGCGATTTCAGGATTGAAGCCGCGCGCGATCGCCGTGATGACTTGGCGGCCGGTGTAGAGTGAAAGGGAGTCTTCGCCGTCCAACGTCACGACGCCGTCTTGCGAGTCCACTTCCATGCGGACCTTCAAGTGCGACTCTAAAGCCTTCTTCACCGCGCCCTTCTCCCCGATAATCACCGCAACACGGTCTTTCGGGACTCGGACTTGGTACGCGTACCGTTCAGCCATAAGGAATCGAGAACCGAGGGTTGTTTAAAAGGGTTGTGGACGGTTACCGTCGAGGCTTCGGGTTCGTCCATCTTCCGGTCTCGTCGGAAACCTTCAGTGCTGGTTATTTAAGACGGTGGCGCATCGCCGTTCCGATGCTCAGATATCTCTACCTCGATGAGAGCGGCGACCCGGGCGACCCGGTGAAGGGTTCGCGCCACCTCGTCATCGTCGCGTTGCACGTGAAAAACCCCGCAGACCTCGAGCGAATCATCAAGCGGATGCGCCGGCACAAGTATCGCAAGCAGTTGCGGAAGGCACGAGAGATCAAGGCGAACAAAACGAAGAAGGAGATCATCCTCCACATGCTCAAGGAACTGAACGGCGTGCCGGAGGCGTGCGTCTTCGTCGTCGTCCTCGAGAAACGGAAGGTATACAGCGATTACTTAAAGAGCAACAAACACAGACTCTACAATTACGTGGCGGGCAAGCTCGCGGAGAGCATCGTCCTCAAGGAGGTCGACCTCGAGATCCGCATCGACAGGTCAAAAGGGAAGGTCTTGCAGGATGATTTCAACCAATACTTCTGCCGCAAACTGGAATCGTGCTCGGGGACAGCGAGCCGGATCGTTCATCACAGTTATTCTGAATCGTGGGTAGGCTTGCAGTTCGCGGACGTGCTCTCATGGTCGTTCTTCCAGAAATTCGAGCACGAGGACGACATGTACGTGGACGCGCTCACCATCCCGAAAGAAGTCTCCTACGTGTTCTGAAGAAAGGCGACAGCACCAACCGGAACTGACGACGTGCACCTCAAGGTACACTGTCCGGCCGGCTTTACCTGTCAAACCGGAGAAGAACAAAAGAATTATTTAAATGTTGTTACTGACTGACCAGTGCCTTATAAACAGAATTCGGAAGATTACCGACGAGTGAGCTTCGCGCCTTTCACGACTCTCTCCAGCTCTTTCTCCACGTCGAGCTTGACGCCGTGCTTCTTGAAGTACGAAGCAAGATTCGTCAAATCACGTCGCAGCAGCTCTTTCGCGTTCGGCGCGGTGGTCGGGCTTGACTGGCTGAAGTCGATGAACACCGGCTGGTCGCCGTCGTTCAGGATGTTGAACGCGCTCAGGTCGCCGTGCACCAACCCGTGCTTCCAAAGTATTGCGATTCGCTCCAGTACCGCTTGAGCAAACGCTTCGGGGTTCGACGGCACAGAGTCTTTCAACTGCGGCGCCGGAATGGCATTAATCGCGTCGCCGATAAAACTCAACACTAAAACATTGTTCTTGTACCCGATGGGCGTTGGCACGTTGATCGACTCGCGCGCCAGCATGAGATTTCGGAACTCGCGCTGGCACCAGGATAATATCACGTCGCGTTTCGCGGGTTTCGCGTGCATGTACCGCGGGTCTTGCTGCAGGTACTCGTACATCTTCTTGAAATTGCTGTTCTCGAGACGGTAAATCTTGACGATAATCTTCTCTTTCCCCTCAGACGAGCGGCCGGCGCTCGCGCTGAAGACGTTCGCCTCCTTCCCCAGCGCGACAGGACTCTCCAAGTCGCCGAAGAACCCTTTGCCCGCGAGCTGGAAGAGCGTCCGCTCGGTGAACGGGTCGAAGACGTTCGCGCGGATCTTCCACTCGCCCCGGGAAGGATTAACGGCCATAAGACTGAAGAACCTGTAATCAGTTAAAAAAGTATCTCCCAGTCTCCGACCAGCGCCGTGATTCTTCCGTTTTTCCAGGGGGGCTCACAGAGCCTTAGAAGTCGATAGTGTCCATCAGGCCGGCCTTCCGTAAGTCCTCGCGCAACTGGTCAAGGTCGCGCTTCAGCTGCGGGTTCAGCTCGAACAGCTTCTTATCCGGATGCAACGACATAGACGACCGAGAAGACGAACGCCTATAAAAAACTATCCTCAAAGACGCCGGAAGATTACCGGAACGTCACCGAGCACTGCTCAGTCATGGCTGGCGCGGCCCGGATTTCTCGTGCTCGTCCGTCGTGATTTCCTCGTCCGGCGTCCGCGTTTCGTACGTCGTTACTCGTTCTTGACTNNTCGTCCGTCGTGATTTCCTCGTCCGTCGCGAGCTGCTCGTGAGTACGTTCGTGCGTTAGAGAACGACGACTATGAATTTCTGCCGCGCCAGCAAACGTCAGCCTGATGGCTGAACACGTCATGAAACGAAAAGAAAAAGATCGTGAAAAACGTTTGACGAAACTCCTCAGACGAAGTTCGCGGCCGTCAGGATGCCCACGTTGCGGCCAGGCGCTTTCGCGTCCATCGCGACGAGGAACTTGATGTCCGCGGCTTCCGCCACGTCGACGAGCTTCGCCTCGATCTCGCCGTCGAAGACGACGGCGTGGATGCCGGACTTGAGCGCTTTGATCGTGCTCTCCAACTCGCCGACCGGCACTTTGCCGAGGATGTTCAACGTCGCGTCGAGCAGGTACGCGCCGCGCGTGCCGATCAAGTCGTCGAGCATCTCGCCGAACATTTTCCGCTCTTCAGGAGTCGGTTCGCCGGAGCGCGCACGGCGCGGCGGCTCTTCACGGCGCGGTTGTTCGTCGCCGCGGCGCGTCCGCTCCTCGCGCGGCGGTCGATCGTCGCGAGGTGCTCGTTCGTCGCGGGGCGCGCGCTCCTCGCGGCGCTCGTCACGGCGAGGCTGCTCGTCACGACGAGGCTGTTCGTCGCGGCGCGAGCGCTCCTCGCGCTGCTGGCGGTTGTCGCCGCGGCCGCCTTCGAGCTTGAACTGTTCGGCGGCGAGCCGGGAACGGAGCGCCTTGTGGATCTCCTTCTTCGTCAGCTCCTCGACCTCTTTGCCGTCCGGCGCTTTCGTGATGAAGTCGATCTCCGTGATCGCCAAGAGCTCCTTGATGATCAAGTCGCCGCCGCGGTCCCCGTCGACGAAGACGGTGACGACTTTCTGGCGGCACAAGTCCGCGATGCTCG
>DASH01000092.1 GCA_002503705.1 Candidatus Woesearchaeota archaeon UBA153 | reverse complement strand
TTGACGAACATCGCAGCTTTCACCTTCAAAGACTCTCAAGGACGTGACTACTCGCTTTTTGTTGCTGATTCCATGAGCTCAAGACCGGCTTTCATCGACACCGGTGACCAGATTATCATCAACAAGAACGGCGGCACGAAGAACGATAACGCTCAGAAACTCTTCCGCGTCGGCGACACGCTCGTGATGGGCACCGGTCGAGGCGATCTCATCCAAGAAGGTGTCAGACTCGTCCGCGGAGCAAAACTTTCCTCTCTGGCTGATCTCACCTCTGTTCTTCAATCGTATCTGCGCGTCTCTGTACGTACTCTGCAAGACTCTACGAACTTCATCATCGGTGGCGCCGATGAGCGAGGAGAACAAGTAATCTTCTGGCTTCTCGGCAATGATTCCTTTGAAGGTCAATCTGTCATAAAATTCGGGAAGAAGGATATTGCGATTGCGGGAAGTGGAAGAACACACGTCATAGACTATATCAATGTTCAACGGACACTCCCACACAACTCTTTGGCCACCCTCGAGGGCGCCTTGACCGGTCTCTATGAGGTGGGCCATGCGGGCGCGAAGGATGCGAGCGTCAACACCATGCTGCAGTTCGGTATCATCGGGCCTGGTGGCATCACGCGTCTCTACCATCCTGACGTTCAGTTGGGGTATACGTTGCAGTTCCGTGATGCGGCAGAGCAGAAACGCGAGACCGATCTCGTCTTCCACGAATACCTCCGCGACATGACGGGCGTGAACGTCCCGGTGCTCGGAGCAGATGCTTCACCATTTGATGTCATCGAGAATGGCCAGCAACGCCACAAGCTGAAAACGATCCTGGACCGGAAGTATCAAGAGCTCGATCGAGCCCTCGCGTACAATTCTCGAATCTGCGATCAGACGGCGAAGCTCGAAGCACAGTGCACCACCGGTCGCGTCCCGGAAGCCCTCTTGTCGCGGATGGTCGCGCTCAGAGCTGAAGCTGGCGCGGCCGTCAGGAAACGACTCGACGACGTGCTGCGAAAAACTGCATCGTAAAAGAACGGAAACAATACTCTTCTCCCGTTCATTCTTACACTACTTTTTTATACCCTTTCCTCGTCTTCAATACTCATGAAGGAGATCCTCCCATCCGGGCGGTCGACGAAGGTCACGTACGCGATCAGGGATATCGTCGTCAAGGCGCAAGCGCTCGAACAGCAAGGGAAGAGAGTCCTCTATCTCAACATCGGCGACCCTCCTGTCTACGACTTCGACACTCCGCAGCACATCAAGGAGTTCCTGAAGAAGAAAATCGATGAGGACGCGAGCGACGCTCATCATAAGGTGTCGCGCTACGCGGACAGCATGGGCTTGAAGAGCGCGCGCGACGCGATCGCCGCCCACCTCCGAAGAGAACGAGGACTCGCCGTCTCGACCGACGACATTGCTGTCACGGCGGGCGCGAGCGAAGGCATCATGCTCGCCATCGCCGCCCTCGTCAACCCCGGCGAGAACTTGCTCGTGCCGTGTCCTGGTTATCCGTTGTACGACAGCACGCTCGCGCTCTACCACGGCGAGCCGAACTACTACGCGCTCGACGAGCAGAACGACTGGCAAGTCGACTTCAAGGACTTGGAACGCAAAATCGACGCGAAGACGCGCGGCATCGTCGTCATCAACCCGAACAACCCGACGGGAGCGGTCTACACCGAAGAGACGCTCCGCAAGATCCTCGCGTTCGCGAAAAAACATGAATTGGTCGTCTTCGCCGACGAGATTTACGACCAGCTCCTCATCGACAAAGAGTACAAGCACCACGGCCTCGCCGCGCTCGCCGCGGACGTCCCGGTGCTCGCGTTCGGCGGCTTGAGCAAGAACTACGTCATGCCCGGCTACCGCGTCGGGTGGCTCCACTTCCACGACCCGACGAAGAAGATGCCGAAGCTTATCGGCGCAATCAAGCAATTGCTGCGCAGCCGGTTGAGCGCGCCGCACCTGCAGCAGCACGCAGTCTCGGCGGCGTTGAACGGCGACCACGCGTTCCAGAAAGAGTTCCTCCTCCGCCTGAAAGCGAAACGCGACGTCACGGTCGAGAAATTGAACGCGATTCCGGGAATATCGGTCGTCCCGCCTCGCGGCGCGTTCTACGCGTTCGCGCGCGTCCAACTGCCGCCGGGACAAACGGATAAGGCATTCGTCGAACAGTTGCTCGAGGAGGAGCACGTCGTCGTGGTCTACGGCAGCGGCTTCGGCCTGCAAGAGTACGAGGAGCACGGCGTCCGCTACGGCCACTTCCGCGTCGTCTTCCTCGCCAAACCCGACACGCTCGCGCACGCGTACGACAAGATTGCGGCGTTCACGAAACGGTATTATGAGAAGCACCACTATACGCCGAAGTGAGATTTCCGCGAGACCACTCTTGAGTGGTTGCGAAAAGAAAACTTTATATTGAAGCGTCTTATCGCTCGTTTCATGCCTTTGAGAACTTTGTTCGAGAAATCTCTAAATTGCCAGCCTGACGAACATATAGGACTCATTTATGATGCCGCTTTCTCTCCAATTGCGTCTTCGATTATCGATTATTGCTCGGAAAGAGATATGAAACTGGACTCTCATCGCTTCGAGTATGATGGTACTTCTCCACTTCCTGAGGATATCCGATTATTATTCCTTGAGCGAACGCCGGAGGTCTTGATTGTCGCCCTGCTCAGTAACATTTGGCACACTCCTGAGCGGTGGAGTGCAAAACACGAATTGGGAAAAAGAATTGCGAATATTATCCATCCTTCTGAACCATGTTCTTCGTATCTTGCTGACATATCTCGGATGAGTAGAATCGGTCGTCCACTCGAGCAATTGCTCTTAGAGTCCACTGAGATTCACATCACATCGCCTGCGGGAACGGATTTGACTGCGAGAATCGGCAAAGTGTTCTGCGAGACGGGAGATTACCGCGCTCCTGGTTCCGGTGGCGATTTTCCCGCGGGTGAAGTGGGCTTTGGGCCTCAAGAGGGAAGCGTTAATGGCCGTCTCGTTTATGATTTCAAGGTTCAACATTTAGGGCGTGTTAAAGATTATCCTGTCGTTCTGATGGTGAAGGATGATGTTGTCGTCACAGATTTTGCACGTCGAGACTTCCTTCCCCTTCTGCAACGTCACGACATCTTACGTTTTGTCAGTGAAATCTCAATCGGAATAAATGATGTCTGGACAGAGGTCGATGAGGATTCCTCTATTGTCGAAGAGAAGAATTTTGGCACTGTGCACTTTGGTCACGGAAGCAATTTATCTTATGGAACTCGACGCGGTCCGCATTTCGATGCGGTGATTCTCAATCCGTCAATCGTCGTCGACAATCGGTGTATCATGTCTGACGGTGTTTTTAACGAAAAATATATAAAGTTTGACCGTTCATAGTGTGAGATGAACGAGCGTATTTTCTTTCCTAACAAGGGGCAGAAACTACTTGCGGGAGTGTTAAATAACGGCCGTCCAAACTCTCCCGTTCTCGTCTTCGTTCATGGCTTTGGCGGCAATAAGGAAGAGAATGGCCTGTTCACAGATGCAGAGAGTTATTTCTCTCAAAGAGGTTACAATACGTTCCGCTTTGATATGGAGGGTATCGGTGAGAGTCAAGGGACGTATCGTGACACAAGTTTGCAACGTCAAGTCGGCGATCTCGAAGCGACCCTGAGCCATCTTTCGCTTCTCTATCCGAAAAACAAAATTGGTGTTGTCGGATTCAGTTTGGGGGCCACTGCGTCAGTTCTGAGTTCTCACCCGAACATTGACGTGTATGCCCTTTGGAGCCCCGCGCTCTTCCTCCCTCAAGACATGTTTCCGAGATATAGCACGCCGGAACTTGAGGATGAGCTTCGAAGAAATGGTTTCATCTTGAAGCCTGAATCGGGCCTCGAGATTGGTCCGCAGATTATCGATGACTTCAAGACGACGAATCTTGAACAGAAGATGAGAGGTTTATTGAAACCTGTATTTCTCGCGCACGGAACTTCTGATCCGCGACTCGATTATCGAAACACGATGAAAGCTCAGGGTTACTTCCATGATTCGCACATTGCGATTATCCCCGGCGCGAACCATTCTTACAAAGAGAATCCCCCGCTCAGGAACGCTTTGTTCGAGAAGACGTACGCTTGGCTGAAAACGCGTTTGTGAAACCAGTCATTCTTTGAATGGTGAGGTTGAGTAAATCCTCCATCAGTTTTATAAATAACGGTTTTCGTTCTCCTCCTTCCTCAGAGGGTGGTTCCATGAAAGTCATCATTCCGCTCGCGGGTAAGGGTTCGCGGATGCGTCCGCATACGCACACGAAGGCGAAGCCGTTGCTCCCCGTCGCGGGGAAGCCGGTGCTCGACCACGTCATCGACGCCTTGAAAGGCCTCGATATCTCAGAGTACATCTTCATCACCGGCCACTTGAAGGACCAGATCGAGGAGCACATCACGAAGACGTACTCGTTCAAGAGCCGTTTCATCGAGCAGAAAGTGAAGGACGGCACGGCGGGCGCGATCAAGCTCGCGGAACCGTTCGTCGACGAGCCAGTCTTGATCGTTTTCGTCGACACAATCTTCGACGCGGACTTGAGCATCATCAAGAAGTCCCCGGACGCGGGCATCATCTGGGCGCAGGAGGTCGAGGACTACCAGCGCTTCGGCGTCATCGTCCACGACAAGGACAAACACATGCTCAAGATTGTCGAGAAGCCGAAAGAGCCGGTGAGCAAGCTCGCGAACATCGGATTGTACTACATCAAAGACTACAAATTGATGTTCCAAGGCATCAAGCATGTCTACGAGCAGAACATCACGCTGAAAGGCGAGTTCTTCTTGACGGACGCGTTCCAGTTCATGATCGACCATGGCGCGAAGATCAAAGTTGCCGAAGTCAAGGGCTGGTACGACTGCGGCATGCCCGTAACGACACTTGAAAGCAACGCGATCCTGTTGAAGAAGCACCATGCCCTGCACAGCAAGACGCACGACACGATCATCAACGAGCCCGTCTTCATCGCGGAGGGGTGCACGATCGAGGGCTCGGTCATCGGCCCCAACGTGAGCATCGCGAAGGGCTGCACGGTCAAGCGCGCCGTCCTGAAAGACTGCATTCTCGACGCGCGGAGCACCGTCCAAGACATCGCGCTCGCCGACTCGATTCTCGGCGAGGAGACGTTCATCGAAGGCGCGGGCTCTGAGCACAACGCCTCGCTGCTCGTCGGCGACCACTCGAGGACGTCGTTCAAGAAGAACTCATAAATACTTGTGCACGTCATCGGTGCTCATGCAGCATCAAACCACGTTCAAGAAGGGGTGAGGTTTTTTTGGTCAAGATCGTCCACGAGCATAACGGGCAGCGCGTCGAAGGCGAGAGCGCCGGCCTCGGCGACGGCATGTTCCTGCTCGTGAACAAGAAAGGCGGTTTCTGCTCGCTCTGCCCCGGCGTGAACGTGACGAAGTACAATGGCCTCGTCCAGTACGACGCGGAGCGCGGCGAGCACGTCAAGACGCTCGAGAACGTCAACCTCGCGAAAGGCGCGATCACGGCAGTCACGAACCGGATCTCCAGCGTCTCGCGCGTCTACGACCACGGCGCGGTCGAGACGTTCCGGTACGGGAGCACCGCGTTGCACTACCTCCTCGAGAACTACGCCGGCGAACTCTTCCTCGACTTGGACGTCCGCCGATTGTACGATGATGACGCGCACGGTCGCGTGTATCGTGTCACGCACGAGGAGGATCGGCTCGTCATCGAGTACAAGAAGTACGCGGACGATTCGTGCCGCGACCTCGCGTACCAACAGTTCGTCGTCATCAAAGGCGTGACGGACTACCGTCCGGTCGACGCGTGGCAGCGTCGCGAGTACCAGTACGACGGCCGTCGCGGCGAACACCCGGAGAAGTGGGTCTTCCGCCCCGGCGCGATCATCGTCGACGGCACGCTCGCTCTCGTCGTCGCGCGTTCGAAACTCCTGGAGAAAGCGTTGGAGAAGGCGTCGTACGCGTGGGAGCACGCCGATGAGATCTGGGCGAGCCAGGACGCGTACGCGAAGAACGCGTACAAGGAGGCGGGCATCGAGGCGAACCTCGCCTTGGCCGCGCTCGACAGCCTCGTCACCAAGCAGAAAGGCCAGTCTTACGCCGGCATCTACGCTGGCCTCCCATGGTTCTCTCGCTATTGGAGCCGTGACGAGCTCATCAGCCTCGGCGGCGTCATCGCTGCAGGCCACTACTCGCTCGCGAAGGAAGTCCTGCTGCGCTACTACGCGCTCGCGGACAAGCAGCCGGCGCTCGACGCGTACTACCCCTCTGGCGGTCTCCTCGCGGCGGACGCGCTCGGCTGGCTCGCGAAACGCACCGCTGACCTCGTCCGGACACTGCGCCAGAAAGACTTGTTGCAGATGTACTTCACGAAGAAAGAGCTCGGCGAGCTGCGAAATCGTCTCGAACGAGTCGTCAAGCTCTTGCTCGCGCAACGCTCGACGCCGGAAGGGCTCATCGTGAACGGTCCCGGCGAGACGTGGATGGATGCCGCGTACGCGGGCGACCACCGCGGCGGCGTCCGGATTGAGATTCAAGCGTTACAGTACGCGATGTATGACGCGTTGGCGTTGCTCGACCAGCAGACGCGGTTGTTCAGTCGCGGCCAGTGGTGGCGGAAGGCCGCGTTCAAGCTCGCGGCGTCCGCGAAGGAGAAGTTGTACCTTGACGGCGTCCTCGCCGACGGGATGCGTGACGACGTCTTGGACGCTCGCCAACGACCGAACGTCTTCCTCGCGTACTACATCGCGCCGCACTTGTTCTCGAAAGACGAGTGGCGCGCCGCGTTCGACCACGCGCTCGAGCGGTTGTGGCTCTCGTGGGGCGGCCTCTCGACGATTGATATCGCGGACGCGCTGTACACGCCGCGCCATACCGGCATCAACGACCAGAGCTACCATCGTGGCGACTCTTGGTATTGGGTGAACGCCGCTTCGGCGATCGCGCTCCGCACGCTCGACGGTGAACGGTACGCGGAGAAGATTCGCGCGTTGCGCGCGGCGTGCGTGAGCGACCTGCTCTGGCAGGGTGCGCTCGGCCACTGCTCGGAGGTGAGTAGCGCTGAGTCGCAAGAGTGGGGCGGCACGTTCGCGCAAGCGTGGAGCGCGGGAATGCTGTACGAGCTGTTGAAAGAGTCGTAGATTTTCTTTTTCTTTCTTTCTTTCTTCTTCTTCTTCTTCTCGTCGTGCCGTTGCCGTCCTGCTCGCATCTCGTTTGTTGTCCCGCGGGCGCTGCGTCCCCGACGGGGCCAACCCCTCGCGACGCGCCCGCTTCCGTGCCCGTGGGATGCTCACCCTTAAGGACGGCAACGGCACTCCTTTTTCTGTTGTTGGCGTCTTTCTCGTCTTTTTCTCGAAAAACATAAAAACTGCTCTTCTGAGTGGCGTCGTCATGGGCTTCAATGTTGGTCTGAAGGCGAAGTGCAAGCGGTGTGGCCAAGAGGTGCCGGTCGACGAGCTCACCGTCGATATCGTCTACGAGATGGCGGTCTGCGCCGCGTGCGTGAAAGAGCGCAAGCTGAAAGAGAAGCAGCAACGCCAAGCCGTCGCGAATCCCGAAACCGTGGTCTTGGACGAGAAAAAGGCCTCGCCGAAACCTGCTGGTTGGGATGGCGAGGATGAGTATCTCGAACGCGCGGCGCGGTTGAAGGCGAAGGAGGTCGTGAAGGCGAAACGCATCGACGACCAAAACGTCCTGTATGCTTGTAAGTGCACTGCTCGCTTCAAGTACAACACGAAGACTGAGCATCCGGGGCGGTGCCCGTTCTGCGGCGCGGCCATCGGTAAGTTCGTCATCGTCTAGAGCGTTACTCGTTCGTTCTTCTTCTTCTCTTTCTTCTTCTTCTTCTTCTCTTTCTTCTTCTTCTCCTCCTCGTTCTTCTTCTCTTTCTTCTTCTTCTCTTTCTTCTTCTTCTCTTTCTTCTTCTCTTTCTTCTTCTTCTCCTCCTCTTTCTTCTCCTCCCCCTCTTTCTTCTTCTCTTTCTTCTTCTCCCGCTCGTCTTTCTTCTCTTTCTTCTTACCATTCTTCTCAGAGCAACAGCACATATTATTTTCCATATGGCACATTATTAACTCTCCGAAACCTTTTAAACAGGTCAGTCCCCTCTCAAAACCATGGGGGTCGTGACGACAATTCTCGACGCGTTAGAGCGCTTCATGGCGAGCATCACGCCAACACTCAACCAACTCGTCCTCTTCATCCTCATCCTCTTCATCGGCTTCCTCGCGGGCAAGATCCTCAGCAGGCTCATCAGAAAACTCATGACTGATGCTGGCGCCGACGACGCCGGACGCAAGCGGCTCGGCCTCAAGTTCAGCATCACGAAAACGGTCGCCGGCACAATCGCCGGGGTCTTCTACGTCGGAAGCGTCCTGCTCGCGCTCGACGCGATCGGCTTCGCAACCACCGCCATCCAAATCGTCCTGCTCATCATCGCCATCGCGCTCGTCACCTCGACCTTCCTCCTCTTGAGAGATTCCCTGCCGAACCTCATCGCCGGCCTCTCGCTTCGTAAGACGATCAAGCGAGGAGTCTACCTGCGGGCGGCCACCTTTGAAGGCGAAGTCCTCTCGACAGGCCTCTGGGAGACCGTCATCGTCTCACGACGTGGCGACACGCTGCTCATCCCCAACAACACCCTGAAGAAGACGACGCTCACGCTCCTCAAACGGAAACCAGCAAAAGCAGGAGGTGGAGAACCATGAAATACGTGATACCGATAGTCCTCGTCGCGCTCCTCGTCGCGGCGTGCGCGCCGACGACAGATACTGGCGGCACCGCCACAGGGGACGGCATCGTCGCGGACGAGAACACCGTAACGGTCGGCAGCGGCTCGCAAGCGTCCGGCAGCGACGCGAAGACCGGTCTGAAGTCAATCTTCGACAAGTACGGCAAGCTTGAGTACATGGTCGCGTACGACGTGACCGCGTCGTATGACGGCACCTCTGAGACGACGCAGATGACGCAATACTTGAAAGGGAAGAGCATGCGGATGGATGTGAAAGGAAGCCAGGATGGCACCTCCTACGAGGCTCGGACGTTCATCCTCCCGAACGAGTTCATCACGTGCAACAAGCAGGATGCGACGTGGACCTGCATGAAGATCGACGCGCCCGAGGACGAGCAATCCTCCGACTTGGCCTCGAAGTACGCGGCAGAGGGAGACGCGTTCTGGGAGCAATACCAAGTTTTCAACGAACCGGACCGGACCATCGCGGGCACGAAAGCGAAGTGCTTCAAGATGGCCTTCGCCATCCAAGGCGAGGGGAGCTTCACCGAGATCGGCTGCTACTCTGCGGAGGGCGTGCCGCTCTACATCGAAGTGAGCACCCCTCAAGGGTCGAACATCATGAAGGCGACGAGCTACAAGACCTCGGTCAGCGCATCAGACTTGACGCCGCCGGCCACGCCGACCTCGCTCGAGGACATGATGGCGCAGTACGGCGCCGGAATGCCGGACGGGTTCGACCCGAGCGCGTACAGCTGAATCGCGCAAGGACTCCAGAAAAACTTCTTTTCTTCTTCTTCAAAATTTTTCCCGCTCTTCTCTCTTCTTCCCGCTCTTATTTCTTCGCCGTCACGTACCAGTCCCACATCTCCGGCATTCCATGGAAGTCCTCATAGTCCCCGGACTCCGCGCCCCACGGGTAGAGGACTTTCTTGAACTTGATGTTCTTGAAGCCCGCGCGCCGGAGCCGCATGCCGAGTTCGAATTCGTAGTAGAACTTCTGCCGGTCGCTCCCGTCCTCGTAGACGCCCGTGATGAAGTTGTACTTGCGACGCTCGCAGATGCGTTTTGTCTGACGCAGCGCTCTCTCCTCGCTCGCCTCCTTGGAGAACTCTCGGTCGTAGACGAGGCTGAAATTGTACAGGACTGATTCCATCGAGGGAAAGATGCCGAGGAAGAGCCCGTCGTCGTTCAAGCATCCGCGGATCTCCTCCAGCGAGCGCTGCACGTCGTCAGGGTTCGGGTGGAGCACTGAGTTGACGGCGATGGCGACGTCGAACTTCGCGCCGATGCTGGTGAGCTCGCGCATGTCCGCCTGGTGGAACGTGACGTTCTTCAGCGCTTGTTGGCGTTGGCTCGCCTGGACGAGCATCTGTTCGGAGAAGTCAATCGCGTGGACGTCGCGGAACTGCTGCGCGAG
>DASH01000086.1 GCA_002503705.1 Candidatus Woesearchaeota archaeon UBA153 | reverse complement strand
TCGGCGAGCCGGGCACGCAGATGACGCTGAACACGTTCCACTTCGCCGGTGTCTCGGAGATGAACGTCACGACGGGATTGCCGCGGCTTATCGAGATCCTGGACGCGCGAAAGGCGATCCAGAGCCCGATGATGGAGGTGTACCTCAAGCCGCCGTACAACAAGGGCGAGGGCATCCGGAAGGTCGCTGAGAAAGTGAAGGAGACGCTGTTCGAGGAGTACATCCGCGAGCTCTCCATCGACGTCGTCGAGTGCACGATGACCATCCTGCTCGATCGCGACAAGATGGCGCTCGTCGGCAACGACAGCGACCGTCTCGCGAAGACTCTCGCGAAGAGCCTCGTCAAGGGGTTCACCGTGAAGAAGAACGGCGATGACGCCATCGAGATCAAGAGCACGTCGAAAGACGAGCCGTTGAAGGAGATCTACCGCTTGAAGACGAAGATCAAGAGCGTTTACATCAACGGCGTCAAGGGCGTCCGG
Organism: Candidatus Woesearchaeota archaeon UBA153; assembly: GCA_002503705.1. GTDB lineage: Archaea > Nanobdellota > Nanobdellia > Woesearchaeales > UBA525 > UBA153. Next base: position 22,975 of record DASH01000086.1, on the reverse strand, counting down.
CAAGTCTTGCCGGTCAAGCGCGGCGACGAGTTCATCATCATGACCGCCGGGACGAACCTGAAAGCCATCCTCAAGCTGGACGAGACCGATCCGTTACGGACGGTGTCGAATGACTTGTACGAGGTCGAGGAGGTCCTCGGCATCGAGGCCGCGCGCGAGCAGATCATCAGGGAAGTCTTGAAGGTCTTGCGCGCTCAAGGCATCGATATCGACATCCGCCACATCCTCCTCGTCGCTGACACGATGACGATGGCGGGCGGCCTCCAAGGAATCTCGCGCTACGGCATCGTGAAGGACAAGCCGAGCGTGCTCGCGCGCGCCTCGTTCGAGACGCCGTTGCGGCACATCTTCAACGCGGCGATGATTGGCGAGCACGACCAGTTGAACAGCGTGATCGAGAACGTCATGCTCAACCAGCCGGTGCCGGTCGGCACTGGGTTGCCGCACCTCGTGGCGAAGCGGCCGAAAGTGAAGAGCGGCTCGTGAACACCGAGAAGAAAGCTTTATAAATGGCTCGTAATTCGTGACGCACCATGAAGACGGAAATCAGGAAGATGCTCGGCAGTGACAAGCTCATCCTTGGCTCTGAACGCGTGTTGAAAGCGGTCCGGAAGGGCGGCGTCGCCAAGGTCGTCCTCGCGAGCAACGCGCCGGAGAGCCTGAAAGCGCAGCTCGAGCAGTACCAAAAGCTCGGCGACCACTTCCTCATCGAGGACGCCGGCGTCCCGAACGACGAGCTCGGCACGCTGTGCAAGAAGCCGTTCTCGATTGCCGTCCTCGCCTTCCTCTCGTAGAAACCATTCAAACTGATCGACATGGAACATTCTCATCCGCAACAACAACCGGAGAAGCAGGTCTTCGACACGAACGACTTGCAGACGATTGCGCATTTCGAGAAGCTCACGCACGTTAAGGTACGCGACTATTACGACCACAACGACCGGCTCATCTTCATCATCGAGACGGGCGGCCTGCTGCGAGCGCTCGGCGAGAACGGGGCGAACGTGAAGAAGCTGAGCACGCAGTTGAACCGTCGCATCAAGGTCGCGGAGTTCAACCCCGACGTGAAGCTGTTCATCAGGAACCTCATCCACCCATTGAAGGTGGAGAAGATGGACGCGGACACGCCGAGCGAGGGGATTATCACGCTCTCCGACAACGACGTGAAAACGAAAGGTTTAATAATCGGGGCGAAGGCCCAGAATTTGCGCTTCTACGAGCGCGTCGTCCAGAAATACTTTCCGGAAGTCAAAGAGATCAAGGTCGTGTAAGATGGGTAAGAAAGCCTCAGGACTCAACGCCGCCAAGAAGCTGAAGGCGCGCCGCGCTCGCTCGCGCACGCTCTACAAGTGGTACGCGAAGAAGGTCTTGGGCGCGAAGGTGAAGAGCGACCCGCTCGAGGGCAGTTCGCAGGCGAAAGGCATCGTGCTCGAGAAGGTCCAGCGTGAGGCGAAACAGCCGAACTCCGCGATGCGCAAGTGCGCGCGCGTCCAGCTCGTCAAGAACGGCAAGCAAGTCACCGCATTCCTGCCTGGCGACGGCGCGCAGAAGCTCGTCGACGAGCACGACGAGGTCATCATCGAGTGCATCGGCGGCAAGATGGGCCGCTCGAAAGGCGACATCCCGGGCGTCCGGTGGCAGGTCATCAAGGTGAACGACCAGAGCCTCCTCGCGCTCCGCCAAGGACGCCTCGAGAAAGCGCGTAAGTAAAGAATTTTTCTCTTTACAACTCAGTTTTTTCCTTCTCATTTCAACATTTTTTGGTTCTCACAGTCCTGTGCTGAACGCTCATTTCGAGTAGATGATTATTAGAATATACGCAAAAGATATATACTGCTGTTGAGTGCGCCGGAATAACGGGGTGACTCGGCTCGAGTGCGACTCCGACTGTGATTCATATGAACCCTCACGACCTACCTCCAAACTCTCCGGAGTCGCTCCAACAGCGAGCGGATCGGCTCCAGCACGCGTTCGAACACGAACGAGGCGCAAGGATCGAGGTCGAACAGCTCTTGAAAGCGAACAAGCTCGTCACGACGTCGCACACGCTGGAAGACTTATGCATCGTCCTCCAAGGTCTTCTCGAACGGCAGGAGATCAGCGTGGACAGCCTCACCCTCTTACGGAAGATCCGCGGCCCCAACCTCGGGTTCGACCTCATGCACCTCGTCGAAGCTGACGGCGTCTACGCGAAGTATAAAGGCGGTGTCTTTGTCGCTGACGAAACGCTGAGCGGCCTCGCGTTCAAGACGGAAAGCGCACAGTACGCGATGGATGCTCGCCTCCCTCACAACATTCTCATCCCGGAAGACGTGAACCAAGAAGCGTCAGAGTACGCCATCCCGCTTCTCGTCAGCATCGAGGACGAACCCCCCTCTTTACGAGCAGTCCTCCACTTGCGTCGCGAACGAGTCGACGCGTTCAGCAAGGAAGAACGGGCGACGATCCTGAAGACGATAGAGAGCGTGAAAGAGTCCCTCGCGAGCCGTCTCGGACGGTACGAGACGATCTATAGCTACAAATGCCAGACGCTCTACAGTCCGCGTGGCCAACACCACATCAAGAACTTATACCGTTCTGCAGTGCGTGAGCACCTCCCGTTCAGTCTCGCCTTCCTCGATATCGACTACTTCGCGCGGTTGAACGAACAGTACGGCCACCCGAAGACTGACGACATCCTCTTCATCTTCGGCGAGACGTTACGCAGCCACCTCCGCGCGAGCGACATCATCGTCCACTATGGCGGTGACGAGTTCATCATCGGACTGAAACACGCGACCGGTGAAGATGCCGCACATCGTCTGGATGCGGTCCGCGAAGCGGTGAAGAACCTCTCGGCGAAGTACTCTTCGCTACCGGGAGATCTCGATCTCGGGTTCTGTGCGGGCATCGTCAGCTACGAGACGCACGCGACGAACCAGCACGGTGTCCGGAACGTGATTCCCACGCCCGAGTATCGCGCCCTGCGAGACTTGGCCGACCAGACGGTCGAGTACGCCAAGCGCGATCCATCGCGCGTGAAGAACCGCACCGCGGTCTGGCAGTACGGCAGCCAAGCGCCGGAACTCGTCATGCCCGTCGACAAGAACGCGCCTGAAAATCAAGAATGGTTTAGGGAGTGAGCCGATTCTCCTCTCACGAGGAACGTTTCCGTATCTTCGCGACGAAGAAACCCTCAGTATCGTTGTCTTGGGGGAGGATACGGAGGACTTTCTTGATGTCGTCGTGGAACCGGCGGCCTTCCCACTCTTGAACTGCAGGAGTGCGTTTGATTGGCAAGTCTATCGCCTCTAAGACCGCGTCGGGGTTGTTCTGTAAGAGCCACGTGACGACCCCCTCGTCTTCTTCCGGCTCGAGGGTGCACGTGCTGTAGACGATCGACCCGCCGGGTTTCAGGAGCGAGTAGCCAAGGCCGAGCAGGTACTTCTGGTCCCTGGTGAGTCTCGTGACGAGGCCAGGGCTCCACATGCGCATCGTCTTGAGCGAGCGTCTGATGGTTCCAGTGCCGGTGCACGGCGCGTCCACAAGAACTTTATCGAAGCTGGCGGGTTGCATCCGCTTGTTCCCTTTCAAGAGGACAATCGCGTTCGTGACGCCGCACCGCTGCAAGTTCAAGCCTAACGGCTTGAGCCGGTCCGCGTTCACGTCATTCGCGAACAGAACTCCCTCGTTGTTCATGTACTGCGCCAACTGCGTCGTCTTGCTTCCCGGCGCGGCGCACAGGTCGAGAACTCGGTCGCCGGGCTCGGGCCGCAGGGCGAGCGGGGGGATCATGGAGGCTGCGTCTTGGATGTAGAAGAAGCCGAGCTGGTGCTCGACGAGGTTGCCGATGTCGAACCGTTTCTCGCCCTTCTTCTCGATCCAGAACCCTTCCGGGCACCAAGGGATTGGGGTGAGCTTCCATTCGCCTTCGAGGCGCTTCTGCAGCTCCGGAACGGTGATTTTCAGCGTGTTGACGCGGATGCACTTCCGGATGTACGAGGAGGAGAACGTGATGAACTCATCATAGCACGGCCCTAAGAGCTTCTTGTACCGTTCGATGAACGCCGGCTTCAACTCGATAGACTGCGGAATCGGCGTGAGCGAGGATGCGGACTCTTGAGATTCGTTGTCGTCATCGCCCAGGTCGGCGACGTCAGCGACGACCTCTTCGCCCGGAGTCTCATCCGGAAGCTGCTCTTTCATCCTCCTCGAGATTCAGGCGAGATTTATAAAGTGGACGTTGCGTGGCTTCCGAACAGAACGTTTAAAAAATATGTGATTCTTCCAGAGTGGTGTCGAATAATTATCACGCGCAACTCATCGTTCTCTTCGGGGAGAACCTCTCGTACTTCATCGAGAATCTCGGCTTCCAGCCCGTGCGCGTCGAGACGAACCGTTCCATTGGCGGTACTGACGTCGACATCGTCGTTGAAGGTGAAGAGGGTCGTCGGGCGCTCGTCGAGGTGAAATCCCACCAGGGACTCGTGGGCAAGTTCGAACGGAAACAGCTCCCGAAGTATCGAGCCTACGACCCGGAAGCGTCCATCCACGTTCTCGTCGGGAGTTACGACAAGTCATTAGAACTGCCAAAGGTCACGCTCAAGCAATACTGGCCGAGATGAGCGTCGAACCAAAAATCTCACCCTTCATGCCAGTTCAGAAAAACTTTTTAAACCCTTGAACGGGAAAGACGCTTGTGAACAACGGTATGTTCGTCGTTGCGGGAGCGCTCTTCATACTCCTCGCAATCTCCGTCTCCGCCGTCTGCGAGGACCCGCTGATTCCATATCATGCGTGTCAGGACGCCTGCCCGGACATCCTCAAGGACACGCTCGGGGCGACGGAGTGCAGCAACGACTGCATCGCCGCCTACGGCCATGACCAGGACACGTACTATGCCTGCGAGGCAGCGGAGCGCGCGAAGGCACAGCAGAACTTCCCGCCGCAGACTCCGAGCGCGTCAGCCGTCGTCTTCGAGACCGGCATCACCGACGTGCGTGGCGACGTCAAGCTCTTGCGGGACGGCAAGGTCACGCCGATTACGGAAGAGTTCCGGATCGCTCACGACGACCTCTCAGATCTCAAGGAGAATGGCAATATCCCGGAGAACGGCGTCATCACACCACCCCCCGCTGATGAAGCGACCTATTACGACGGCCGGTTCGAGTACGGCGACGTCATCGACACAGGCAACGGGGCAGTCACTATCAAGACTGACGATGGCAACTCGGAGTTCGGCAAGGACTCGCTCGTCGAGATGATCGCGTACGACGACCTCAAGGGTGAGATAATCAAGCACGGCACGATCGACCCGAGCACCGGGCTTGACGAGTCGGACTTCCGTTACGTCTCGGATTCGTGGATGCAGCGAGAAGTGATGGGCGCAATCGTCGAGTACCTCAAGTCGCCTGCCATGGACGAGCCGTATCGCATCACTGTCGATGGCTTCCTGGCGGTCAGCTATTACCTGCACCGGGGCGCGGGCTGGTTCATTGACAAGGCGGGCAGCGTCAAGAAGCGCATAGTTTTCACGCAGACCACGGCAGTCACCCCAATCGGCACCGAGTACACGGTCACGGTGAACGACGACGGTTCGACGACAGTGGTGACGCTGGACGGTGCGGTCGTCGTGACCGACCAGGTCAGTCTCAAGAGCGTTCTCATCACGGCAAACAAGTCGATTACCGTACCGGTGACTGAGAATGGCTTAACTGAACAAGAGCTCCAGCAGGCCGTAAAATCCTTAAATCCTGACTCTCTCGACCACTGGTGGCTGAACGCGACGGAGAAAGCCTCGTGGGAGTCCGAGAAGGCCACGAGAGAAGCGACGAAGCAGGCGGCCGAGTTCGCGGCGAGACAAGCCGAGGCGAAAGCGAACGAGAAACCCTGGATCGTCCCCGCCATCGTCGCAGGAATAGTTCTCGTCATCGTTTTGACGGTGTTCTTCGTCAGGAAACGGAAAAGTTAGGAAGTTAAGAAAGAGTTGAAGAAGTACTTTTAGACCTCTTTCCCCATGTACGGTCCTTCTCGTTTGTACCCGAGCTTTTCGTAGTATTGGCGGACGCCGACGCCTGAAATGACGAGGAGCTTCCGCTTGCCGTGCTCGCGGCTAATCCGCTCGGCGACGTGCAGTAATTGGCTGCCGTATCCTTTGTGTTGGCTGCTGCTCGGCACGCCGACGACGCCGAGACCGGTGGCTTTGCCGTACACGTGGAGTTCTCTGACGATGGCCGTACGAACGTCAAACTCTGGGCGTAATTGCTTGCCGGGGAACCGGAGCCTGCAGAACCCGATGAGCGCGTCCTGCGTCGGGTCGTCGATGGAGATGAAGAACTCTTCGCCGCCGTTCGCTTCGTACGCGAGGACATTCAAGACCGCTTTCTTCGCCTCGCGGTTCTTAATCTCGCGGCACCGGATGCACGAACACCGCGTTCTGAGCGCCGCGAGCCGTTCGCCCACCACTTGTCGAAGGTTCGTCTTGTCCACGCCGGCGGCGACGAGGTTGCTCGGGATGTCCCGTTGGACGCGCATGATGCGCACCCAGCGCGGCACGAACTGCTTCATCTCGGCAATCAGGGAGGCCGCTTCATTAGTCGACAACGGCGTGTACGATCCGTTCTTGTAGTCGTCGTACAAGGGCGTTCCCGGGAGAACCATACACGGGTAGATCTTGAGCATGTCCGGCTTGAAGCCCGGGTCGGTGAACAACCGTTTGACCGCTTCCACGTCGCGCTCGCGAGTCATCAACGGCAGTCCGAGCATGAGGTGCGCGTTCACTTTCAAGCCGAGGTCGCGCAAGACCGAGATGGAGTCGATTGAATCCTGGACCGTATGACCGCGATGCACCTTCTCGAGGACGTCGTCAAAAGTGGTCTGGACGCCGAGCTCGACGCGGGTCACGCCGAGCCGGAGCAGGTTGTTCGCGACCGGCAAGAGGTCGCGCTCCGGGCGCGTCTCGATGGTCGTGCCGACGCACCGTAGCCGCGCAGACTCGTTCTCCTGCTGCGACTCTTCGAGCGTCTGCTCCCGTCCAGCCTTGACTTGCACGACCGCCTCCTGCACCTTGACGACCCTCGTCTCGTCGTGGACGCTGCCGGGGAGGAGGAAGAACTCCTTGAAACGCTCGAGGCGCAGCACGCCCTCTTCGTCGTAGAAAAGCCGGGAGAAGTCGTTCAAGGCCTGGTAGCAGTCCCTGACGAAGGCGTCTTGGTATCCCACATCTTCGGCGGGGAACGTGCCGCCCATGATGATAAGTTCGACCTTCTGCGGGTCGTGACCGCTGACGAGGTACTGCTCGAGCCGGTTGAAGACTTGGACGTACGCGTCGAAGTTCGCGCGCGCCCCCCTCAGTGCGGCCGGCTCGTGGCCGGTGTAGCTTTGCGGCGTGTCGCCGAACAGGCTGCTCGGGCCGCCAGGGCAGTACGTGCAGCGCCCGTGCGGGCACCGTTTCGGCCGCGTCATGACCGCGACGACGGTGACGCCGGAACCGCTCCGCGACGGCTTCGAGAGCAGATAAGGTTTCGCGTACTCGAGCTCGTTCCCGTCGAGGTGCGTGAGGATGCAGATGTCGCTCGGCACGTTGACGATGCCGTGCTCTTTCGCGAGTCGTTGCTTCTCCTTGACCAAGGACTCTTTTGTGAAGGAGTTCTCGTTCGAGCGGAGGAACTCGAACACGCCTTCCAAGAATGATTGGGGAAGAGAGCCGCCCATACCGTCTTGGAGATGGTGACGGTTTTAAAGAGTATCGTTCCGGAAGGGTCGTTATCATCGCCGTGGTGCAGTACGAGGGTCCGGGCACCGCCCGGTCCGTGCTGGCGCGGCAAAAGTCCTCGTCGTTGTTCAGAGTTATACGACGTACTCGCGAGAACGTGAACGAGAAAATCCGTGCCGCGCCAGCCCCGACCCGCCTGTGGCGGACGGACGACTCGATAAAGCGGCGATGACGCTGTTCGCACATCACCATCCCAACAACCTTTTTAAACACTCGGTGCGTGGGAAAGTCTATGGCTGACGAGCCGAGCCAGGAAGAGCTCTTGAAGCAGCAGAAGGCGAACTGCATTTTCTGCAAGATTGTCGACGGGCAGATGCCGAGCACGCGCGTCTATGAAGACGACAAGCTGCTCGCCATCCTCGACATCAACCCCGCGTGCACAGGGCACACGCTCGTCCTGACGAAGGAGCACTACCCGATCATGCCGTTGATTCCGCCGGATGAGTTCGAGCATTTGTTCGGCACGACCGCGGCGCTCTCCGGCGCGGTGCGTGACGCGATGCTCGCGAAGCGGTGCACGGTCTTCATCGCGAACGGCGCCATCGCGGGGCAGCAGAGCCCGCACTTCCTCTTCCACCTCATCCCTCGAGAAGAGAATGACGGTCTTGACGTCCTGAACATCCCGAAACTCGGCATCAATCAGTCTGACGTCGCGCCGTTGCTCAAGCAGAACCTCTACGCGGTGATGCGCCAACACTTGACGAAGACGGGAAAACTCGACCTCTTGCAGGTCGGCGCGTTGGCACCGGAAACAAAACAAGCTCCAGTCCCTGAACAACGCGTTCCGTCGCCGGAACGCCCTGAACTCGAACGAGGTCTCGAAAACGACGTCACGTCCTTGGCCAAACCCTTCACGGGACAAGCGCCAGCGCCGTCGATGGACCAGCTCGCGCTCGTCATCGAGCAGAACCCTGAACTGCAAGCGCTCTTGATGAACAATCCGGAGAAGCTGGAAGGGATTCTCAAGCAGAACCCGGAGTTCCAAAGCCTTTTCGGCGGCGTCGACTTGAAACTCCTCGGCGAGCGTCTGCGGCAAGCGCACCTCGGTGTCAAGCACTCGTTGGACGGCGTCCAACCAACGCCGAGCGCACCAACGTCAAGCGAGCCGCACTCTGCCGCCGCCTCTCCCTCCCAGACCCTGACGCCGGTCAAGCCCGCGCGGGAGATGCCCTTGAACGAGCTCTTCGCGTTCATCGACCACAGTCGGAAGCTGCGCGACCTCATCCTCAAGGCGCCGGAAGAGTTGAAACGGCTCATTCCCGAGAACGAACGGCTCTCGACGTTCTTCACGGGCTCGAACCCTGACGCGATCATCAAGGCGTATCAGGAGCACGCGCAGCAAGAGCGCGCGAAGAACGGCTTCGGGGAGAACGACGACGTCACGCCCGCGCGGGAGATGACGATCGCTCAACTGTGCGCGTACATCGACGGGAAGCCGAAATTGAAGAGGCTGATGATCGAAGACCCTGAAGGGCTGAAGAAGCTCATCCCGCAGAACGCGCGCTTGCAACGGTTCTTCGACGGGAGCAACGTGAACGCGATCATCCAAGCGTATCAGGAGCACGCGAAGGCGCACGATGGGGTGCGCGTCACCGTCGAGCCTGACGAACAGCCGACGGAAAAGCACGAGGAGCGGAAAGAGCGCGGCGTGACGCGCGACCAGGCGGCCGCCGCGTGGGAAGAGGTGTGGGACAAGAGGACGCCACGTTGATGTTTGCCGGACGCGAAGCCCGATAGCACCTGGCGCGGCAAACGTCAGAGTCGGAGAGAGTCAAGAGTGAACGATGAGGGACGGAATGAGGACGTTGGACAAGAACTTCCCTTCGTTGAGTGAAATTCATGACGCTCGTGTATGAAGACCGGATCGTGAAGGCCTCACTGCCCGCGGACGGCGCGGCGAACGGCCACGTCCTCGTCCAGCCGCAGCGTGAGGTGAAAAGATTGAGCGACCTCTCCGCCGAGGAGAGCGCGCACCTCTTCCTCGTCGCGAGCTACAGCGCCGCGATCCTCTTCCAAGGGCTGCAAGCGGAAGGCACGAACCTCATCGTCGATGAGAGTGAAAAACCGGAGGTGCACGTCGTCGCGCGCCGGACAGGCGACGGCCTCTCGTTCGCGTGGCCGCCGAAGAAGCTCGAGCAGGGCGTGATGGCCGAGGCGGCGGAGAAGATCAAGGACAAGACGTTCTACATCGGCAAGGTCTCCTCGAAGGCGGACAAGACGGCGAAAGAGGCGGGCGCCGGGAAAGAGAAAGCGCCGAAGGAGACGCGCGGGGAAGGCGAGAAGCCGCCGAAGACCGGGGCGTCGGACGGGAAGAACGACAGGCGGAATGACGACCGCCCGTCGAAAGACGGAAGCGAGCCGTCCAAGGAAGCCGTCGCCGCCGCGGAAGAGGAGGAGAACTACCTCATCCAGCAGCTCATCAGGATACCATGAGTCGTCGGATTTACTCGTTCTTTAACGTCGTCATCGTACGTAATAGTATGACCAATGAATAACAAAACAATCGTTATGAATGACACTATCAATCAAGATTTCTCAAGGTCTTATTCAGAATCTTCAGATTCATCAAGTAAATATCTTCGTTTATGATGAATCACATAGGCTCGCACATTGTTCCAAAGGAATTCATATCCAAGTCCAGTATGTCTATCTCCGTTTGATAAATAAATCGAGAAAGGACTTAGTTTCGGCCCAATCTCTGGACTCCATGTCGGCAAGAGCCATCCGACGAAATCTTCGAGCGGCCAATGATTAGGAAAATCAGGCTTGTCAACAATCTGCCCTCTTTGCGTGTCCCAATATATGTTTCCGTCTAAAGAGAGATGGACGACAGAACCAGGAATGACTTCTTCTCTAAAGAGTTGCTTGAGTTGATCTAAAGATGCGAGTGCCCTCTGTTCTTTGAACTCTTGAAGACTGATTATCTCTGCCACAAAAACAGGATATTTTACTACTATTAAAAGATTGCTCTGTGGAGTGTATCATGAAAAATCTGAGTACGAGAACTAAATCCGTTTTACTCCTCGAACTCTTCGACGACGATCGCGTAGACGGGGCAGCTCTCGGCGGCCTCCGTGTTGAGCACGTGGTCTTTCTCGTCGATGACGAGCTCCCACTTGCCATCATCCCGCTTCTTCGCGCCCTTCAAGTCCACCTTGCCGTCGTCGGCGAGCGTCCAGTAGTCGGGAGCGACGGCGTTGCACGCGAGCGCGCCGATGCACGTGTCGCGGTCGAAAACGATACGGTATTTCTTAGCCATGAATGAACACCTCAAGGATCGTACTCGGAAACCGTTACAGGCCGGGCCTCGTTTAAAAATGTTGTTGTGGCCTCGCCACCGTCCTGCTCGCTCTCTGTTGAGAACGTCGTATGCGGTTCCCCCCGGGCGGGGCGACCCCCACCGCAGTCGCTTCTTGTCCAGCTGCAGCGCTCGCCCTTAAGGACAGTGGCGAGGCCAAGAATCTAGATTAAGGCGAGAAGCGCGCTGATCTTCGCGTGGAAGAGCGCATACAGGATGAGGCCGAGGAGGAAGCTCGGCACGAACGGGATGCCCTCCTTCACCATGACGCGTTTCACCTTCAAGCGTTTCAGCGTGGCAATCTGGGCGTTCGAGATGCCGTAATCCTTCGGCCCGCAAATCGTCCTCTTCCCTTTCACAACCTCCTCGTGGATCCAGTCGCCCTCAGTGAGTTTCGAGACAGGGTACGCTTTGATGAGGAGGGACTGTTCGACCACCTTGACGACAATCCAGACGTAGAACAGGAAGTACACGGCGAGGAGGAGAACGATGAGCGGAATACGGTACTCCGGGAGGAGGAACGCGAAGCCCAAAAGGAGGAAGCACGCGATGATGACGATGACGCGCGCGATCAAGACTCTTGGTTGGCGGAGGAACGTGACGAGGGCTTTCTTGAACAGCTTCCCATGCGTGAACGCGAGAACGGCGGTGTAGAAGATGCCGTAGATAGCGCCGGCGAACAAGGCGAAGACGAGGTAGATGATCGCGTCCCACGATTGGAACGAGAGGCCGAGGAGCGCGCCGAGGCCCATCAAGAGCTTGCTGTCCGCGCCGCCCCACTGTCCGGTGTAGAACATGACGAGGCCGAGGAGAAAGAACAGGCCGAACCCTGCAAGGCTGTGCAAGAGCGGATTCCAAGAGGAGAGCAGCAAGGCTTTCGCGACAGCGTACGCGAGCGCGAAGACGAGAAGGCCGTAGCTTAACAAGTCAGGGACCTCTCTTGTGCGCACGTCATGCCATGACGCGGCGAAGAGGAACGCGAACCCGACGATAAGCGCGACCACATCCATGACGCCGCTAGAAACAAGGCTCTTTTAATGTTTATTGGTGCTGAACGCGGTTCGTCGTCGTGAAGAACATGCCCGGCGTGAGTTTCGTGAAGTCCTGGACGACGAGGTCGGCACCCGCGTCTTCAAGAGCGTCACGAGGCGTCGTCGTCAAGACGCAGACGCAATAACACCCCGCGCGCTTCGCCGCGAGCACGCCGGGCACGCTGTCCTCGAAGACGACGCACGCCGCCGGCGCGAGCTTGAGGCGCTTGCACGCGAGCGCGTAGACGGCGGGGTCCGGCTTCACCTTCCCGGCTTCCGTCGCGGTGACGTGCGGCTCGTCCTCCATCTTCAATAACTGCAAACAAAGGAGGACGTTCTGGTCGTCGCCGTTCGTCGCGATGATGGACGGCACCTTCAACGCGCGCAACTGGTCGGAGAACTGACCGAAACCCTTCACCGGGAGGAGTTGCTCCCGCGCGAGCTTGGTGAACAAGTCTCGTCGTCGCGAGCGAAGCAACGCGACGTCCACCTTGTCGAGCAGGCCGTGCCTCGCGAGGACGTCTTCAAAGATGTGCTGCGCGCCTGTGCCCTCGTAAAGGTGGAACCAGGTCTCTTTCTCAATCCGTATATTGTACGGTTTCAAGACGTCGTTGAACGTCACCCAGTGGAGCAGGCTCGAGTCAGTCACCGTACCGTCCAGGTCGAAGATGGCGGCTTGGAACTTCACCCTCTGCTTCGTCGGAGCGACCATGAACGATTTGCCGACGACGGGGGTTTATATAACTTTACTTCAGCCACGTTACTTCAACTACTTGACGTTGGTGAGTCTCCACTTCATGCGCTCGAGTCTCCACTTCATGCGCTCGAGTCTCCACTCGACGTACGTCGCTACTCGAGAAGTGCTCTGAACAGGGTACACCGCCGCCGGGAAACACCCTCGGCCGCGTTGAAAAAGTCGTGCGACCCTGCCTTGGCGGCCTCTCGACGGCCGTGTCCTTCGGGCTTGCGCCAAGCGGGTTGCGCGGCCTGACGAGAAAGCGGTGGCCGCCGCAGGGTCGCCGCGGAGCGAGACTTTCAACGCGGCCAACCCCCTCGAAACCTTTATAAACGGTTCGTTGTTCTCGGCGCGTACCTGTGATTGATGACGCTGGCCCGTCGCGGGTTGGCCGAATGAGGGACGTCATTCTGACTGTTCCAAAACAGTAACCGCAATTCCAGGACGAGTGAAGAGTCGAGAAGAACAACGAAGATTTGGAGCGTGGAAAGCATGGGAGACGAAGCCGTCTACGAGATCATCGAGGTCGCGAAGAAGAGCGGCAAGCTGAAGAAGGGCTGCAACGAAGTCACGAAGGCGCTCGAGAAGGGCAAGGCGAAGCTCGTCGTCGTCGCGAAGGATACGACGCCGAAGGAGATCATCATGCACCTCCCCTTGCTCGCGAAGGAGAAGGGGGCGCGCTACGTCGAGGTCGAGAAGAAAGAAGAGTTGGGTGCCGCCGCGGGGATCCCGTTGGGCACCGCCGCCGTCGCGGTCATCGAGCTCGGCGAGGCCGGAGAGCTCCTGAAACAGCTCGGCAACGAGTAGATGCCGAGAGCAGCGCACCGACAGAGCATATTCCAAAAGGTGATTCATCATGGCTGATGAAGTCAAGGGCAGCGTCACGTTCAGCGACGCCGTGCCAGGAAGCATTGAGGAGATTGTCGGCCGGACCGGGACGAGAGGCGAAGCAGTCCAGGTCCGCGTCAAGGTCCTCGAAGGGAGAGACCAGAACAAAGTCATCCGTCGCAACGTGCGAGGCCCCGTCCAGCTCGGCGACATCCTCATGCTGCGCGAGACGGAGATTGAAGCGAGACCGCTCGGCAAGGGCGGCCGCGGCGGGCGGTGAGACTCATGGCGACCTGCAGTTTCTGCGGCAAGGCGATCCCGCAAGGCACGGGGACGATGTACATCCGGAAGGACGCGAAAGTCTCCTGGTTCTGCAGCAACAAGTGCGGCAAGAACCTGCTCAAGCTGAACCGGAAGCCGCGCCACAAGGCGTGGACGGAAGAGTACAAGCACGCCAAGAACGCCGCCATGGCGGCGGCCTCGCACAAGGGCGAGCCCGTGGCGAAGGAGCGCGCGAAAGACCGGAAGCAGGAGAAGAAACGGTCGCGGCCGGTGAAGGAAGCGGGTGACGAGGAATGATCCAGCGCACCCTCGTCCTCCTCAAGCCGGACGCGGTCCAACGCGGCCTGATGGGAGAGATTTTGACGCGGTTCGAGCGCGCCGGCCTGAAAGTGATCGGGATGAAGCTCGTCTGGGCGAACCCGGAGTTCGCCAAGCGCCACTATCGCGAGGAGGACATCGTGCCTCGTCGCGGCAAAGCGGTCTGGGACCTCCTCTTGAAGGGGATCACGGAAGGCCCTGTCCTCGCGTTCGTCCTTGAAGGCATCGACGCCATCGAGGTCGTCCGGAAGATGGTGGGCACGACCGAGCCGAAGAGCGCGCTTCCCGGGACGATTCGTGGGGATTACGCGCACGTCTCGTTCCACTACGCCGACGGGAAGAAGATCCACATCAAGAACATCATCCACGCGAGCGCGAATCCCGAGGATGCCCAGCTTGAAGTGGCCGTCTGGTTCGCGCCGGCAGAGCTGCACTCGTACAAGACCGTGCATGACGTGCACGTCATCGAGTGAAAGACGCGCTGGAGAACAGCAACAATAACGAGACGATACTGGAAAATGAATAACGGTCATTGACCGGATGCATGGTGAGTGATTATGGCGAAAATGGTAGATCGCGTCAAGGAGGTCATGAAGGACCCGACGCACATCCGTAATATCGCGATTTGCGCGCACATCGACCACGGCAAGACGACCTTGTCCGACAACCTGCTCGCGGGCGCGGGCATGATGAGCGAGGACCTCGCCGGCAAGGCGTGCGTGCTCGACTTCCACGAGGACGAGGCGGAGCGCGGCATCACGATCGACTCGGCCGCGGTGAGCATGGTCCACAAGGTTGAAGGGAAGGACTTCCTCATCAACCTGATTGACACGCCGGGCCACGTGGACTTCGGCGGGGACGTCACGAGAGCGATGCGCGCCGTCGACGGCGCCGTCGTCTTGGCGTGCGCGGTCGAGGGGATGATGCCGCAGACCGAGACGGTGCTGCGCCAGGCGCTCAAGGAGCGCGTCAAGCCGATCCTGTTCATCAACAAGGTGGACCGCTTGATCAAGGAGCTGAAGCTGACGCCGGAGGCGATGCAGCAGCGCTTCATCGGCATCATCACGGACGTGAACAAGAAGATCGAGGATATCGCTGAGAAGGAGTACGGCGAGAAGTGGCAGGTGAACGTCCAGACGGGCACCGTCTGCTTCGGTAGCGCGTTCCACAACTGGGCGTTGAGCATCTCATACATGAAGCGGAAAGGCATCAGCTTCAAGGATATCATCGACGCGTACGAGAACGAGACGTGGAAGGAGTTGCGCAAGAAGGCGCCGTTGCACGAAGTCTTGCTCGACGCGGTCATCCACCACCACCCGAACCCGCAAGAGGCGGCGAAGTACCGCATCCCGAAGATTTGGCACGGAGAGCTCGACACGCCCCTCGGCCAGAGCTTGGTCAACTGCGACCCGAAGGGTGAGCTGGCGTTCGTCGTCACGAAGGTCGTCGTCGACCCGCAAGCCGGTGAGATCTCGTGCGGACGCTTGTTCGGCGGGACGATGCGGAAGGGCATCGAAGGCTGGCTGAACCGGGCGAAGAAACCGGTGCGCACGCAGCAAGTGTACATCTATAACGGCGCGAAGAAGGAGATTGTGGATGAGGTCCCCTCGGGGAACATCATCGGCCTCGCCGGCTTGAAGGACGCGTACCCGGGCGAGACGGTCACCGTGGGCGAGCAGCAGCCGTTCGAAGAGATCAGCCACTTGTTCGAGCCGGTCATCACGAAGGCGATCGAGGCGAAGAAGCCGAGCGACTTGCCGAAGCTGATCGACGTGCTCATCCAGGTCAGCAAGGAGGACCCGAGCATCCGAATCGAGATTAACAACGAGACGGGCGAGCACTTGATCAGCGGCATGGGCGAGCTCCACTTGGAGATCATCGAGAACCGCATCATCAAGGAGAAGAACGTCGAGGTCACGACGACGCCGCCCGTCGTCGTCTACCGCGAGACGGTCTTACGCAAGAGTCCGGAGCCGCAGGAGGGCAAGTCGCCGAACAAGCACAACAAGCTGTACTTCGTCGTGGAAGCGATGACGCCGGAGCTGGTGAAGGCGGTGAAGGAGAAGAAGATCCCGAACGGCCGCGTCAAGAAGAAGGACGAGAACTTGTGGAACGCCTTGCAAGAGGCGGGGATGGACACGAAGGCGTCGCGCAACGTGAAGAACGTCTATAACGGAAACCTCCTCATGGACGACACGCGCGGCATCGTCCAGCTGAACGAGGTCTTCGAGCTCGTGAACGACACGTTCGAGGTCGTCATGCGGCAAGGTCCAATCGCGAACGAGCCCGTCATGGGCGTCATCGTCCGGTTGATCGACGCGAAGCTGCACGAGGACGCGATCCACCGCGGTCCGAGCCAGATGTACCCGTGCGTCCGCGAGGGTATCCGCGCCGCGTTCCGCACCGCGCAACCCGTCCTGTTCGAGCCGGTCCAGGTCTTGCGGTTCGAGGCGCCGATGGAGTTCATGGGCGAGATCAGCAAGCTGATCGGGAACAAGCGCGGCCAGCTCCAGGACATGATTCAAGAGGGCGGCTCGGTCACCGTCATCGGCAAGATGCCGGTGGGCGAGATGTTCGGGATGAGCAGCGACTTGCGTTCCGCGACTGGCGGCCGCGGCTCCAGCTTCGTCATCGACCAGAACTTCGAGCTCTTGCCGTACGAGCTGCAGCCGAAGATCATCAAGCTGATCCGGTCGCGCAAGGGGCTCAAGGAGGCCGAGGAGTAAGAAAAGCCTCGGGAAGCCGATTTAAACCCGTTTTTTATTCTCTATTAACTCATTAGTTAAGAAAGAAATCGTTTAAACTTCATTCTTAGCTCTCATCCTGATCATAAGCGTAGAAACTCGCATAACCCTTAGAGCTAGATTTCGGAGTTGCAAAATCGACACTGCGTCCTTCACCTTTACCAACACTAATAGCTTTACCGACTGTCTTCATTCCTGCAATTACATTCTTCGCCATATTCTCAACCTCAGTTTTCATATAATTTCTTTCCTGAAAACAATAGTGTAAAAGGTTTACTGTCCGGCTCACTTCTTGTTACCGCAATAGAACATCTTCTCGATGCTCACCGTGCTCGGGGCGACGCCGTTCCGGTCGATGGGACGGTTGACGGGCGGCCGTTCCGGCTCGCGGGCCTGCGGCAGCGGTTCAGGGTACGCCTGCTGTTGCGGATACCCTTGCGCGTACGGCTGTTGGTTGAACGCGGGGTTCTGCGCTGGTTGCTGCGGGTATGATTGCGGCTGTTGCGGGTACGGCGCTTGCGACGCGTACCCTTGCGGCGGACCGTAGGCCTGGGGGCCGAACGAGGAGTTCTGCCCGGAAGGGTGCGCTCCGTACACGGGGGTTGACGGCGCGCTCGTCCGCTGTTGGCGTTTCAACGCGGAGACTTCCTCGTTGAGAGCGCCGATCTCCTCGTGGAGCTTCGCGAGCTCGCCGAGGATCTTCCTCGTGCTCGCTTCGAGCAAGAGCTCGAACTGTTTCGCGGCGAAGGGGTCTTCCAAGAGCATGGGAATCAACCTCTTACACGACTTGGAAGTTCTCTTTCAGGAACAACGCCATCGTCTCGTTTCCCGCCGCGTTGTACGCTTGCAGGGCGAGCGAGAGGAGATTGAACTGCGTGCAGATGTCGCCGAGCGCGTTCAAGCGTTCCGTCGCCTTCGCGCCCGTGTACGCGTGCAGCGCGTTCTCGTAATCACGGTCACGCAGGCAATAATCGCCGACAGCGACGAGCTTCTCCGTCTTCTCGATGTCCGTGAAGACCTGGATGGCGACCTCGTACTTCTGCGTCGTCATGCACTCGTCGCCGACCTTCTCGAGCTCCTCCTTGTTCCCGACGAGCTTGAACGCGTGCATCGCGTCCGCCAGGTGGTGGCGTTCGAGACAGCGCTTGCCGAGCGCGAGCAGCTTGCCTTCGTCGCCGGCGAGCTTGTAGCAGTCGACCGCCTTGTCGTACTGCAAGAGCGTTTCGAAGTGCGCGCCGATCTCTGCGAGCTTTGAGCGGTTGCCGCCGAGGACGAACGCCTTCGACGCCTCCTCGATCTTGCCGCGGCGGAAGTACTCGTCGCCGACGTAGTTCAAGAGCTTGCTCTTCGTCTCCGGGTTCAGCATGCTCAGGTTGACCCCGTCGAGGCCGCGCGTCATGACGAGCGGCACTAAGCGTTTGATCGTGTCGGCGTACGCGTCTTTCGGCGCGAACGCCTCTTTGTTCTCTTCCACGATGGTGTTGACCATCTTTTGGATAATGACCGTGTCTGCCATGTTCTTCACCTCGGTGTTTTTCTTTAGAACAGATCGATGCCGAGCGAGTTGCTCAGCGCCTTTCGTTGCTTCGCCGCGCCGCGTTCCTGGTCCTTCCCGAGGACCCACGGGCTCTTGACGCCGGTGACGATCGTCATGACGGTGATCTTCCCCTTCATGTTCTCATCGACTCGCGCGCCCCAGATGACGTTCGCGTCAGCGTCCATCTCTTCCGTGACGAGCTCGCCCGCGTGCGCGACCTCGTCGAGGGTCATGTCCGGGCCGCCGGTGACGTGGATGATCGCGCCGGTCGCGCCCGTGTACGTGATCTCGAGCAAGGGGTTGGCGAGCGCGCCCTTCACCGCCTCTTCGACGCGGTTGTTCGTGTCGCTGCTCCCGACGCCGATAGCGGCGACGCCGCCGTTCGTCATGACGGCCTTGACGTCCGCGTAGTCCAGGTTGACCAGGCTCGGGACGGCGATGATCTCGACGATGCCCTTGATCATCGTGGCCACGAGTTCGTTCGCGACCGCGAAGGCCTGCGTCACCGGCAAGTTGCCGGCAATCTGCACGAGGCGGTTGTTGTCGACGACGACGACCGTGTCGCACTCTTTTCTGAGGAGTTGGAGGCCGAACTCCGCCTTGTCGACTCTCGCTCTTTCGATTTTGAACGGCATCGTGACCGTGCCGATGACGATCGCGCCCGCCTCTTTCGCCGCGTGCGCGACGATCGGCGCACTGCCGGTACCGGTGCCGCCGCCCATGCCCGCGCAGACGAAGCACATGTCGGTGCGCTGCAAGGCGTTCTTGAGATCTTGGATCGTTTCCTTCGCCGCTTCCGCGCCCTTTTCCGGGTAGCCGCCGGCGCCGAGGCCGCGCGTGACGTTGCGGCCGATGAGGATTTTCTTGTCCGCGTTCGTGACGTCGAGGTGTTGCTTGTCGGTGTTGCACGCGATGATCTCCGCGCCCTTGACGCCCTTGGTGTAGAGCCAGTTCGTCATGTTGCTGCCCGCGCCGCCGCAACCGAATACTTTGATGTTCGCTTGTCCCACGACGAAGTCGTCGTCCTTCGTGTTGTACGCCATACAGTTCACCTTCGTTCTTTCGTGTTTTGAGTTGTCTCTTTTCTCGAGGGCAATCGGCCCTTTGTCGCAACGATGAGGATAGTTGTAATCCTCCGGTGTGATTTTTAAGCAGATACTAATATATAAATCTTTCTATTCGTATACCTTTATGTATACTGACGAGGGAGAGAGGACTGGGAAATGAACGCTCCGGACGGGAGAAAACCACCCTGGAAGCCGGAAAAGAACGAGAAAAGAGCGTACAGCACCCATACCTGCGCCAATAAAAACAACACACGGGGAGAAATATTAAAACTCTTGAGTAGTAAAAAGAGTAATCTTTATAAATCACTCTTTCTTCACGTCCACCAAAGAAAGAGTCACACTTTGAAGGTGATGTTTCATGGCGGATACAATCGATACGACTATCCAGAAAATCTTGATCGAAGCGATGAACAGCGGCGCGCCCGGTATCGTGCCCATCTTCAATCCGAAAGAGAAGAAGTTCATGCCGTACGTTCGTATCGACGCTGAAGGGGAAGAACCGACGTTGACGGACGAACCTGCCATCTTGACGGCGTATGCTCATCAGTTCTTGCAACCCGCTCTCGAGTTTGCGTTCGCCGATAATCCTGCAGCCCTGACTGCTATCGCCAACCAGTTGCTCCCGTCCGTCACTGCCGAGGAAGAGTCGTGGCTGTTCCCGAACGTGGCGTGCGACGCTCGTGACGCGAGCAAGCGCGTGGACGTCCTCATCGGGAAGAAGCTGGAGCCGGAGCGGAACCACGACCAAGTCATGGCATACGCGCAGCGGCAGGCGGCGCCTGGCGCTGTCCGCGGCTTGAACAGCATCCTCCAGCAAGGCGTCATGGATGTCATCTATGACGCTCGCGCAGACCTGAAATCGCAAGAGGGGACTGGCAAGTTCCTCGCCTTCGCTCGCGGCGTCTGGGAGCCGAGCTGGCTTCGCGCGCCGAGCGAGTTCCTCTTCAAACCGGGCTATTTCAAGGCGTCGCACGTGAACCTTGATGGTTCTGTCTCGATCATCGAGGGCGAACTGCCGATACGGAAGCGAAGCCAGGATTCGTGGCAGATTGTCGAGCTCGCGCCGCGGCAGGCCGAGACGTATCTCGGGAAGCAGACCGCGGTGGCTGGCGAGTATGCATCGTTCGTCCAGGCGGCGCTCGGCTCCCGTTCCGAGACGTGGGGCGCGAGCAACCAGTACGCCGCTTCGCGTCACGGCGATGGCGATTTGCGCCGTGTCGTGACGTGGGTCGGTTTGCCGAAGAAGGGCGAGGAGTACCGGTGCGGCTGGGCGTCCGGCGACAACGGCGTCGTCAGGTTCGTCCTGGGCCCGAGCGGCAACCTCGACTTCCGCAGGCCTGCTCTTGCGGGTGCGCAAAAAATTTCCACAGGAAACCAAGGTCAACGTTAAGCTCCCCTCCGGCCGACTGTACCAACTTCGTCGGCATCCGGGGTCACACGTCCCGCCATCACGACGCGAGAATCAGCGATTCCCACGCCATGAAATACAGCCGCGACAGCAAGTACCCCGCGTCCCTCGTGACGCTGGCGAACGTCGTGAAGCGGCAGTGAAGCACGTTACGGTGGAGGGGCTACTGGGTGCGGCTGGGCGTCCGACGACAACAACGACGACAGGTTCAACCTGAACCCGAACGACAACCTCGACAACCACAGGCCTGCTCTTGCGAATGACCACGGAGGGAGGGGACATTCTCTTCTCATGCTTTGCTTACCTCTCCGGAAAGTCCGGTCAAGGCTGGCGCGGAAAAAGTCATTGTCGTCGTACGGAATCGTCGTACGCACGTACTTACGAGAACTTTGACGAGAACTGACAACGGAGATGGGACGATGACGCGCGAGGAAATCCGTACCGCGCCAGCGAACGACGGCTTGAAAGCCGGAACGACCGAAGATGAAGACGTATACGCGGCTCTGGAGTCGGCTCTGCTCGTGGGAGAACCTCGTCCTCGCGTACGAGCGAGCGAAGCGGGGAAAGACGAACAGGCCTTCTGTGAGGACATTCGTGAAGCGCTGGCCGCTGGAGCTCGCGCTCCTCCGCCACCAGCTCAAGACGAAGACGTACCGACCAGTCCCGTTGAGAAGATTCGTTCTGCGCGACCCGAAGACGCGCGTCATCAGCGTGAGCGCCTTCCGCGACCGCATCGTCCACCACGCCCTCGTCAACATCCTCCAGCCGATCTTCGAGCCACGATTCATCAACGACAGCTACGCGAGCCGGAAAGGACGCGGAACCCTGCCTGCGCTCCGGCGCTTCGACGCGTTCAAACGCCGTGCCACAAGGAACGGCCGGACGAGAAGCGGAGCGCGGAATGCGAACGACGTCATCGGGTACGCACTCAAGTGTGACGTCAAGCAGTACTTCGACACGGTCGACCATGAGACGCTCCTCGCCATCCTCCGCGAACGAGTCAAGGATGAGGACGTCCTCGCGCTCGCTAAAACGATTCTGGAGAACCACGATAACGGCACCCCGGGCAAGGGGATGCCGCTCGGCAACTGGACGAGCCAATTCTTCGCGAACGTCTATCTCGACAAGCTTGATTGGTTCGTCAAGCACGGTCTGAAAGCGCGGCACTATATCCGATACGTCGACGATTTCCTGATTCTCGACGAGTCGCGTGAACGACTCGGGAAGCTCAAGACGACCATCGACGGGTTCCTCAAGGAACGTCTGCTCCTGGAACTCCATCCTGAGAAGAGCGCCGTCATCCCGTTGCGGACGGGCGTCACGTTCCTCGGCTACCGCATCTTCTACCATCATAAGCTCGTCCGGGAGCGGAGCGTCCGGAAGATGAAGCGAAAGCTGGAAGCGTCAACCGACGTCGAAGGCGACGAATCGCAAATGAGAGCGGCCGCTTCCTGGAACGGGTGGAGCGCGTACGCCAAGCGCGCGAACACCTACCGCTTGAGAGAACGGCTCGAGGACCGCTTCAAAGAAAGACCGGACAGTTCAGCATGATGCTCTCAAGAAACGTTCACGCCACTGCGGCCAGGAGTTCGCTCTGCCCGTCCGCGGCGGGTATCGTGAGTTTCTCTTTGAGTTGACGCGCGCCGCGCAGCTCGAGCTCGATGACGAAATAGTGGCGCCAACGCGTGAACGAGACGCTCACCTCGGAAAGCGTTTTCAGGTCTTTCTTCGTCACGCCGCCGCTCCCGAGCGCGCGGAACAAACGAGAAGCGTCGAAGAGTTCCAGGCCGACGACCTTGCCGGCCTTGTCGAGGTCGAGGATGACCCCTTCGCGCAGCTCGACGCTCTCGCTCGACTTCCCGAGAGAGAGGAACAGGCTGTCCTCCGCATCATCATAGTCCCAATCGCATCGCATCATGACACCTCCGCAAGGTCCGTCTTCTTAAATCTCATGTTTGACACCTCTTTGAGAA
>DASH01000075.1 GCA_002503705.1 Candidatus Woesearchaeota archaeon UBA153 | reverse complement strand
CAATTTCTCGACGCTGCAATGCCGCAGCGCAGCGAAGATGGACGTGCACTTCGTGCTCGTCCAAATCACGCACTGGTGCGCGCAGCGTCGAGGAAGCATCAGCAAGACCATCAGACGAATCCGCGACTCCGTCGAAGAAGTCACGTCATATATAAATGAAAACACGCTATTCAAAGAATTCCTCGACGAATTGAGCGCGAGGTGTCAAACATGAGTTCGAATTTATCCGCATGCAGCTTATCGAAGTAGCGTAGCATCTTCTCCCCGACGACTTCGGCCTTCTTCGCGATATCCACATGGTTCATAGTTCACACCACCCTTCGAGAATAGTCGAGATTTTCCGGTTCTCGCATGGGGACCGGCCGCGGGCGGAGTTTATTATATCTTTCTCAGAATTATTGATACGATTGTTATATAAACAAACCGTAAAACTAATAAATGTATCATAATATTGCTGAAATATAGGAAATAATGCTACAATCGTGATTCCCGTGACTTCAGACGTGAAACTGGACGACAAGGACCGGAAGCTCATCGACCTGCTCCGGCATGACGGCCGGCTCAGCTACCGTCAATTAGCGGCGAAAGCCGAGCTGTCCGTGCTGACGGTGATGAAGCGCGTCAAGGCGCTCGAAGCCGGCCACGTCATCACCGGCTACCACGCCACTGTCGACGCGGAGAAGTTAGGACTCGATGTGCACGCGATCATCGAAGTCAAGATCGCGAAAGGCAAACTCTTCGAGGTCGAGCGGCGCGTCGCGAGCGAACCCGCCGTCTACGCGGTCTTCGACCACACCGGACAGTTCGACACGACGCTCCTCGCGCGGTTCAAGGGCACCAGGGACTTGGACCGATTCCTCAAGCGGCTGCAGACGTTTGATTTCGTCGAACGCACCGAGACGAAGCTCGTCCTGAACACGATCAAGCTGGGTGACGAACGACTCTGGTGAGGAGAGAGGAAGACTGGCTGAACAGAGAAGACTGGCTGAACAGAGAAGACTGGCTGAACACAGGTGACTACTCATGGCACGCATCATCGTCAAGGAACCGAGCAGGAAGCGCGAAGAGCGCAAAGAGTACTACGTGCCGAACGAAGAGCACGACTACCACACCGACTTCGGCACGATCAACAAGGAAGCGCTCAAGAAGTGCGGGGTCGTCGTCTTCGGCAAGGAGACGTTCAGGATCTATCCCGCGACATTCGCCGACCAGTACACGCGCTTGCGTCGCGGCGTCCAGATCATCACGCCGAAAGACTTAGGCTTGATGATGGCTGAGACTGGTATCGACCGCGACACCGTCGTCTTAGACATCGGCTTCGGCTCCGGCGCCGTGACCGCGTACCTCTCAAGGATTGCCGCGAAGGTGTACGCGTACGACGTCGAGAAGCACAACCTCGACCAAGGCTTGAAGAATCTCGAAGAGTTGGACACGCCGAAACGCTACGACGTGAAACTCGGCGACGCGTACAACCCTGACACGATCGCGCAGGAGAATGAGATCGACGTCTTTATTCTTGACGTCCCCGAGCCTTGGAGAGCCCTCGCGACCGCGAAGAAAGCCTTGAAGCAAGGCGGTTGGCTCGTCGGGTACACGCCGTGCATCACGCAAGCCATGCAACTCGTCGACGCACTCGACGGCTCATGGGCCCTCGTCAAGACGTGCGAACTCATCGAGCGAGAGTGGAAAGTCGGCGGCCAAGCCGTCCGCCCAGTCACGAGAGACTTCGGCCATTCAGCGTTCCTGACGTTTGTGAGGAAAGTGTCGTGAGCGATTCTCGCCGAGCGTGGCTCATTCGCGCCGTCATTGACAGTCGAGCATTGCTCGAACGTGCTGGCGCGGCCCGGTTTTCTTCGTCCGTCGTGATTTTCTCGTACAGAAATGGCGTCGTCTCGTACGATGACGCGCGACCGTGACGAGATATTCCTGCCGCGACAGCGACGTACTCGCCTACGCGGCGGACGAAAATTCCGCTCGCAGCTCTTCCGTCGTCACGATGCGTATGGCGTCTTGCTGCTGCAACGCTTTGTCGTCGCTCCAGAGGACGCTGCCGGGGAAGGCGAGGCAGCACGCGATGAATGCGGCGTCGTCAGGGTCGATGTCCTTGACGAGTTCGTCCGCATTTTTGAGGTGCGTTTCGAACGTCTCGTCCTTCACCCGTTCCATGCACGCGAGGAGTCTCTCGAGCAGCCGGACGAAGGATTTCTGCGCAAGCCCTGTCCGTCTGCAGAGCTCGACGCGGTACTTCTCGACCTCTTCGAGCCCTTTCCGTGGGAAGAGCAGACGCCGGTCGCTTTCGAGAATGAGGCGGCGCGTCACTCCGTCCTTGAGGAGGGCGGCGATGACGATGTTTGTATCGACGACAATCGTTCCCGGAAGTGGCGGCCGATGCCTTGCTTTATCTTCCTGCCAATCTCGTCGACGTCCTTCTGCGTCAGCTTCGACTTCTGCGCGATCGCCTCGATCTCCTGGAACTCCCGTTCCCGTTCCAGCTTCTCGAGGATGGCGCGCTGCGCCACCTTGCTCCAGTTCACCTCGGGGAACTTCTTCATCCGCGCATGCACCTCGTCCGGGAGAGAGAGCGTCATGTTCGCCATGCACAGGAGTATGTGGTAGCACATATTTATGCTTTTCGGTTTCGAGCATCGATTCCTGAGAGAACGCACTGCTTCATAGACCTATCGGGCGAAAAACCGGAGACGCTCCGGACAACGTGGCGGAATTCCGAGAAGTCCGGTTCGTTCACGGTTTCCGCTGGACACTGTCCAGAACGTGCTGGCGCGGCCCGGATTTTCTCGTCAAAGTTCGTCGTGGTTTCCTCGTACGTCGTGAGTTTCACTCTCACGTTTTCATTTCGTACGACTTCGCGCCCGGTTCAGAACTTCTTGCCGCGCCAGCGACGTACCCGCTTACGTAGCGGGCTTTCGTTTGAGCACTGAACTCGCCGCGAGCGCGACGATCCCGTAGCTCGCGGCCGCGAGCAGCACTTGTTGCGCGAAATGCTGGAAGAACGTCTCGGGGAAGAGGGCGATGAGCGTGCTGCCGAGGGGGAACATCCAGTTCCCTTGCGGGAAGAGGACGAGGTGGAACGCGGTCCAGAACGAATCGAACGAGAACAACGTCGAGAGCGCGAGGAGGACGCACGCGATGAGGACGATGATTCCCGATGTTCGGCTCACTGTTGCAAGCACATCCCGGAATTTCTCGTAGTAGTTTCGTTTAACGTCATTTTTGACGTCGCGTTGAACGTCGTTTTTCTTCTTCTCGTTCTTTTTCGTCTTGCATTTCCCGACGATGAATGGCACGATAACGAGTACGAGAAGTACTGCGACGACGATAACGCTGACAATTATTGCAATGGTTCTGAACGTCTCGAACACGTCGCGGACGTCGTCCATGTGGCGGGCTTCGTCAGCGGAGAGGAACGTCAAATCTGCTTGTTTCCCGTCGAGGAACGCGAGAATAGCACTGACTTCTTCCTGTTCCTGCGCGTTCCACGAGTTCGCGCGCGCATCGTACACGGAGTTCGCGCCCTGATCGTAATACACGGTGAAGAACGCG
Source organism: Candidatus Woesearchaeota archaeon UBA153 (assembly GCA_002503705.1). Classification (GTDB taxonomy): domain Archaea; phylum Nanobdellota; class Nanobdellia; order Woesearchaeales; family UBA525; genus UBA153. The sequence continues at coordinate 2,278 of DASH01000075.1, read as the reverse complement.
GCGAGGACGATCAAGAACGCGAGGAGGACGCTCGTGACTGTCGTGAGGACGCGCATCGCTCGCTCAGCTCGTGTAGTACAGCTTCCCGTTCGCTTTCTGCTCGCGGTCTTTTAGGCTCTCGCGCTTGTTCGCGCGCGGACGGTTGTTCTCTTCGTCGCGGCGGAACGTGATGCCTAAGTCGCTGAGGAACTTGTTCATGCCCTCCTGCATGGAGAACGGACCCGTGGCCTTGCCGTGCTTGCCCGGCTCGCCCTCGAAGACGATGAGTTTCTCGCTCAAGTAATCGATGAACAAGAGGTCGTGGTCGACGACCAAACACGCTTTGCCTTTCGCCGCCATCATCTCGCGCAAGACTTTCGACATGAGCAAGCGCTGCTCGACGTCAAGATACGCTGATGGCTCGTCCAGCAAGAACAGGTCCGCGTCCGCGCCGAGGCAGCGCGCGATGACGACTCGTTGCAACTGACCGCCGGAGAGCTCGGAGAGCTTCTTTTCGAATAACGTTGCCAGGTCCAACGGCTTGATGAGCTGCGTCTCGAACTTCTTCGCTTCCGAGAGGAAGTCGCCGACCGTCGCTTCCGCGTCGTAGCCGTCGGTCTCTTCCAGGTATTGCGGCTTGTGGCTCACCGTCAACGCGCCGCGGCTCGTCACGCCCTGCAACGCGGCCAATTCCTTCACGAACGTCGTCTTGCCAATCCCGTTCTCACCGACGATGCCGATGATGTCATGCTTGTGAATAGTCCCGGGAGCCGCTTCGAGCGTGAACGTGCCGAGCGTCTTGTGCACGGCCGGCCACTCGGCGAGCTTCTCGTCTTTCGTCGCGTGCTGCTCGAACGCGTGTTTCGGGAAAGCGATCTTGTGGTCGCGGAAGCGCACGTTCTCCTCCTTCAGGTAGCCTTCGAGGTAGACATTGATGCCGGCTTTCGTCGCCTTCGGCTGGCTGACGATGCCGTACCCGTTCTCCGCGCCGTACAGGATGTGGACGAGCTCGGTCATGTAGTCGAGGATGATCAGGTCGTGGTCGATCACCATGACGGCAGTCTCCGGGTTCGCTCGCGCTTGCAGAAAGTGCGCACTCCGTACTCGTTGCTTGATGTCGAGGTAGCTCGTCGGCTCGTCGAAGAACAAGACGTTCGCGTTCTTCAGGACTGTCGCGGCCATCGCGACCCGTTGCAGCTCACCGCCGCTCAGCACGTTGAGTTCGCGGTCGAGCAGGTGCGTGAGTTGGAGTTGTTCGAGGACACTGTCGAGCTCTTTCGCGCCTTTCTCGCTCACGCGTTTCAGCAGCTCGCCGACTTTTCCTTTCACGGCTTTCGACAGCTGCTCGACCTGCTGCGGCTTGTAACTGAGCGTGATCTTCTTGTCGCGGAGCTTCTCGAAGTAGCCTTGCGCTTCATTCCCCTTGAACTTCTCGATGAGCGCCTTGTAATCCTGCGATGCCGTCGCGTGTTTCGTCGCAGTACCGGCTGCGTTTCCCGACGCCACCGTCCTGCTCGCACTCTCTTCGGCGCTCGTAGGGCGACATTCCCCGGCTGGGGCAAACTCGGACGACGTCCTCGTAGGTCGCTCCGAGGCGTCGCGACCAACCCCCTTGTCACCTTGCTTGTTTCCTCGTAGGTGCTCGCCCTTAAGGACGGTGGCGTCGCTACTCGCACTGTTGATGGTGTCGTCGGTGATGCCGAGGTTCGGTTTGAGGACACCCGCCAGAATCTTGATCGCGGTCGATTTACCGATGCCGTTGCGGCCGAGGATGCCGACGACCTTGTTGAAGATCGGAACGGGCAAGCGGTACAGTCCGAAGCCGTTCTTCCCGTACCGGTGCACGGGCGCTTCGTTCAACTCTTCCGGCAACTTGATCATCTTCAACGCGCCGAACGGGCACTTGTTGCACGCGATGCGGTCGATGTCGCTGACGAGCTCCTCGTTCACGCCAATCTTCCCATCGACGTCCTTGAAGAAAGCCTCCTTGCCAGCGCGGTTGCTAGGACTGACCCGGGCGCACAGGTAGCCGCCGCACCCTTCCGGGTTGCACTTCTCCTTCTCGACGATGACGATGCGATGCTGCATAGCTCTGGAGAAGGAGAGGTTGTTTTTAAAGCTGACAGGAGAGAGAAAATTACTATATTGAAAATTATTCTTTTTCCGTCGAGGACTCGCGAGAGGTCATAAAGTCTCTACTAAAAAGTAACAAAATTAGAAAACTTTATATATGCTCCGACACCCTCTCCTCGCTGACTAGCAAGGGGGTTATCATCATGACTCATGTTTGACACCTCGC
>DASH01000078.1 GCA_002503705.1 Candidatus Woesearchaeota archaeon UBA153 | reverse complement strand
GACGGGGAACGAGTCGGTGGCGAAGCCTCCGAAACCGTCGTTGCTGATGCAGGCGTCACCGAGGCAGATCTGGATTCCCGTGCCGTTCTCGTCCGTCAGATACATTTCAAAGTATTCCGGGTTGATCTCGTCCGGCTTCTCGCAGGCGGTGATGTTCAGCATATCCGTTCCGTTCTCACAGGTGATGTGCCGGCAGTTATCGAACGTCACGAGGTCCGTATTCAGGGTTATGGTCCCGCCGATGCAGAGCGCAGGTATGTCCTTGAGGAAATAGTAGCACGTCGCATTCGGAACGTCCGCAGGGAGATCATCGTTCGTTATCGTGCACTCCTTCTGCTCTCCCGTCGCGATGGTCACGGCGCCGTCCGCAGAGCAATCGCCGCCGATCGTGCCGTTGTAGCCGGGCAGATTGAGCTCCGACACCAGATAGTCGCCGGGCAGGATATCGTTCGCGATGCCACTCGTGACCTGGCTGTCGTCGATGAAGAGCGTGAAGTTTCCTACCGTCGCCGTGCCAGTATCGTCATTGATGACTATCTTCGTCACGGTGAGCGTGGTGGAAGCTGGCGGTGCAGTGTTACCGCAGGAGAAGAATACTGCGTTGTTGTCCAGGGTGACCGCGCCATTGCGTGCCAGCGCTCTCCCCTCTAGATTCGCGCCGGTGGCGAGGGAGATGGAGCTGAACGCGAGTATGTTCCCCTTGACCACGGAGCCCGTGCCGATGGTGGCCGAGCTTCCGACCTGCCAGAAGACATTGCAGGGATTAGCTTCGCCGGCGAGAATGACCTTTCGGCCGGAGGTGGTGGTGAGTGAGGATGATGGCATCTGGAAGATGAAGACTGCGCTCGCGTTCCCCTGCGCGTCGAGCGTGAGGTCGCCGGAGGAGATCGCGAAAGAGCTTATGCCTGATTGGTAGAGGCCAGGGGCGAGATTCAAGCCGCCGAGTTCCCCCGAGGGTATGATGACGACGCCTACAGATCGTCCTGCCACGTCATTGTACGCCGCCGTCAAGTCGAGTTGTGCCTGCGCCGCGATGCCATCGGTCGCGTGTATGGTCCCGTTGACGATGCCCGGTCCGGAATCAATCACGAAGAAACCCGTTATGGCGGTGCCCGGACTCAAGCCGAGATCTCCCGTAATGACTGTGGGGCCGGTATTGGTGATCGTGGAGGCGGCGAGGACGGCAAAACTCTCCGCCGTGCCCAGATCAACGGGTGCGGGGCTTACCGCAGAGACACTCCACGCCATGAGCGCGAAGACGATGAGAAAGACGAAAAGACGTGCCATTCTTGTTTGTTCCATGTTTATCGCCCCACCTTGTCAACAGTTTTGTTGGCAATTTTTCTTTCAGTTCTATCATGAGAAAGAATGTGAAAAGGAATGTGGGAAGGAATGTGAGAAGGAATACAAGAAGAAATGCGGGAAGGAATATGAGAAGAAATGCGGGAAGGAATATGAGAAGAAATGCGGGAAGGAATATGAGAAGAATAAGGAATAAGAGCAGGAATGCGAGCGCGGGCAGGGCCGTGTTTTTCAGGAATCACCGGACCGCTCCTCGGAACTCCGTGAATGAACAAGTCCATAGCCATGAGTGAACGCCCCGCCAGTATCTTTTCAAGCAACAATACTCGTCCTTGAAAGTATTCTTGAAGGTTGCAACTGTCCTTGAAGGGAAAAATTTAAGCTCAACAGCGAAGCGTTGCCGCTCCCGCGTTGAGCCGTCTACGTTCGCATGATCTTCTTGCCGGCCGGCCGGTTCTTCACCATGCCCTTGCCGCCCGCGCTCTTCGCGGCGCGTCTCTTCGCGGCAGTCATTCTCCCGCCTCTGCTCGATTTTGCCATGTTGTCGTGCCTCCGTTTTCGACGTATCGTCTCAAAAAAATGGAATGCGAAAAATAAAAGACGTTTTTACGCGTTCTTGACCACGTGGGCCACCACCGAGATGATGAAGAGCACCACGAAGATTATCGCCAGCCATTTCGCGATCGTCAACGAGACTCCGGAGATGAAGCCGAAGCCGAAGATTGCGGCGACGATGGCTACGAGCAAAAAGATGACCGCCCACAGCAACCATCCCGATATCAGTCCTTTCTTGTTCATGAGTACACCTCCGTTACGAAAACTCTCCCTGCTGAAAGCTCTCCAGGATGGCCGCGTAAAGCGCGGCCATCGAGGCATGCGTTCAAGCTTCGGAGGAAGCGCTGAATCGGTGGTCGCGCGCCTCATCAATCCAATGCTCGACGGTGGCATACCCCGGGGAGTTCCCCTGGATGTTCACTTCAAGCGAGTTCTCCTTCGCGCGGACAAGCTTGAGAAGCTTGTCCGGTTCGAAGTTCTTCAGCTCTTCGATGGTGTGGACTCCGGACCGCACAAGGAGTTCCGCGTACTGCGGACCGATATCCTTGACGCTCGCCAGCTCCGCCATGTGCTGCCAGCTCTTGACGGTGCTCAACGGAGCGCCCGTCTTGTGCGCCACAGTGACCGCCTTCGCTTCCCACAACTGCTTCGTGTTCATGATGCCCATCGCTTGGAGCGCCTTGCTGTACTTCGGGCCGATCCCTTCGATGTCGACGACCGGGTGGACGTCGCCGAACGGGCTCGAACGCCCATCAGTCCGCTTCGCTTGCACGACCTGCGCCTTCTTGTGACTCGTCGGCAGGAAGACGGCGAGGATGAAGCCGACGAACAACAGCACGAGCGCCGCGCCGATGACCCACAGCCACGGGAACGCGCTCGCGCTCGTCGTGGTGCTCGTCACCGGCGTGGTGACGGGCGGCGGCGTCGAGGCGGGAGGCGTTGTGACGCCGCTGCCCGGAGCCGCGCTCTGGTCGGATTGCGAGGTCGACGCTCCCGTATTGAACGAGTCGAGGCCTGTGGTGAAGCTCCACACGTAGTTCCGCGACAACGCGTTGCCCGCGAGGTCCTTCACGCCAGACGTCACCGTCACGGTGAAGACATTGCCATAGCGTTGGTTCGGAGAGAGCACTTCAGTCGGCGTGAACGTCGCTGTCGTGCCGCTATACGTCACTTTTCCCGGAATCGCGAGTGACCGGTACTCTCCGGCCGCGGATCCCGCTTCAGGAGTCGTCCGTTGCGTCACCGTCACCGTGTTCGCGGTGATGGTCGCGGGGTCCATCGCTTCGCTGAAGACGATAGTGACCCGTCCGTCAATCGGGAGATCCTGCTGGTTGTTCGTCGGCGACACCGAGAGGATCGTCGGTCGCGTCGTGTCGGTCAGTGCGTACGCGGTCGCGGCCACAAGCGCGGTGAACACCATCATGAGTACCGCGGCGATCAAGAATGCCAAACTCTTATTGTTCTTTTTCTTTTCCATTGTTGTTCCCTCCTTCATCGTTATCATCAATGATCGTTCACGTCTGGGCGGCCAGCGGTCCGGTCGTCTCCCAGAACGATTGCTCTTTCGGCTCGTCCGGGTCTTCCGTGTCGCTCGCCTCTCCTTTATCGTTGTTGAACCTCTTCCGGTTCTCGAATCTTGTTTCATACCAGTACGCTCTTGATTGCATAGGAATCACCCGCGTGTCCGTTCAAGGAACACACCACCACACTCTCGCGCCCCGCCGCGACGAGTCCGCTCTCCATTCCCCGGGGGTAGATGGTGCTGGAGAGCGGTATCTGCCCAATTTTCATGGTAAGGGCTTTGTACGCTAATAGTCTATGGTTGGAAATCTCAACTCGACCGCGGCTCTTGGTTGACGATTTTCTCATCCTCGACGAGAACGGCCGAAGAGGTCAAACCGCAGATTTGAGGACGAGGAAGAACTGCCGCGGTCCTCACGGTTTCCCGTGCGGCTCGCCGTTCTGCGGCTTCCCGCACAACGGACATATCAGCGAGAAGCCCCGGAGTTTCGCCTGCTCTATCGGCTCGCCGCAGTGCTTGCAGATGACCGTCACGTCCCGGTACGGGTCCTGCGCGGGGTCTTTCGGGTGGCCGTTCTGCGGCTTCCCGCACAACGGGCAGACCAACGAGAGGCCGATGAGTTTTGCCTGGTCGATCGGCTTGTCGCAGTGCTTGCAGATGACGACGAGCTCAGGGTCGATGAGAATCTCGATCGGCGCGTTCGTTTCACGCGCAGCAGCATCAGTGGGAGGTTTCATGCAGTACAGAATGGCAGTCTGAGCATTAGAACTTTTGGTAGGGATACTCAACTCAACAAGAAATACTGTGTTGAGAATCAGCCCTTCTTGCGGATCGGGAAGATCTCGTACTCGGAGAAGCTCTTCTTGTCGATGATCTCGCTGAGGAGGCCGATCGAGTTCTGCGCGATGACCTTCTCGACGGAGAACGTGTACGCTTCCCGGATCTCGATGTCGTTCGCGTACTTCGTCTGCAGCTGCATGAGGTACTCCTCCTTCTGCGCGGTATCCCGGAAACCGATGAGAAGGATGTGAGAGGCGCGGGAGTCCGCGACGCGGTACGCGGAGATGATGTACGGGATCTTCGAGATGCGCTCGGAGACCAAGTCGTCAGGGTACCGCTCCCAGACGTCAGGCTTGAGACGGAGGATGAGGACCGCCAAGATGTGGATGCCGATCTTCCCGTAGTCGATGATCGGCGTGTACCCCTTGATGATCCCTAACGATTCGAGCTTCGTCCGGATCTTGAAGACCGCCTGCGGCGAGATGCCGATGTCACCCGCTATCTTGCTGTCAGGAATCTTCGCGTGCTCGATGATCTGCCGCAAGACCTCCTTGTCGTTCTCCGTCAGCTTCGGAGCATTCGGGTCTGAACGTTGCATAAGGAAAAGAAATGCGTTTATATATAAAAACGTTTATCCATATGACTCATATATAACATATATAAATAGCTCAGACGAGAAGAGAGAGGAGACGGGACGTTCATCGTGCGCATTCCAGAAAACATGACGATGCTGTTCTCTCTTTGTGCTTGTAATACTACGCAATAAATCTCATTATAGGAAGGTTGACTTGAAGAAACACGAAAGGATATCAGGCCGTAGCAATGGCTTGAGAATTCTGTAGATTCTGATTCACAGCATCTCGGATGAAGTTCATTGCGGGTTGGCTGACTTCATGATTTCTGACGAGATATGTCATAGACAACTGAATAGTAATCGTGCGATTTTCCACCATGGCATTGAATTCGAAACCCCGTATATGACTGAGCACGTATCTACTTATCTTAAAGACCTTTGATGCGTCCATGATTCTCAGACCGATGATATAGTCTTCAGGGTTGAAATCAACGATTATGTTTCCCATCTCAATAGAAGTATCATAGTTTTGGTCTTTCACGCCAAATTGAAGCACATCATTAGGATAATCATAAGACCACGTACCTTTACCTCTGGCATCCAAGTGGCGTTTAATCCACTTGATCTTTTCGACGACTCTGCCGCGTTTCACCATCTTCACTTCCGAGACGTTTTTGGCTTTAAATATGTTACTATTTCCATCCGGTTATATTTTTCGGCGAAAATAAGGACATAAAAACCGTCCTTTCGTCGATAAGTAACCCGAAGAGCGCCGTTTCGTTGTCTGCCAACACGCCGTGGCTTGTTCTCAGTGGCGATTCGAAGTAAGTCCTCCGCAGAGAAGACTTCTCTCTGTCCAGAACTGAGATGTTTCAGAGCATGAATTCCGACAACTGCAGGTTTATCCTTTAGTTTCTTATTGAAATAACTGACGGACAACTCTTCTATCACCGCTGTGGTGTCCATTAATACGCGACATTTTCTTGACTATTTAAAATTTCTCCATCAATAAATCAGAGCGCGAAGACGTGAACGACAAGAATGCTCAAGAAGTTCACGAAAGAGATCGATGGGTACTGGGAAGAAAGCGTAATTCCGAAACGGAAATTCTCCAAATAGGTCGGAAAATCGCTCTCACGGTCGTGATGTGTCCGTTTCTCGTCGGGAAAGGCTTTTATTCCAGTAAGTATTTTAACCGGCAAGACCTTTGCCGCGGCATGGCGCGGCGAGAGGCGGGAACGATGCGTGACGACTATCCGGACGTGCTCGACGGGACGAAGTACGCCGGCCAATGGGTCGCGTACCGCGGCAAGAAGGTCGTCGCCGCCAACGCGGAGTTCGCGAAAGTCTTCGCGGAAGCCCGACGCTACAGCGCGAAACCCTTCATCGTGCGCGTGCCAGAAAACATGCCCATGCTGTTCTAATCAAGAAAAGACATAAATGCTGTTTTGTGAAAAAATTCGGTAACTTTAAAATATTGATTCAATAATTCAGTCTCATGACAAAGGAAGAATGCCGCAATTGTCATCATAAAGGCGATTCTGAGACTGAAGACTGGTGGGATTTTGACGACCAGAGCACACTTTGTAATGAATGTTATAAGAAGATAGGACGAAAATGGGAGAGAACTGCGGACAAACCTAAAAGAGCACCTTTATTGAATTTTTTCCGAGAATATTGGTGGGGGTTTGCATTAGCTCTAGGATTCATTCTGTTTGTCAGCAGCAGTAATCTCGTCAGTTCCACTCTGGGAATAATTATGTTCATGGCGGGAGGAGCCGGATTATGTGTTTGGGAATGGAAACGCCCGAAGAAAATTGTTGTTCAGAAAAAAGTCTCTCCGCAAGAAAGATCGTCAAAATATCGCGCATTACTTCTCAATCAAATAAATGAAGATGAAATAATTGACGAGGAGATGGGTAACAATCGTTATGTTGCATTGACAAAAGATACACTTTATTTCGTCACTATCGGGGTTAGTTCGGGAACATTTTTTGGAAAGAAAATTAAATCATATCCTGTCGAGGATATCACAAGTGTGGATGTGAGCAAAAAAATTATGGTGAGTTATATGGAGGTTACGGCCGCCGGCATGGGAGGGAGCAACGATGCAGGCGCCGCATATATGGCAAACAATGAAAACATTGTTGCCTTCCCTAACTATAAACTACCACGATTCCAAGAGATTGCGGAAAAAATTAGATCTCTCAAAAGAAAGAGTAAAGAAGGCGCTCATGAAAGTTCTGTCGATCAAATAAAAAAACTACACAATCTACTCAAAGAAGGGATTATCACAAAAGAGGAGTTTGAAAAAAAGAAGAAGAAACTACTCAAATAAAACCACGTTCTAGAACTCTCCTCATCCGACCTTCGTCGTTTCGCGTTCTTATTTCTTCGCGCGTTTGACGAGGTGTTTGGCCGCGGCTTTGAGGCGTTTGCCGACGTGCAGGGGTTCCCACGCGTGCTTGCGGTGGAAGAGCGCTCCGCGGACTGTTTGCTGGTCCTCTTCGTAGACTTCGAACATCGTTGCGTCACCACTACTCCGGTCGTTACTAAGGGTTTCCCGAGACGTCAGGGTTTATAAACATTACGCTCGCCCAGCCGTTCCGCAATCCGTCTCTTGAGGATGTCGAGGTGCAGGACGAAATTCGGCTTGAACCGTCGCCAGTCGTCGGCGCGGAGGAGTTGTCCGCGGTAGTTGATCGCGTTCCGCTTGAGGCGTATCGTCTCGAGGAACGCCCAGTCCACTTCAAGTTCCGGGTGCTCGAAGCAGAGCCATGCGTTCTTGCACTGGTGCGTCTCGGCTTCCAGCCCGTCGAGGAGCGCGTACGCCTCGATGAGCATGCGGAGAGCTTCGTAATGGTCGCGGAAGACGAACGTCCAGTCCGCGCTCTCAGGACGCAATCCGTGCGACGACCGCTCGATGAACGCGACGCTCTGCTCGGCGACGAGGACGAGCGACCGGACGAGCTCGACGTCGACGCTCTTCTCGCGGAGCTTGCCGGTGCGCTTGCACGACGCGAACGTCGCGTCGAGGTCGTCGATAGTGCTCTTCATGCGGGAACGTTCTCTGCGAGGTCGCGGAAGGAGCCTTTGACGAGGTAGCCGTCTGCGACGTTCTTGACGAGTCCCGTCTTCACGTCGCGCAGTTCGCGGAGCGTTTTGAAGACGTGGAGCTCGATAGGGTGTTGGAGCGCGTCTTCATAAGCCTTTTCGTCAAAACTTCCGGGTTTTCCGTAAAGAAACACGTCGACGTCGGAATCTTTGTACCAGTCGCCGCGAATCATGCTGCCGAAGACGATGATTGTCCGGGCTTCCTTCAGTCCGAGCAAACCAGCGAGGAGCCCGCTCGCGGAGATCAGCTCGAACGCGTACGCGCGCTTCCGAGCGAGATACACCGGATTATCACGTCCAGCAGTGTAGAACGGGAACGCTCCAGCCGGCTTGACACGAGAGATGACTCCTTCCGCGACGTACTTCTTCAGCCACTTGTTCGCGACGGCGCGCGTCACGCCCGCCTCCCGGACGAGTTCTTCGAAACGCCATTCGCGCAACGGGCTGTTTTCGAGGATGAGGCGGAGGATGTGCTCTTCCTTGCTCGGCGAAGCCATAATAGTATGACTCAGACATACTATTTAAAGGTTTCGATGGACGGGACGCAGGTACTGGCCTGTTCGCTCTCAGACGAGAACGTCGTGTGCGGTTCCCCCCGGGTGGGGCATCCCCCACCGCAGCCGCTTGCTCCTCGGCAGCAGCGCTCACCCTTAAGGCCAGTACCGGCGCTGTCGGGAACGAGGGCTTCTTTCGACGGTGCCCCAACAGCAACCTTTTTAAATGGCCGTCCGTTTCGCTCGTCTGTAAGAGAACGACAGGCACGCCGAAGGGGTTTGAAGGCCGGTTCTTGTGGCAAGGCATATGAAGCCGTTGCTCCCCACGCTCAAGGAGAAGAAGCGATACGTCGTCTACGAACTTCTCACGAGAGAGCGCGTCGCGGGCAGCCCAGAACGCGAAATCCTCACCCACTTGCGGAACACACTCGGTCTCTTCGACGCGGCGGCGGCCGGCATCCTTCCCGTTCAGTATGATGGGAAGCGTCAGGCGGGCATCCTGCGCGTGAGCACGAGAAGCCTTGACAAGGTTCGGGGGGCGTTCCTCCTCCTGAAAAGTGTCGAGCGCCAGCGCGTCGTGCCGAGGATTATCGGCGTGAGCGGCACCCTCGCGGGAGCGAGAAGGTTCCTCCCGAATGAACGGACGATCATGAACGAATGAGGTGGAGACTATGCAACCCATGCAGCACCAGATGATGGGGTACGACCGTGCCATCACCATGTTCAGCCCTGACGGGCGCTTGCTCCAGGTCGAGTACGCGAAGAAGACCGTCCGGTTAGGCAACACCGCTATCGGCATGGTGTGCAGCGACGGCGTCCTCTTGGTGACGGACAAGCGGATCGTGGACAAGCTCGTCGTCCCCGAAGCGATCGAGAAGATCTGGCAGGTGGACGATCATATCATCGCGACCGCGGCGGGCATCTTGAGCGACGCGAGAATTCTCATCGAACGCGCGAGAGAGAAAGCGACCGGCTACAGAGTCACCTATGACTCTCCAATCGACACGCTCACCATCGTGAAGGACTTGTGCGATTTGAAGCAGTACTGCACGCAGAGCGGCGGCCTCAGGCCGTTCGGCGTCAGCTTGCTCATCGCGGGCATCGACGAGGCGGGCGTCAAGCTCTTCGAGACGGATCCGACGGGGTTGTACTACCAGTACAAGGCCGTCGTGATCGGCGAGGGCGAGACGGAAGTCGAAGAGATCCTCCACAAGGAGTACAAGGAGTCGTTGACGCTCGAGGACGGCTTGAAATTGTGCATCGAGGCGTTGAAGAAAGCGATCGACGCGAAGGAGTTCACGGCCGACAGGATTGACGCCGCCGTCATCAGGACGAAGACGTTGAAGATGGAGAAGATCGGCAAGGAGCGCATCCAGAAGCTCATGAAGTGAAGGAAGAGCTGGAGCGAGCGTGAGAGTGGAAGAGCGGTAGAAGCGCATGATGAAGCGTATGATTCGCGAGGTGCAGGGATGATGGGCAGAGGGAACCAATCAAGCCACGTGTTCGACCAGGAGAAGGTCACGTTCAACCTCGCCCGCCTCAAGAAGGGCGGGGAGACGTTCGAGATCGTCGTCGACCCGGACGCGGCCATCGCGATGAAGGAGGCCGGCATGGGCGACGCGAAGGACGTCGTGAAGGCGGAGAAGGTCTTCAGCGACGCGAAGAAAGGGCTGCTCGCGAGCACCGAGCACCTCAAGGCGGTTTTCGGGGCTGACGATTTCGAGACGGTCGCGAAGGTCATCCTCGCGGACGGCGAGATCCAGCTCACGACCGAGCATCGCGACAAGGTGCGCTCGGCGAAGCGGCGGAAGCTCATCGCGCTCATCCATCGGAACGCGATCGACCCGAAGACGGGCAACCCGCACCCGGAGACGCGGATCGAGCTCGCGTTCGACGAGTCGAAGGTGCACGTGGACGAGTTCCGCACGATTGAGAAGCAGCTCCCTGACGTGGTGCGCAAGTTGCAGGAGGTCCTCCCGTTGCGGTTCGAGCAGGCGCGGCTGAACGTCAAGGTGCCCGCGCTCTTCGCGGCGAAGATGCACGGCGAGATCACGCGCATGGCGACGATCGTGAAGGAGGCGTGGCTGGACGACGGCCACTGGCAGGCGACGCTCGAGCTCCCCGCGGGGTTGAAGAACGATTTGATCGAGCTCCTCGAGAGCCGGACGCACGGCGGCGCGACGATCGAGGAAGAACGGAAGAAGTAGAACAAGAAGACGGGAAAGAGAAAAAGAACACGAGAAAGAGAACAAGAACGCGAGATAGGAAGAACAGAATCATGTTGAACCATTGAAGGTGTGAAACGAATGATAGCAGCACAACTGGAAAGCAGGCTCGTCGCGCAGGACAAGAGTGTCGTCGCGCCCGGGCAAGTGCTCGCGGAAGGCATGGAGTACCTCCCGAGCCAAGGAACCTACCGGAAGAACGATCGGATCTACGCGAACCAGACCGGTCTCCTCGCTATCGAGGGGAAGGTCTTGAAGCTGATTCCGCTCGCCGGCGTCTACTTGCCGAAGCGCGGCGATGTCATCATCGGCAGGGTCATCGACATCCTGATGACCGGGTGGCGCTTCAGCACGAACAGCCCGTACAGCGCGGTCTTGCCGTTGAAGGACGCGACGTTCGACTATATCAAGAAAGGCGCGGACTTGACGACGTACTTCGACTTGGACGAGTACGTCGTGTGCAAGATATTCCAGGTGACGAGCCAGAACCTCGTCGACGTGAGCATGAAGGGCCCTGGCTTGCGCAAGCTGAAGGGCGGCCGCGTCCTGAAAGTGAACGCGGCGAAGGTCCCGCGCATCATCGGCAAGCGCGGGAGCATGGTGAGCATGATCAAGCAGGCGACTGGTTGCGCGATGATCGTCGGGCAGAACGGCCTCGTCTGGCTCGCCGGCGAGCCGGCGCAGGAAGTCTTGGCGGTGAACGCGATCCGGAAGATCGAGCGCGAAGCGCACGTTCCCGGGCTGACGGAGCGGATGCGGGTCTACCTTGAAGCGGAGACCGGCAAGAAGATCGACATGTCTTCGCTCGAGCAGGAGGACGAGTTCCACAGCCGCGACCGCGAAGGCGGCGAACGCCGCGACTACGGCGAGCGTCGAGAGTATCGGGGCGGCGGGGAACGCGGCGGCTTCAGAAGCCGCGACGACAGAGGCGGCTTCAGAGGCCGCGACCGCGAAGGCGGCGAGCGGAGAGAGTATCGAGGCGGCGGCGAACGAGGCGGCTTCAGAAGCCGCGACGACAGAGGCGGCTTCCGCGGCCGCGACCGTGACGGCGGCGGGTTCAGCGAGGGCGGCGACCGGCCTCCTCGTCGAGACGACGACCGACCGCGCGAAGGTGCGCCGGACGCGTCAACGCCGACAACGACTCCGCCCCCCGCGCCGTTCGAGCACAATGACGACGACAACGGCGGCGAGGAGAGCGACGAGTAGAGAGAACGGACAAGGTGACATTCAATGGCATACAATAAACGACACGACAATCGGAAGCCGGACGAGACCCGGCCGATCATCGCGAAGGCGGGCATCATCCCTAAGGCAGACGGGAGCGGCTACTTCAAGATTGGGAACACGGAGGCGTACGCGGCGGTCTACGGTCCGCGCGAGCTCCACCCGCGCAGCAAGCAAGACCCGAAGCAAGGGTTGCTGCGCTGCTTGTACAACATGATGCCGTTCTCCGGCCAAGGCAATAGAGTGCGACCGGGACCGGGACGCCGTTCGAAGGAGATCAGCATGGTGATGGAGAACGCGCTCCGCCCAGTCCTCGACTTGGAAGCGTACCCGAACGCGGTCGTCGACGTTTTCGTCGAACTGCCGCAGACAGACGCGGGGAGTCGGTGCGCGGCGATCACCGCCGCGGCGATCGCCCTCGCGGACGCGGGGTTGAAGATGCGCGACATGGTCGCGGCCGTCGCGGTCGGCGTCGTCGATGACGCGCAGGTCGTCGACCTCGACTACGAGGAGGAGGCGTGGAAAGAAGGCGAAGTCGCGGACATCCCCGTCGCCATGGTCCCGAGCACTGGCGAGATCACCCTCCTCCAGATGGACGGGAAGGTCGAGAAGGAACAGCTCCTCGCCGCGCTCGCGCTCGCGAGGCCCGCGATCGAGCGGATTGCCGAGGCGCAGCGCGCGGCCATCCGGCAACGCTATGAAGACGTGATGACGCAGGTCGTCGCGAACGGCGGCTCGAAAGCCGCCGACGAGGAGTAGGTGATTCTCATGAATGACGCAGTCAAGGAACACATCAACCAGTCGCTCAAGAAAGGCGTCCGCCTCGACGGCCGCGCCCTGGACGAGTTCCGCAAGATCTCCATCGAAACCGGAGTCGTCGCGACCGCTGAAGGCAGCGCTCGCGTCATGTGCGGCGAGACGGAGATCATCGCGGGCGTGAAGATGGAAGTGGGCAAGCCGTTCCCCGACCGCCCGGATTCCGGCGTCCTGATGGTGAACGCGGAGCTCCGCCCGTTGAGCAACCCGGACTTCGAAGCCGGACCGCCCGACATTGAGAGCATCGAGACCGCGCGCGTCATCGACCGCGGCATCCGCGAGTCGAAAGCGATCGACGAGAAATCGTTGTGCATCAAGGAAGGCGAGAGCGTCTGGATGGCGAACGTGGACGTCTGCCCGCTCAACCACGACGGCAACCTCATCGACATCGGCGCGCTCGCCGCGATGGCCGCGCTGAAGAACGCGAGGATTCCGACGCTGGACAAGAACGGACAGCCCGACTACCACGCGAAGACGAAGCAGAAGCTCGAGCTGAGCGCGACGCCGATCACGATCACGATCGTGAAGATCGGGGAGAACTTCCTCGTCGACCCGACGCAGGACGAGATGGACTCCGCGGACGCCCGCTTGACTGTCGCGTCGCTCGAGGATGGCAGGCTCTGCTCGCTCCAGAAAGGCGGGAGCGGCGCGCTCACCCTCGAGGAGATCGAACGGATGATCGACCTGGCCGTCGAGAAAGGCAGCGAACTGCGCGCCTTGATCGAGTAAGGGGTGATTGCTGTGGAAGAGAGGACTAACAAGTACGAGCGCGCCCGCATCATCGGAGCCCGCGCCTTGCAGATCAGCCAAGGAGCGCCGATGCTCGTCAAGCTCTCGAAGAAGGAGCTTGAGGAGATCAAGTACAACCCGGTGGAAATCGCCAAACGAGAGTACGACGACGGCGTCATCCCCGTCGGCGTGAAGCGCGTCCTGCCCCACGAGCGCCACCCCGCGAAGAAGAAAAAGGAAGCGTAAAGTTTCCGGTTTCTTCATCTAAACATTTATTAACACTTCTCTTTCTCGATTCTTCATGCTCCTCGGACTTTTCTTCGCCATCCTCTCGCCGCTCTGCTGGTCGGTCACGAACATCGTGGACAAGCTCGTCGTGACGAAACGAGTCAAGGACGTCATCGGGTATGTTCCTGTCGTCGGGTTCGCGGGGTTGAGCGTCGGCATCATCCTCTCGTTGTTCTTGGACTGGAGCGCGGCGAGCTTCTCGAACTTGGTGTTTCCCGTCGCGACCGGGCTCATCGGCGGCATGGGCGCGTACGTGTACTATTTCGTCATGAAGCACGAGGACGTTTCGCATGTCGTCGGGTTGTTCTACATCTACCCTGTCTTCGTCGCGATCGCAGCGTACGCGCTGTACGGCGAGACGATTCCCGCGCTCGGCTACGCAGGCATGACGCTGGCGACGCTCGGCGTCCTCTGGCTCTCCTGGAGAGCGAACGCGTTGAGCAAGAAGTCACGGTTGTGGATGATCATCATCTTCATCGCCATCATCGTCGTTCAGAACGTCCTCATGAAAGAGGCGATTACCCGGCTCCCCATCTGGGAGAACGTCGCCGCGAACTCGATCGGCAGCGGCACTGGCTTCCTGCTCGGACTCGTGATTCCGCGCGTGCGTCGCGGCTTCGTGAAAGAAGTGCATAACGCGTGGGTGCCGTTCGTGAACGAAGCGTTCGCGTTCAGCGGCATGGCGATGATGTACGCGGCGCTCGCCACGGTGCCGTTGACGATTGTCTCCGCCATCGGAACGATCCAGCCCTTAGCGGTCCTCTTCCTCGAACGCGCCGCCGACGCGTTCGGCCACAAGCTCAGCAAAGAACACCTACTGCTGCCGAAGCTCGGACCGATACTGCTCATCGTGGCGGGCGTGGCGCTG
>DASH01000083.1 GCA_002503705.1 Candidatus Woesearchaeota archaeon UBA153 | reverse complement strand
TTATAAATCAATTCTGCTTCCCCACGCTCCAGCATGGGACTTTGGGGGTCGAAAGAAGGACGTACCGCGCTCTCGCTCTTCGCGCTCTTCCTCCTCTTCTCACTCGCGAACGCGACGCTCATCATCGCGGAGACCGCACTCGGCGAAACCGCGACTGCGGGAACTGACTGCGAACACCCGCCGCCGGTCTGCAACCCGAACCACCCGCACTTCTGCGGCTACAATGAAGACTGCACGCTCATCTGCCGTGACGAGTGCACCGGCGGCGCCTCCAACGACGCTGACCCGTGCGACGGCTGCTGCGGCAACGGCATCTGCGAACGAGACCTCGGGGAGACGAAAACCAACTGTCCGGCAGATTGCACCGGCACCCCCCTCCCGCCTCTCTGTCCTGACCTTGACAATGACGGTTACTACGCGTTGTTCGGTTGCGGCACCCCGGTCGACTGCGACGACCACAACCCGTTCATCTATCCCGGCGCGCCGGTAGTCTGCGACAATAGCGTCGACGATGACTGCGACGGTCTCATCGACTGTCTCGATCCTGACTGTTACAACGACCCTGTCTGCGGCGGCTGCATCGATGACGATGACTGCCCGCCCATCGACTGCCCGAGCATCAACGACACGCTCGCCGGCCACTGCATCGCGGGCGAGTGCGTGTATGACGACGAGCCCCCTTGGGGCTGCATCACCGAATGCTCTGACTCGGTCGACAACGACGGCGACGGCAACATCGACTATCCTGCCGACACGTGCTGCGACAGCTTCGCGGACGACCAGGAGTACTGCGCGTGCGACGACGACGGCGACTGCGTCAGCGTCTGCCCTGACGGTTGGCCGCTCCCTGGCGTTTGCGTGGATGAGAACTGCGAGTACGACTTCGCGGACTGCGTCTGCCACCCGTACTACGACCAATTCGATTATGACGACGACCTCGTCCTGAACAGCGAAGACGTCACCATCCTCTTGACCGTCATCCTCGGCGCCCCCTGCCCCCTCGGCAAGCAGTGCGACGTGAACAGCGACGGCGCCGTCACCGCGATGGACGCCTCGATGCTCTTGGAGATCATCGCGGGAACGTACGACTACGGCGAGAACTGCGACGACGGCCTGGACAACAACTGTAACGGTCTCATCGACACGGAAGACCCTGACTGCGCCTCGTGCGGCGACGGGTTCATCAGCCCTGGCGAGACGTGCGACGACGGCAATTGGGGTCCGGTCACGGGCTGTCCTGACTTTGACGACTTCACCGGCGGCAGCCTCTCGTGCAACCCTCCGGGCAGCGTCGGCGAGTGTCACTTCAACACCGAAGACTGCACCGGCGGCTCTGACGGCTACTGCGGGGACGGCGTCGTGAATCCAGGCGAGGAGTGCGACGGCTCTGACTGGGGCCCGGTCGTCGGTTGTCTGAACTTCGACGACTTCACCGGCGGCAGCCTCTCGTGCGACGATGATTGTTTCTTCGATACGAGCGACTGTCGGGGTGGAAGCGGCGTTTGCGGGAACGGCGTCCTTGAACTCGGGGAAGAGTGTGATGATGGCAACTTGAACGCTGGCGACGGTTGCAGTCCCTTTTGCACTCTCGAGACTCCCCTGTTGTGCGGCAACGGCATCCTGAACGTGGGCGAGGAGTGCGATGATGGCAACCTCGTCAATGGTGATGGTTGTAGCGCGACGTGCACGCTTGAAGGTCCTGCGGTGTGCGGGAACGACATCCTCGAGCCTGGCGAAGAGTGCGATGACGGTAATGCTGTGGGTGGTGATGGTTGTTCTGCAGTCTGTACTCTTGAGGGCGCTCCGTATTGTGGCGATGGCGCGATCATGCCTGGCGAGGAGTGCGATGGTATCAATTGGGGGCCGATTGTTGATTGTACTAATTTTGACGAGTTCACGGCCGGCAGTCTTTCGTGCAACGATGATTGCTTGTTCGATGTCTCTAATTGTACCGGCACGCCTGGCGGCGTGTGCGGCGACGGTATTATTCAGGAGGGTGAGCAGTGCGACGGTGTCGTTTGGGGTCCGATTACTGGTTGTCCTGACTTTGACTTGTTCACTGGTGGCGACCTCTTCTGTAATCCGCCTGGCGTTGGCGCGTACGAGTGTTTCTTCAACACGACGCAGTGCTTGGGCGGCACGCCGATTTGCGGGAACGGCCTCGTCGAGTTGGGCGAGGAGTGCGATGACGGCAACAACGTGGACGGTGACGGCTGTTCGGCAATCTGTACCTTCGAAGGCGTTCCTTCGGTCTGCGGGAACGACATCCTCGAGCCTGGCGAAGAGTGCGATGACGGCAACCTCGTCAACGGCGACGGCTGCACCGCCAACTGCCTGCTCGAAGCAGGGCCGTACTGCGGCGATGGCGCGATCATGCCTGGCGAGGAGTGCGATGGTATCAATTGGGGGCCGATTGTGGACTGTACCGACTTCGACACGTTCACGAGCGGCTCGTTGTCCTGCGACGTGAACTGCATGTTTGATGTTTCTAACTGTATCGGCACGCCTGGCGGCGTGTGCGGCGACGGTATTATTCAGGAGGGTGAGCAGTGCGACGGCTCTGTGTGGGGGCCGATTACTGGTTGTCCTGACTTTGACTTGTTCACTGGTGGCGACCTCTTCTGTAATCCGCCTGGCGTTGGCGCGTACGAGTGTTTCTTCAACACGACGCAGTGCTTGGGCGGCACGCCGATCTGTGGCAACGGCCTCGTCGAGTTGGGCGAGGAGTGCGATGACGGCAACCTCGTCGATGGCGATGGCTGCAGCGCGACGTGCACGATCGAAGGAGTGCTTCCCGTCTGCGGTAACGGCCTCCTCGAGCTCGGCGAGCAGTGCGATGATGGCAACAACGTGAACGGTGACGGCTGCTCGGCAGTCTGCCTCTTCGAAAGCGGCGGGTACTGCGGCGACGGCGTCTTCCTTCCTGGCGAGCAGTGCGAGTTCCTCTCGAACGGCACGATTGACTTCGGCGACCTCACCTGCCTCGATTTCGACACATTCACTGGCGGCGCGCTCACCTGCGACCCGCTCGACTGCTTAATCGATACGAGCTTGTGCACTGGCGGCACGCCGGGCGGCGTGTGCGGCGACGGTGTCGTGAATCCGGGCGAGGAGTGCGACCTTTCTGACTGGGGTCAGATTACGGGGTGCAGCGACTTCGACGACTTCACGGGCGGCACGCTCGTCTGCAACCTCGCGACGTGCATGTTCGACACGAGCGGTTGCATCGGTGGAACGTCTCTCTGCGGCGACGGCATCATCCAAGCTGGCGAGACGTGCGACGACGGCAATTGGGGGCCGGTCACGGGCTGTCCCAACTTTGACGACTTCACCGGCGGCACGCTCTCTTGCATCGCTCCCGGACTCGCGGATGAGTGCCAGTTCGACACGAGCTTGTGCACTGGCGGCACGCCGGGCGGCGTGTGCGGCGACGGCGTCATCAACCCCGGAGAGGTGTGCGACGGCTCGAACTGGGGTCCGATTACCGGTTGTCTTGACTTCGATTCATTCACTGGCGGCGCGCTCACGTGCACTCCTGCTGGCGCTCCGGGCGAGTGTCAGTTCGACACGAGCGGCTGCACCATTCCTCCCGGTCCGTATTGCGGCGACGGCATCATCCAGCCTGGCGAGGAGTGCGAGGCTGGCGGGAACTGGGGACCTATCACCGGGTGTCCGGACTTTGACACGTTCACGGGCGGCAACCTGACGTGCAACCTCGTGACGTGCATGTTCGACACGAGCGACTGTATCGGCACGCCTGGCGGCGTGTGCGGTGACGGTATTATTCAGGAGGGCGAGCAGTGCGACTTGACGAACTGGGGCCCCATTGTGGACTGTACGAATTTTGATAGCTTCCAAAGCGGCACGTT
This sequence comes from Candidatus Woesearchaeota archaeon UBA153, assembly GCA_002503705.1. Taxonomy (GTDB): domain Archaea; phylum Nanobdellota; class Nanobdellia; order Woesearchaeales; family UBA525; genus UBA153. Next base: position 15,981 of record DASH01000083.1, on the reverse strand, counting down.
GACGTGCAACGCTCCCGGCAGCGGCGCGTTCGCGTGCCTGTTCAACACGGACTTGTGCAGCTTCAACCCCCCGCAACCTTTCTGCGGAAACGGCGTCCGTGAAGGCGCGGAACTGTGCGACGGCACCGACTTCGGCGGTCGGACGTGCTCGTGGTACGGGTACAACCAAGGAAGCCTCGCGTGCACCGCGTCGTGCATTTTCGATACCAGCGGCTGCTCCAACGGGGGCGGTGGCGGTGGAGGCGGCGGTGGCGGTGGAGGCGGCGGCGGTTATTGCGCTCCAGGTTACGAACGCGTCAACGGAGTGTGCGTCAAGATCGGCGGCTCGAACGACACGACGATTATCTGTGACGCTGACGGTGACGGCTACGTCCGGTTCATCCCCGCGTGCATCAACAAGGGTCGCGGGTATGATTGCGACGACCACGACAAGAATATTCACCCCGGCGCTCCGGAGATTTGCGGTAACGGGAAGGATGACAATTGCAACGGCGAGATTGACGAGGGTTGCGAAGCCGAGACGGCGCTCGCCGTCACGAGAGCCATCCGCGTCCCCGTCTTGAGCATCATCGAGTACCAGGTCACCGTCGTTAACAAGGGCACGTACGACATGCAGGGCGTCGCCGTCGACCTCGACGTGCCGCCGACGTGGGAGTACGACGGCGTCAAGCGGGTCGGCAACTTGCCGAAGAACACCGCTTCCCGAGTCACGTTCCGCGTCCTCGTGAGCGAGGACTTGAAGGCGACGCAGACCTTGCGGGTCACGCTCCGCGACAAGACCGGCGAGCTCGCGACTGGCGAGACGCGCGTCTTCGTCGACTACCCCGCGTTCGCGGTGCGCATCAAGCCGAGCCTTGACGAGTACGCGAACGAGCCGCACGCGGAAGTCTACGTCCTCGTGAACAACAAGGAGGGCAATGCGCTGGACGGCCTCGAGGTCGAGCTGGATGTCAACCAAGGCTTGAAGACGAACTACGTCCACTACCTTGGCGTGTTCAGCGTCCCGGGCTTTGAGAAGTTCCGCTACCGGTACACTTATCCGACGCGCGCGCTCAACGATGGCGGCGTCCGCGTGTACGGCGAGCTCCGTCAGAAAGGCGAGCTGGTCGCGACGAGCGACGACACCATCCAGACGGTCTACCACCCGACCCCGTTCGACGAGGACGCGCGGACGATGGAGCGCGTCAGGGTGTTCGACTAGTCATATTCAGTATATTTCACACAACAGAACAAGAAAACCCTCGAGGTGAATGGAAAATGTACGCATTCGGAATCAACCTGCCCGTCGCTGAGATCATGTTCGTCGCGATGATCTTGCTCATCGTCCTGCTCGTCGTCATCCTCGTGCAGCTGCGCAAGATGAGCGGTCACGTCAAGGTCCTCGACCAGACGACGCTCGAGATCCGCAAGTACGAGGACGAGGAAGCGATTACGGTCAAGCCGCTCGGCACGAACGCTGACGCGCTCACCGCGGTCGAGAAGGCCTCGTTCACGAAGAAGTATGTCGTGAGCGCGGGCCGCCTCGAGAAGAAGGCCGCCGTCGAGCTCTCCAAGGGGGCTGACCCGGTCGCGGTCAAGACGCGCTTCGCCGCCGCCGGCATCCCGGAAGATGTCGCGACGCGCGCGGTGAACAACGCAGTCTTCATGCTGGACAGGTTCGCTGCCGTCCCGCGCGACCGCGCCGAGACGATGGCGAAACGCATGAACGACGCCGCGAAAGGACGGTAAAATCTCTTTCGACAATTGAGAAGGTGGTATTGATGCGACATGACACGACATCGCTGACCGACAAAGTTACCAGGACGCTCACGGCCTGTTCCATTGCATATGGTGTCGCAAGCGTGAGCGGGTCACTCTGGAGACATCGGCCGCTCCTCGATGCGATGCAAGACAAACAGACGGTTGAGATGATACTTGGTCTGACTGCAGGATTTCTTATCTATGACTTGGCCGAGCCGACGTATGATCTTGTGAAGGACTATTTTCAGAAGCTGCCGCCCGACAATGTTGATGATTAACGTTTCTTTTCTTATGGTCAGAACGGCCTGACTTGTATTCGGAGTTTGTTCTCTGTCTTCAGATATGTCGTGAATATCTTTCCTGTGCATCGTAACGTCTCATATCCGAATGCATTGAGCAACACGATAACATTATTGTCCGCATCGAGCTGCAACTCTGCGCCCTCAGGGTTCTTGTTCTCGCCCATTTGGAGAGTGGCTTGCCTTTGGAGATACTTCGTCTCCTGGAAGTCCATCAGACGCGACTCCAAGGGCTTCTCTTTCAAAGCTTCGACTTCTCCCGTTGAAGAACTCAGATAGAAGTGGTAGTCCAGACCATCGAATTTTGTTAACATGGCTTGTGGAATCGAGGAGCAGATATAAATGTTTCTTCCAGACTGACTATCAATTAATTTCTGTGAGTTTCCTGTCGTCTCCTTCGTCCCGACGACCTCGCTTTCATCCCGTGCATGAGGCCGCAGTACGTGCAGTCGTTCTTGCTCGTCGTCGGGAAGCCGCAGGACGGGCACGCGTGCAACTGGCCGCCTTCGACGCCCTCCTCGAGGACTGGCGCGGGCTGCTGCAATTCTCGCAAGCTCTTCAGCAAGTTGCGCTTCTCGTCGCGCTCGATGAACGCGAAATCCTCTTTAAACTTGACCTGCGGGTTGTCGACCGAGTACGGGCACTCGTCGACGTCATGCGGGATCTCGCGCAGCAGGCAGTAGAGGCGGTTCTCTTTCTCCGTGAGATAGTAGAGCGGCTTCAAGCGACCGGCGAGCTTCAGCTCCTTCCGGGGCGGCAGAATCTTCTCTTGTCGCCGGAGCTGGTCGACACTACGGTGGAAGAGATTGTGCACGGCGACGTAGAACTCGTCGTCGAGATTATGGCCCGTCGCTAAGTAGTCGAAGCCGTTCTCGACCGCGACCTTGTTCAGCAGGTAGCGCTTAATCGTGCCGCACGCGCCGCACGGCTTCTCCACTCCTGAGAAGTCAGGAATGATCTTCTTCTCCGTCTTCAAGTCGTGGATGATGAGCGGCAGTGAGAGGCGCTCCGCGAGCTGTTTCGTCACTTCAAGGCCTTTGCTCGAGTAGTCCGGGATGTTCAGGTCAATCGTGAACAAGGCCAGCTCCAGGCCGAAATCCTCCTTGACGCGCACGAGGACGTCCGCGAGCGCGCTCGAGTCCTTCCCGCCCGACACCGCGACGAGGACTCGCGCGTTCCGCACCATCGTCCCCTCGAAGTACGTCCGCACCTTCTTCTCGTAATACGCCAAGAAGTGCTCCTTGCAGAACTTCAACGGAGCGTAGACAGCCTCCTGACGGCAAAGCTTGCAATGCATGATGAGTAGGAATCACGAGGGGTTTTTAACGTTTTACGAGAATGTTGAGGGTTCTGGGTCTACTCATACCGCAAGCTATCGACCGGCTTCTGCTTGCTCGCTTGATACGCGGGCGCCACTCCGGAGAGCGCGCCGACGAGGAAGCCGAACGCGAGCGCGCCGAGGATGAGCTCCCAGCTCCACCACATTTGCAGGTAGAGCGTGCCGATCCAGAGCTCGCCGGCGATCTCGACGAGCTTCGCCAATCCGAGACCGGTCGCGACGCCGATCGCGCCGCCGACGAGGCCGAGCATGCCGGACTCGATGAGAAAGATGACGAGCACGTCTGAATTGCGCGCGCCGATGGCTTTCATGATGCCAATCTCCTGCGTGCGCTCCACTACTGCGGTGTACATCGTGTTCATGATGCCGATGCCGCCGATGAGGAGGCTGACCGCTGCGATGCCGACGATGACCACTTGGACGATGAGGAGGATGCTGTTGAAGCTCTCCAAGAACTGTTCGGCAGTCTGGAGCGTGAAGTCCTCATCACCTTCATCGAGACCGCGGTGGCGACGCAGGTCGTGTTTCATCTGCTCTGCGACGTCCGCGGGCACCGCGGCTGTGTCGACGCGCGCGAGGAGCATCATGTACTCATCCTCGACGCGCTCGCCGAACACGCGTTCGTACGCTTCCGCGCTGACCTGCACCTGTGTGTTGTCCTGGGAGTTCCCTAAGTCCTCCTGGATGCCGACGATCTCGAACGCGACGCCGTTGATCGTGAACTTATCCCCGAGAGAAGCGCCGTGCGGGAACAACTTGTCATCCTGGCTGAAGTCGTACCCGACGAACGCCTTCCCCACGTCGCCGTCCTCGAGCAAGCGTCCCGCCTCGACGTTCTTGCTGTTCATCGACGCCCACAAGTCGGTATCAAGATTCACGCCCATGACGAGGCCGTACACCTCGACGTCCTTGTATGTGATCCGCCCGTTCGTGTACGCCATCCCCGTCGCTTGCGCGACGCCCGGTGTCCGTTCGACGACGCGCAGGTCGCTCTCGTCGAGCACGACGCTCGTCGCCCCGCCGAACGCGCTCGAACCGGGTTGGATGAAGATCTTGTCCGTGCCGAGCTCGGCGAACTGCTCGTTGATCGCCGCCTCCAACCCTTGGCCGAGGCTGACGACTGCGATGACAGCAGTGATGCCGATGAAGATGCCGATCATGGTGAGCCACGAGCGCACCTTCCGATGCGTCAGGTTTTGCACGGCGAGCGTGAACGCGTCCTTGATCATTGGCGCAACGCCTCCACGGGCGGCAGCTTCGCCGCTTGCATGGCGGGGAACACGCCGGCGAGGCTTCCCACGGTGAAGCTGAAGACGAGCGAACCGAGGATCAGGTACCACGGGAAGCTCGCCTGGATGAGCGTCGTCCCGAGCGCGAGCGTCGCGATGACCTCGACAATCTTGCTGAATGCGATGCCGAGGAAGATGCCGATCGCGCCGCCGATCGTCCCGAGCAGTCCCGCTTCGATGAGGAAAATGGTCGAGATGTCCGAGTTGCGAGCCCCAATCGCCTTCATGATGCCAATCTCGCGCCGCCGTTCAAGAACGCTCGTGTACATCGTGTTCATGATGCCGATGCCGCCGACGAGCAGCGAAATAGCGGCGATGCCGATGAGGACTGCGGTGACGATGCTCAACACGGTCTTGAACGTGCTCAACGTCTCCTCCGCAGTCTGCACCTCGAAGTCTTCACGCCCCTCCTTCACGTTGCGCGACTTGCGCAGGTCCTTCTCCATCGCGTCCGCCACGAGCCCCATGTCCGCCCCCGGCGACGCTTGCGCGACGATCATGCCGAGCTTCTCCGGCTCGCCGACGAGGTCGCGGACGACGTTCTCGTTCATCACGAACGCGATATCCACGAACGGGTTGCCCGTCTTCTTGAAGAACCCGACGACGTCGACCGTGCGCCCTTCGATCGTGATCTTGTCGCCGACGCGCAACGCCTTCCCGTCGAACTTCGGATTGTTGTAATAGTCCTCGCTCATGACGACCTTCAACTGGTCGCTCGGGGCGAGGGCGCGTCCGTACCGGAAGTCTTTCTCCTCGACGTTCGCGCTCTCCATCACGAGCGCGCGCTCGTCAGGGTCTTCCGGCAGCGACGCGAGATACAGGAATTTCTCTTTGTCGTTGAACTCGACCGTTATCGGTTCGATCAACCTTCCGGTCGCGACCTGAACACCTTGGACTCGTTGGACGACCTCGAGATCTCTCGTCGTCAATTGGACGTCGCTGTTGCTCCTCGGTGGTCCGGTCGCGACGCCTTTCGTCTGGACGGTGAGCTTGTCAGCCCCTAATTGGAAGAACTGCTCCTCGATCGCTTTCTGCATCCCCTGGCCGAGACTGATCAGGCTGACGACTGCGGCGATGCCGATGAAGATGCCGATCATGGTGAGCCACGTCCTGAGACGGCGCTTCCGCAGGCTGTTCGCCGCGAGCCGGACGTACTCTTTCAGATAGGACACCATGGTATCACGTACTGAATAAGTGGAAAGAGGTTTGCCGAAAGGGATTTCACTGTGCTGAACAGTTCGCCGTTTACTTCTTCTTCTGGTGCGCCGCGCAGCGTCGCCGGTAGATGAAATAGCCGATCCCCGCGACGATGATGATCACTACGATGAAGAACGGCCAGCTCACGCCGCTCTTTCCGTTCTTCGACGGCAGGTTCATCGTCAACGTGACCGTCTCCTCGTACGGCACGTTCAACGCGTCCCGGTACGTCACCTTCACCGGCAACGAGAGCTGTCCGCCGTCCTTCTTCGCGCGCAACGTCACGTCCGCGCTCTCGTAATCGTCCGCGTCGATGTTGCCCACGTACACGGTGTTGCTCTCCGAGACGACTGCCACCTCATCGTTTTCGGGAATCGTCATCTCCAACAGTTTGATCTCGCCCAATCCCTTGTTGACGAACTTGATCATGACGCCCCCCTGTCCCGTCTCCTTGTACAGGGTGATGCGTTCAAGATAGATGAGTAGTTCCGGCTCGGAGCCGATAAGCGTGCCGATCGCTTCCGTCTGCGTCTGCGCCGTCCCCTCTTCATTGTCGTACGCGAGAGTCAACGGGACGCTCACCGCGCTGCTCGTCGCTTCCGGCGTGGCGAGCACCGTAAACACGAACTCTCTCTCCTGTCCGGCGCGAAGCTCGCTCGCCGTCTGGCTGTTCGTCCCCCCGAGCGGGATGAGGCTCGTGCCGCTGAAGTCGAGCGTGGTCTTCACGTTGCGCAACCGCGTCAATCCGACGTTCTTCACCATCAACGAGATCGTCGCTTCCCCGCCGGGAGCGATCCGGTCCGGCGTCGTCGTCACCCTCTCGACGGAGAGCGCGCTCGTGTCGCCCTGGATCGGAATCGACAACCGGTCTTCAATCCACGTCCCGCTCCCTTGCAGTTGGAGGTGCGTGACGATCGCGTTGTCCCCTTCGTTCGCGTTCTTGTCCACGCGGACCCTCGTCTGGATGAGGAACGAGCTCTGCGGTGGAATCGACGGGAACTCCTTCACCCGGTCGGTCGCGCTCTCAATCAAGAAAGGGTATGAATCGATGAGGGTGAGCGCGCCGCCTTTCGATGCGCTCCCACCGCTGTTCTCCACTTGGATCCACACCTCGACCAAGTCTCCTGGCTTCGCCGGCACGGGCTGGTACTTCAATAGTGTCGCGTGCACGGAGCTGCCTTGCGTGATGAGCTCCGCGCTCGCCAACGGCGTCATCAGGAACACAAACAGGACCAAAACGATTAACGAGAGTTGGTATTTCATCTTCTTCGCCTCCACGAGCATTTTTTGTCGATGCACTCTTGTGCGTGTGCGCACCGCTATTGTCGTTTCATTTGTATCTCTTCACGATCGCGCCGTCCCGCAAATACTCGATACGGTCGGCGTTCTTCGCGACGTGCTCATCGTGCGTCACCATCACGATCGTCGCGCCCTTCTCCTTGTGCAGCTTGCGCAGGAACTCCATCACCGTCCCCCCAGTCTTGCTGTCCAAGTTTCCCGTCGGCTCGTCCGCGAGGATGACCGTCGGACTCACGGCGAGGGCGCGCGCAATCGCGACGCGCTGCTGCTGGCCGCCGGAAAGCTCGCCGGGACGGTGGTCCATCCGGTCCGCGAGGTCGACGAGCTTCAAGAGCTCTTCGGCGCGCTCGTGACGCTCCGCTTCCGGGATTCCTTGGAAGATCATGGGAAGCATGATATTCTGCTTCGCGCTCAGCGTCGGGATGAGGTTGAACTTCTGGAAGATGAATCCGATCTTCCGGCCGCGAATCTGCGCGAGATCGCTTTCGTGGAGCGTCGCGATGTTCACGCCGTCCAGGTAGATCTCGCCCTTCGTCGGGATGTCAAGACAGCCGATCATGTTCATCGCCGTGCTCTTCCCGCTGCCGGACGGTCCCATGATGCTCAAGAACTCGCCCTCCTCGACTTCGAGGTCCAGCCCTTGCAGGGCGTGCACCTCCGCCTCTCCCATGGTGTACGTCTTCCAGACGTTTTTCAGCCGGATGATGCTGTTCCCCTTGCCGCGGTGTTTGTCAGCCACAGTGCCACCTTTCCTCATTTGAGCTTGCGCAGTTCTTTGTTCAGTCCGTTGATGAGCGAAGCGATCCTCAAGTGGTGCTTCTTCAATCGACCATCGACGTACAGCCTGGCGATCTCTTTCTTCAGCGCCAAGCTCTCCCCGACGACTTTCCGGACCTTCGGGTCGAGGTCGTGGAAGATTGGAATCGCCTGCATGAGTTCCTTGTCTTCTTCCTTCAGCCCGAAGACGTGCGTGACGAGCTTCTGCATCTGCTCCGCCTGCGCGACCATCTGCTCATGCTGCTTGAGAAACTCGCGATACGAGTCCTTGCCTTTCGTGGTGAGCGTGTAGAGCTTGCTCCTCCCGGCTTCCTTGCTCGTGACGAGCCCTTCCTTGAGGAGGGTCTCCAAGAGAGGATAGATGCTGCCGTAGCTCGGCTTCCAGCCGGTCTCCTCTTGGATCTCCTTGATGAGCTGGTAGCCGCTATGCGGGCCGTGCGCCAAGTGGCGGAGAATCAGAATCCGGAGTTTATGGTTCCACACAGTCTCAACCGTCCACGGTGTTCTGAGCGTAGGGTGCTGAACGCCGACGGTGTGCTGAGCGCGGCGAACTGCGACTCTGCTCCTTACGTTCCGGACCCCGTCGTCCGGGTGTCGTCGCTGCTCCCCCGCGGACGCGGGGGAGGTTGGGGGGGATTGTCGTCACTGCCTCCGCAGCATGGGGGGGCTGCAGAGTATCGGAATCGATATAACGTTATCGATATATCGGTTCCGATGTATCGGGAACGATACTGATATATAAATTTATTCTTTGATTGGGCCGCGGAATCTTTAAATACTCCCGTCGGAGACTCTCCTCCCATGCCGACGAGAAAACGCGACGTTCTCGATGAGAAGGTGGCCGCCTACGCGGCGAACCCGCGAGCGGCGTTGTGGACGCTCGCGTTCCCCATCACCGCAGGGATGTTCGTCCAAATCATCTACAACCTCACCGACACGGCATTCATCGGACGTCTCGGCGTGGACGCGCTCGCCGCCGCCTCGTTCAGCTTCCCGCTCTTCTTCCTCTTCATCGCGTTCAGCAACATGATCTCGAACGGCGCTATCCCGCTCATCGCGCGAGCGATCGGGGCGCGACGGAAAGAGGAGGCGGAACTCATCGCCGGCCACGCGTTCACCCTCTCCCTCCTCCTCGGCGCCCTCTTCATGGCGGTCGGCCTCTTCTTCGGCGAGACACTCTTTAGACTCATGGGCGCGACGGAACCCGTCGTCAAGCTCGGCGTCCAGTACATGCTCCCCCTCTTCCTCTCCAGCGTCTTCTTCTTCCTCTCCAGCGCGTTCAGCGCGATTCTCATCGCGCAAGGCGAGACGAAGCTCCCCGTCGCCGTGCGCATCGTGAGCGTGCTCCTCAACCTTGTCATGGACTACCTCTTCATCTTCGTCTTCAGGTGGGGAATCCTCGGCGCGTCGATCGCCACCGCGCTCTCCATCATCTTTGAGGTCGTCGCGTTCACTCACCTCATCTTTCTCAGAGGGCGAACCCATTTGAAGTTCCGCGCCCGAAGGCCGGACGCGACCAGCACGTGGTCCATCCTGAAGATCGGCATCCCGAGCAGCCTCGCCCACGTCCTGATGAGCGTGAGTGGCATCATCTACAACGCCTTCTTCGCCGCCTTCGGCACCGGCGTCGTCGCAGCGTACGGTCTCGTCGGCAGAGTGGACTCCATCGCCTTCATGCCCGTCCTCGGGCTGACGGTCGCCATGGTCACGCTCATCAGCATGTTCTACGGGGCGAAACACTACCATCTCCTCAAGACCGTCATCAGTGACGGCCTGCTCTTCTCCTTCCTGTACCTCATCCCGTTCTGCATAATCGTCTACGCGTTCCCCCATCTCTTCATCCGCCTCATGACGGACGACGCGAGCGTCCTCGCACTCGCCATCCCTCTCATGCGCTTGGAAGTCTTCACCCTCCCCCTCGCAATCCTCGGCTTCATCCTCTCACGCGCCCTCCAAGGCGTCGGTGACGGGGTCGCGCAGCTCGTCATCGTCAGCGTGCGGCTCATCGTCATCGCCGTACCGCTCGCGTTCCTCTTCACCCGCGTGCTCGGGTACGGGGCGGGAAGCATCATCGTCGCCATGCTTCTCTCCGGCATCGTCAGCGCTGCCATGGCGGTCGTTTGGACGCGCTGGCGCCTCAAGAAAGTCAAGGCGGAATGCCTGAATTGCTGAACTCGTGAAAAGAACAAACTTCTTATATTCGAACGAGAGTTCAAGAATGAGCTGAACTAGTCCCTGAAGAGGTGTTTTTCCATGAACAAGAACGATGTCTTGTACTACTCGAACGTCCTGCTCGCGTTGAGCTTCCTCCTCGCGGGCGTGACGGGCGTCATCAAGTTCCTCGGCGTGAACGGCGTCGCGCTCAACGTGCCGTGGGGTGTGATCGGCAAAATCCACGACATCGGCGGCATCGTCATGATTCTTCTTGTCGCACTCCACCTCGCGCTCAACTGGGGTTGGATTTTCAGCATGACGAAGCGCAAGTTCTCGAAGGGCGGGGCACCGTGAGTCATCAACGGACCATCAGCACCGTCGCGCTCATCGCGCTTGTCCTTTCCGCCCTGCTCCTCGCGAGTTGCGCTTCGGAAGCGAGCGATGAGCAGTGCTGGAACAACTCGCTTTCGGGAACGTGCCCGCGAGGCATGGTGAACGACCCCGCGCCCGGCAACTGCCGCAACTACGTCGACCTGAACAACGACTCGTTCTGCGACCGGAGCCAACCAGCGACGATACCAGGGTAGGTGAGCACATGGTCGAACGAAAAAAACCATCGAAGAAAGGAGCAATCGCCAAGCTTCTCGACAAGTTCGACGCGAAGCTTGAGAAGAAAGCGAAGAAGAAGCCGTGCTGCTGCGAGTGCGCGGGGAAGAAGTAGATGCTCGAACCCGCGCTTGAACAGGTGTTCTCGGCGCTCTCGCTCTCCGTGAGCGCTCGCTTCATCGACTCTGTCGCGTACTTCATCGAAGACTCCGTCAAGATACTCCTGCTCCTCGCAGCCATGATTTTCGTCATCGGCGTCCTTCGCACGTATCTTCCCCGCGAGAAGATTGCGAAGCTCCTCGGCCGGACGAACAAGTTCGTGGCACACACCATCGCGGCGCTCTTCGGCGCGGTCACGCCATTCTGTTCGTGCAGCTCCATCCCGATCTTCGTCGGCTTCCTCGAATCGGGCGCTCCCCTCGGCGTCGCGCTCTCCTTCCTCATTACCTCACCCCTTGTGAACGAGTACCTCGTCGTCCTCATGCTCGTCGCGTTCGGCCTGAAAGTCACGATCCTGTATATTGTGAGTGGCGTCTTCATCGGCGTGATTGCCGGCATGATACTGTCTCGGCAAGGCTTGGAACGCCACCTCGTCAAGGACTTCGTCAACAAGAAAACCACTCGCGAGCGGTACGCGCGGTTCTGCGACCGCTTCGCGTTCGGGTATTCTGAAGCTGTCTCGATTCTCAAGAAGCTCTGGCTCTGGGTCTTAGCAGGGGTTGCCGTCGGCGCTGTCATCCACAACTACGTCGCCGAGACGTTCGTCCAGCACGCGCTCTCCGCGACGGGAATCTTCAGCGTCCCCTTAGCGGTGCTCATCGGCGTTCCCATGTACGCGAGCAGCGCCGCCCTCGTCCCCGTCGTCGGCGAACTCGTCGCGAAAGGCGTCCCGCTCGGCACGGCGATTGCGTTCATGATGGCTGCCGCCGGCTTGAGCCTGCCGGAAGTGATCATCCTGCGCCGCACGATGAAGCTCAGACTGATACTGTTGTTCTTCGGCGTCGTCGCCCTCGCGATACTCGCGACCGGTATTTTGTTCAACGTTCTCGTCTAGAAGTGCGCCCTTTCGAAGTGCGTCCTTTCTTCACTTTCCTCTCAAGTCCCGTCTCTCCTTCACGGGAAGACGAACTTCCAGGTCAGGCAATCGAAGAAGGGGAGCATCGCGATCAAGAGTCCGAGGATGATGAGCGAGATGAGGAGTGCGACGATCGTCGCTTTCACGCTTCTCGCCACGCGTTCCTGCTTCGTCCTCGAGAGCCGCATCCTCGGGTATCCGATGAGGAAGAACGGCAACGGTATCGTCTGGACGACGAAGAACGTACACCAAATCGACGGGGCGTCCGTGCAGACGTTCACTCCGAAAGCGAAGAATCCGGCGAGGACGTATGCCGCGCTGAGGAGGAATGAGAGGTCGGCAATCGCGAAGAGGTACCAGAAGACTGCCTTGTTCGCTTTCAGCTCTCGCGCGGCGCGGAACGCGCAGACGTGCCAGTAGATGAAGAGGAACATCCAAGCGGCCGCCCAGAAGAAGACTGAGAAGTGCCTGACGTAGAATGACGCGCTCGTGAATTCGAGCGGAACGAGGAGGAGATGGATGCTCGTGAGTCCTGTAATCCAGAGCGCGACACTGCTATGTAGGTCCTCGTTCACGAGCGCTTCGAGCGACCGGAGGAGGAAGAATGGCGTGATGAGCGAGATGATGAGGCCTGTCTTGTAGATGAAACTGTTCCCGGTCGTGAGTGCGAGGAACTCGAACAATTGGTGGCCGCCGATGCATGTGAAGACGAGGAGAGTCGCTGCGAGGAATCGCCGTTCACGTTCTGCTCGATACTTCTTCTTGAAGTAGAATCCGAAAACACCGACAGAGAGGAGGAGGATCGATGCTGTCGCGAGCTGGACCCCTGCGCTGTAGCACATGCGTCTTTTCCTGTTCTTGACGTATTTAAGAGTTCTCGTTCTTCTAGAATCCCGGCCCGCGTCCGAACGGGTCGTTACCCATCGGCGAGTTGTTGTTCGTCGTGCCGAACGGGTTGTCGTCCCGCTTCCCGCCGCCGTTCTCCTCGGCGATCGAGTCCGGGTCCGGCGTGTGCAGGTCGATCCACTCGATGAGGAAGTAGAACGGCCAGAAGAAGAGGAAGACCGCCGCGATGAACGAGAGCGTCAAGGGCGTCACGTTGTAGAAGACTGGTGTGAAGAGGATGACGAAGTAGCTCACCGTGCGCACTCGGCCGATGTATCTCGTCAACGGCCGCGCCTTGATGCCGTCGTAGATGATCCAGAGGCCGTACGCGAGGACGCATGCCGCGAGGAGGAATCGTGATGCCGCGATCCAGAACGAAAGGTGGACTTGACCGGTCGCGAGGTATCTGATTGTCGTCCGCGTCCAGTCGATGCCGGCCCAAAGCGGGACGACGCCGTTCGAGATCGCGTTCCCGAGGCTCGTGCCGCGCTTCTCCTGGAAGAAGTCCGCGACGACCCAGCGGAGGTAGATGGGCACGAGGACCCACAACATGTCGAAGTTCTGCCACGGCGCGAGGAAGATCGCGGCGAGCCACTCCTTCAGCATTCCCCAAAAGAAGAGTCCGATGGCGCCGAGGACCGCGAGGAATGTCATGTTCCTGCACGCCGTTCAGCGTCTTATAAAGTTTATGACGGGAAGAGGAAAAACGTTTCCGGAAATTCTCACCTGAAGAGTGGGTTCAGTACTCTTCCAGTTTCCGTTGGTAGAAGCCTTGCGCGTGGTTGCACAACGGGCACTCGAGCGGCGGCTGCTTGCCTTTGTGCACGTACCCGCACTGCCGGCACGTCCACTCAATCTCTTCCTCCTTCTTGAAGACCGTGCCGTTCTCGACCTCCTTGATGAGCTTGCCGTACCGTTCCGAGTGGTGCGTCTCCGCGACCGCGATGAGCTTCAGCTTGGCCGCGACGTCCTTGAGGCCTTCCTTCAGCGCGATCGCCGCGAAGTCGGGGTACATCGTGCCCCACTCGTAATTCTCACCGGCCATCGCGGCTTTCAAGTTCTCCAGCGTCGTGCCGCGCGCGATAGGGACTTCCGCTTCGACGTGCAGCGCCGGCTCCTTGCCAGCGTTCAGCTGCACGATGAGCTTGTACAGGACTGAAGCGTGCTCGCGCTCCTGCTCCGCAGTCTCGGCGAAGATGGCGGAGATCTGCTCGAAGCCCTCCTTGCGCGCGACGCTCGCGTACATCGTGTAACGATTCCTTGCTTGGCTTTCGCCGACAAACGCCATCGCCAGATTCTTAAGAGTCTCATTCATGAATACCACCCACCCTTCGCTTTCTAGTGCTTCCGGGAGAGAATTCCTCATTTATAAATTAAACCCTTGCTCGCGTCAACCGTTCTGCGCACTCGTTTCCCACCACGGAAAGTTATTTAAACCGACTCTCCAGGGGTGAAACGAAATGTTCGTTCGAGGTGGTACCATGAGATGGTTTATCGTCGGAATTATGGTCTTGTTAGTGCTGGCTGCGTGCAGCGAGCAGAATGCATCAGGGCAGGCGACGTTCCCGCCCCCGTCAACCTCGCCGCAGACGAATAATATCACGTACCTCGACCCTTCTGACTGCGTGCAGAACGTCTACTATCCCGACCCTGCGAACGTCGAGACGACGTCGGTCGACTGTCACGATTCAGGTCGAGTCATCAGCGAGGTGACGCACATCGGCTGTCCCTCATCGACTCGTCCGGAGATTGTCGGCTCCGCCTGGATGAACGGTCGAACGCCGTCTTTCATGGCGTACACGTGCACTGCAGATAATGGTGCGCGATCGCCGCCGAGTTATATCTTCGCGTACTGCTGTGCCATCAAGAGCACGGGAGTCATGACGCCTCCGACCGGTCCCCTCCACAAGACGTCAATCGATAAGACGGGGAAGCTCAGCGTCAGTTAAAACACCATTCTTTAACGTCTTTTTCTTTTTCTCTCTTCATCGAACTTCTTGTCGGACGCGTTGAACGCTTGTTACGCCGTTCGCGCTTTCTCAGTTTATAACATTGCACTTACTTATTTCTCCGACAATCGATACACTGGAGCTCTAATCAGGAATATATTCTATACTGCTGTTCAGGGGTGCAAAGCTCTATCTGGGCTTTTTGGAAAATCTGCGAATTATCTCAGAAGGAAAGTGTGCAAAAGGTGCAAAGCCTCCGGGGAGATTTGAACTCCCGACCTTCTGCTTGCTCTGGGTGCAGAACGCAGGGTTCTGACCACCGCTTACGAGGCAGACGCTCTACCACTGAGCTACGGAGGCGGCTTCTCTCGACGAGGGACAGGGGATGGTTTTTATGCTTTACTGTTTTTAAAGGCGGTTTTCGGAGTTCCTCGCACCGTTACCCTGGGAGACGTTCCGTCTCCGGGTACCGGAACTCTCCGAGTTCCGTGTACCGTCCAGCTCGCTCTTCCGCTCGTGAAACGGTGATGTGGGTCCTCCCCGTAAGGGTCAACCCCTCCCACTTTCGTTTGTTCAACTGCTTGTTCGCTCGCCCTTAAGGACGGTAACGGTGCTATCTGAGAAGAGAAAAACGGTGATTGCTTACGGCTTGCACGCCTTGCACGGGCGAAGCCCGTACGCTTCCGCCTCGCCGGCGGTGACTTTGATCAAGTCTCCCGGTTTCGCGGTCGCGATGAGCCCGCAGGAGGCCTTGTGGAACGTCGTGCTCCCTTTGCGCGCGACGAGACGGACTCCGGAAGCGACGCCCTTCCCTGTCACGGGCTCGACGACGAATTCGTCGGCCTCTTCGCCGTCTCGCTTCTTCTCTTCTTTTTCAGGCCGCTTCGCGCCGTGGCGTAAGAGCTTGTTGAAGAGCTTGGACGACCGCCACCCGACCGCGAGCTCGACGATGATGAGCGTGAAGCTGAGGAGGACGAGGATTGCGCCGTACACATACGTCACGCCCGTCACCCTGACTGCGAAGTAGAGGATGGTGAACGGCGCGGCGATGAAGACTGTCGCGAGGGCGAGCCAGTGCGTGCCGTCCCACGCTGTTTCCTGGCTGAGAATCGCGAGGAGGCTTGCCGTCGTGACGAGCAGCAAGAACCCGACGAGGAGTTTCTCGTCGATGGTGGGGAGGATGAGGAGGAGGAGCGTGAAGAGGATGAGGAGTCCGTACGAGACGATTGCCCAGGCCTTCCGTTCCATGGGTGGCGTCAAACCAGACATTCTTTAAAAAGATTCTCGTCGTCATTTAAAAGTAGGGGTTCGCTTTTTGGTCGAGCGGCCGCGTTGAAAGTCTCGCTGCGCGGCGACCCTGCGGCGGCCACCG
>DASH01000087.1 GCA_002503705.1 Candidatus Woesearchaeota archaeon UBA153 | reverse complement strand
CCTAAGGCCGACGGCGATGATGATGACGTCACGGCCGGCGACCGAAGAATATTATATCCATATAGAAAATATTTGATAAAATGTAAAATTATATAATTCGTACCGTATTAGCTAGCTTTGAAGACCGGACGTCCGTAAAAGCTCACTGAGGTGAGTAGTCCGCCGTCGTACCGACGGTTGATGCGGTTGGGCTGTCCGACTCTTCTCCTTTCTTGATGATTCTCGCACAAGCGGCGAGATTCAAGACTTCGACGAATTCGAAACAGCGATGCCGCCGATGGACGTTTTTACGACGACGAGCGTGCTTGAGAACGGTTCCTGCAAAGCGATCAGCGCTCGATTTCAGGCGTGTCGAGCTCTTGCAACGAAGCCGGAAATCGGCGAGTGACTCGAGTCGCGTGTTGTCATACTGTGGATTGGCGAAGAGCAACGCGTCGAGATGTTCGAGGATATCTGAAAACGGCCCATAGTCGTCGCAGATAACAACGTGGTCGACGATGGAGAGGTACGGTTCAATCAGATGAGCGATGAATGCGGCATGCCAGCGTTTCAAGTCAGGCGTTCTGCGCGATTTCCTGAGCAAGCTTCTCTTGACAGAAGCTTCGATGAGAAGCGCACGCTGGGACTGACCATTTTCATCAACTAAAGCGAGAACGGAATCGCAGTTCAGCTGGTCGTATTTGCCCCCGAGGTCGATATGAAATGTCACTGTCGTCTCCTCTGCCTCTCACCGCTGCACCCCCTCCCGTTCCCCGTTCTGAGGAACGAGTCGAGATTTAAATCTGTTTCGAGCATAAAGACTGGAAAATTTCCGGTCGGGTTTCGTTCATTCCACCGCAATCTTTTTAAGTAAGAATATTCTTACCTTTCGTATGCTCGTCAAGACCGTCAAGGTTTCGGAGAAGGGGCAGATTGCCATCCCTGTCGACATCCGACAGGCCGCCGGCATCAGCCAGGGCGATGAGCTCCTTATTATGGAGGATGCCGGAAATCTATTGCTCCAGAAGGCGGAAGGTTTATCTAGCCGCGTGCGCGACGACTTCAAGGACATGTTAGGATATAGCGAGTCCGCGATGAAGAAGGTCTGGGAGAATGCTGAGGACGAGGCCTGGAACGCTGCGCCAACGGGAAATAGTCTTGCTCGCGTTCCCGTTCAGCGACCAGCGGGAGCGAAAGCGGCGGCCGGCGCTCGTCGTCAGCAACGACGCGTACAACCAAAAGGCGGATGATTGCGTCGTCGCGGCGATCACGTCAGTTCTCAAGGACGAGCCGTTCTCAGTCACGATAACGAACGACGACCTCGAAGAAGGCTCGTTGCTCAAGGAGAGCCGGATCCGCGTCGACAAGCTCTTCACAATAGAACAGACTATGATAGAAGGAAGCGTCGGCCTCGTGAATAAAGAAGTCTTTACGAATGTGAAGGAACGCTTGTTCACCGTCTTCTAGAATTGAAAGTGCGCGCCTGCGGGTGGAGCCCTCCGTGTCGGGGGCGTTGAATCGCGTCTCCTCCCCTGCGCGGCCCCGGAGACACGCGGTGCACCCTTAAGGCTGCTCCGTTCCCGGCCTGACCTGGTTCAGCATGAGCCACGTCCAACGGGACGCAGGATCGACGGTCGCGCGAGGACGCCTGGTCCGCCACGACGAACCCGCCCCGCAGGCTTCGGCCCCACCGACATCCGTTTGCGGTAACAGGCGAGGATGAGCCGCCCGGCCTAGCGAGAAAAGAGAAGTCAGTAGTGGTTTTAAGGTTTTCCTTCTGAGCAACGTTACCGGCCTCAGGCGAGCCTCTCGCGATGACGACCGCGATGAGCGCCGGGGGACCTGCCCCCCACGGGGTGGTGCGGAGGAAGCGATGAACACAGCAGTGAGGCGAGCAGCTGGTAACGTTGCAAACAGGACGGTAACTGCGCAGAACGTCGAGAACAAACTCACACGAGCAGCAGCGTGACCGCCCATCCCGCCAAGCAGCCCGCCGTGAGGAACGGCATCGCCGGATAGAATCTGTCTTTCTTCGCGAGAAACAGGAGGAGCGTGAGCGCGACGGCCGCGAACGCGGGGACTGCGAGCGTGAGGAGGAACGCCGCGCCTTTCGGGAAGCCGCCCGCGACGAGACTTTCCAGGACGACGCCGGCGAAGAGCAAGGGGAACGCGACGTCGCCGCCGCCGAGGATGGCGAAGGAGCGGCCGGGGGGAGTGGCGGTCGTTGGTTTGACGCTCTTCGCTGTCGCGGCGGTCGTTTTCGCGTCCGTCTTCTTCGTCGCCGTTCTCAGGGCCGCCTTCGTCGCGGCACGCGCAGTCTCAGCGCTGTCTTGGCGCTTCGGCAACGCCAAGCCGGCGAAGACGCTCTCCATCTGGAACTTCGCCATGGAGACCATGTGTTTCGTCTTCCACACGGCGATGAAGTCATACACGCTCACGAGGAGCAAGAGCATGATGATCCAGAAGAGGTCGAAGATTGGCACGAGGAGGACGGCGATGCCCGCGTACATCAATATCTCGGTGAGGTTGTGCACGACAGGGTTCGGCTTGAAGACCTTGAAGAGCGCGAGGAGCAACGCGAGCGCGAGCGCGACGAGTTGCGGGAGGAGGACGCCGAGCGCGATCGTCGTCGCCAGCCAGACCGCGATCAAGAACCAGAGCTTCCAGAAGCGGACTTGCTTGAACCTGACGAGGAGGAGCAAGAGCGCGGTGCCGATGGCGACGCCGATGAACAGGTACAGGAAGCTTTGGTAGCCGTGCAGTTGCGGCCGCTCGCCGATCGCGGTCGACGAGTGGGCAAGCGTCACGTTCCCCTCGACGATCGTCACCTCAGTGATGGACTTGCTCACGAGGTACAACCCGGTGAGCTGCGCCGCGACGAACAACAGGATGAGGATGACGGTGATGGAGAACGGGTGCTTCATACGGCGACTGAGAGAGAACGGACTTTTTAAGGGTGATGGTTCAAGCGCCGTCACCGTCCATCGGGTGAGCGCGCATCCGAAGAACAAGCGAAGTGCCGAGGGGGACTTGCCCCCCACGGGGATACGGCACCGGCGGAACAACAAGCAGAGCGCGAACAGGACGGTGACGGCGCGAACAAGTACGAAGCGCGAGACCTGCTCCGTAACGCCCCGCGCAAGGGAATTTTTATTAAAAGGAGCGTTGACTCCACACCGATGGCGAAGCTCGTCCACAGCATCACCCTTGAATTCTTCCTGAAGGCGGGCTCGTCGACCGCGCCAATCGACGCGTTCGCTCCCGTGCCGGTCGCGAAGGTCAAGGAGACGCAGTGGTCGTGGCACGAGCGCAGAGAGCAGACAAAGGTCTACGAGCTCAAGAAGGAGGGCGTCTTGCTGTTCGAGCAGGAGACGGTGAGCGACCACGGGAAACTCCTCATCCTCCAGTACAAGTTCTCCAAGCAGCGCGACACGAAAGTTTTCATCGAACGGTTGCGCGCCGAACTTCCTGCAGAGGAGCGCGCGGCGCTCGTCAACGGAATCGGCGACGTCCTCGACGAGGACGGCCGATTGTGCCTCAAGCTCGGCGCGGAGGCCGCGAGCCTCGGACTGCTCACGCTCTCGAAGAGCGGCACGTCGGTCATGGCGCGCCTCAATCTCGCGGCGTTCCCGAAGACGAGGGAGCGCTGCGTCGAGATCGCGGAGAAGATACTCAGCGACGGGTGAGCGCCAATCGTCAGACGAAAATACTCCTTCTTTCTTGATGAGGAGTCCCGCGCCGCGCCAGAAGGGTCCGAGCTCAGTCGCGCCTTCAGCGCTCCTGATCCTCGGCTTCTCACGAAGCAGAGTCTTCGCTCGGCAGGGCATCCTGCACGGCCGCCGCAGGCGGGTGGATGCTGGCGCGGAAAAAATAATGGGAGGACGGGAAAGTAATACGAAAATAAACGACCGACGACAGCCGTTACGACGCCATCAGCGCTTCCGCTTGTGCGGCGCGAACTCTTCCGGCGTGGCGAGGTACTCGTGCAGGCGATGGCGCGCGAGCTCGCGCTTGCGCTGGTGCTCGGCGAGGAACGCGTTCAGCGTCTCGATGAGAATGGCTTTCATTTCGCCGCTCAAGAGCTTCCCTGATGTGTAGTCGTGACGGATCTTCGCGAGCTTCCCGTCATCCTCCTCGAAGAACGTCAAGTACTGGAACGCGACGTCCACATCAGGGTTCCCGCCGTGCTTGCGGTGCTCGTCAACACTCTCCCGGCCCCCGCTGAACGCGTACTTCTTCACCTTCCGTTCCATCTCTTTCGGCGTGTCCGTCAGCGCGATGAACGAGTGCTCGTCCGACGAGGACATCTTCCCGCCGCCGAGACCGGGGACGAACACGTGGTACGTGGACGCGAGCGTCGTGAAATGATGAGATTTCGTCCGGCTCGCGAGGTCGCGCGCGAGACGCAAGTGCGGATCCTGGTCCGTGCCGACGGGAACGACGACCGGAACGACGCCTTCGAACTCCGGCAGCTGCGGATGCAGCATGTCCGCCGCCTGCAAGAGCGCGGCGACCATCTTGCCCGGCGAGACCGCGCCGTACACCGCCTTGAACTCGTTGAACGTCGCGTGCTTCGCAAGCAGGTTCTGCAATCGATAATACGCGATTGCGCGCTTCGCATCAGAAGAGCGGTCGCTCTGGAAGTAAATCTCGCACCGTTCCGGCTTCAGCCCGAGCGCGATATAGTTGAGGAGATACTCCTCGACCGCGATTCGCCGGCTCTCCTCGAGCGACTGCCCCCGCGCGTGGAACGCCTCGATGTCCGCGACCGCGACGTACAGCTTCGCGCCTAAGGACTGGTAGAAAATCATCTGCCGCGCGAGGACGGCGTGACCGATGTGGAACTTCCCCGTCGGCATGAGCCCCGTCATCATGACGAACGGCTTGCGCTCCTTCATCGCCGAGAGTATCTTCGAGAAATCGCGGTGCGCGAAGACCTTCTTGCGCCGGAAGAGCAGGTTGTCCGTGAACGCCTTCGGCAGGTCGTCCATCGGCGTCAGGCCGAACTCCTTGACGAGCTTGCCGTAGTCGATCTCTCCCGAGACTTCCCACGGCGTCACGACGAAATCCTCAGCCATGGCCTGCGTACCGCGACGGCGTTATAAAAAGGTTGCGGCGAAGAAGACGGAAGGAAGGAACGTTCTATGCTCGTCGGCGATGCTTGCCCGCGCGGACCTCCGGGTGGTGGACTGCGAGCTCGACGAGCTCCTCCTCCTCGCTCCCGACCGCGCCCATGCTGACGACGCTCGCGATGAACATGAGGGTGAAGAAGAGCGCGAACGTGAACCCCCACGTCACGCTCCAATTCCAGACTTGCAGGACGGCGATGAAGAAGCCGATGATGCTCGCGAGCATCCACTCGTGCGGCAAAGGAGTGAAGGAGTTCATGAAACAGTCACCTCTCGACAGGACGCCGCTCGACAGGACGCCGCTCAACCCCCGACCGAGACGGTCTCCTTTAAGAATTTTGCGGGCGCGGCCGGCGCAGCCGCCATCCTTAAATAATAGTTGTGCCGTGAAAGGAGCGTATGGGACTCTGCAGCATCCTCGGGTTCACGAACGGCCATCGCGCGCAGCGCGGCGCGGCCAAACTCCTGGCGACGCGCGTCAAGGACGTCATGACGGACTACGTCCTGACGATCCCGCCGGAGAAGACGGTCGTCGAGGCCGCCGCGATGATGGTGGGCGAAGACGTGAGCACGCTCGTCGTCGAGAAAGAGGAGAAGCCCATCGGCATCCTGACCGAGCGCGACTTCATCATGAAAGTCCCCGCGTCGCAGAAAGCGCTGAAGCTGACGGTTGGCGAAGTGACCGGCGCCAAGGCGAGCAGGCCGCTCATCACGGTGACGCCGGAGATGACGCTCAAGCAGGCGCGCGACGCGCTCAAGCAGCACAAGATCCGCAAGCTCGTCGTCGTGGACAAGGAGGGACGCGCGATCGGCATCGTCACGCAGACCGACCTGAGCAAGGCGTTGTACAAGCACGTCACGGTCGTCGCGCAGGTCAGCGACGGCCAGCTCCACGTGGAAGACGTGATGACGACGAAGCTCGTCGCGGTCGAGAAGCGCGCCGGGTTCGCGACGGCGAAGCGACTGATGATGCAGCATCACCTGAGCGCGATTCCCGTGACGGAGCGGCACGAGTACGTGGGCATCTTCACCGAGTACGACGTCGTCACGCAGTTCTACGACGCGGGCGGACGCCTCGACATCAAGGAGATTCCCGAGCTGATGAAGACGCCGATCAAAGCGATCCCCGCGGACCTGAACATCTTCGACGCGAACACGATCATGCTCTTCGAGAAAGTGCGCCGCTTGATGGTCGTCGAGGGGAAGAAGGTCGTCGGCGTCGTCACGCAGACCGACCTGGTGCACGCGTGCTTCGACTACGCGGAGATGCTGCGGGAACGCCACGCGCGCGGCGAACAACCGCGACGGAAAGACTTCATCACGTTGCGGAAGCGCGACGCGATCATCAGCGAGTACGCCGGCGAGCACGTCCGCGCGTTCACGATGCGCTAAGAAAAGAGCGTTATTCTCGGGACAAGCGCGGTTACTGTCCATAGGGTGAGCGCGCATCCGACACACGAGCAGAGTGCCGAGGGGGACCTGCCCCCCACGGGGATACGGCACCTTCCGAGAAACGAGCAGAGCGCGAACAGGACAGTAACGGCGCAACGAGAAGAAAAACGATACGACGTTGAAGAAGAAAAACCTGATTACGGTTTCCGGTACGCCTTGTCGAACTTCTCCTTCACCGCCTCTTCCTTGACGAAGACGGCGTGGCGCGCGCGCTGGTTGAACAACGCGGTCGCGACCGCGATGACGCTTTCTTGGTCGTCCGCGAACTCTCTCTCCGCCAAGAGGCGTTTCGCGTCGTCCAGGCACTCTTTCATCAGGTCGAGCGTCAGCGCGTGGTGCTCCTTCTCGAGACGAGACTCTTCCTCTTCAGAAAGATAGACTTCCTCCCAGGTCGGATAGGGGGAACCCTTGACGTCTCTCGGGAACCGCCTGCTGAACGCCATGCCTGCGGGGGAAGGACTGGAGGAATATAAAGTGAACGGTCGAAAAGCCGGAAAGGCTCCGGCGCGCGGCGGAAGCTTCAAGAAGGCGCGGGCAAGCGGTGACGGTGAACGTCCAGAAAGGAGCGAGACGTTAGAACCCGAACAGCTCTTTCTGTTTCTTGAACGCGGTCGGGCTTTCGCCGCCGTGCCACGTGAATCGTGGGCGAATCTGGATGGGGTACATCGCTTCGTTGTTGTCGTCGAGAATCAAGGCCGCGCCGTTCGTCCGCGGCAGGTTGTCGAGCTCTTTGTCCAATCCCGTCCGCATGTAGCTCTGCATGAGCATGCTCAACGCGTCCGTGTCCAGCTTCGCCGTGATGCGGTGCGCGATGATGGTATCGGATTGCGTCATGACGTCCGTGTGAATCTTCCCGGGTTGTTGCGTCGCGAGGATGACGCTGATGCCCGGCTGGCGGCCCTCTCGTAAGATGGTGACGAGCGGGTCGGTGGCGAGCGTCTTGCCTTGGTTCGGCATGAACTCGTGCGCCTCGTCCACGACGAGCCAGACGAGCGGGAACTCCTGCTTCTCCGTCTCGTCCTCGCTGAAGTAGCTCGTCTGCCGCTCGACATCCTTGAACTCCTCGTCTTTTCTGGAAAGCATGCGCTCGTTGAACAATTTCTGCGCGACGAGGCCGATGACCAAGGACTTGACGGCCCACCCGTTCTCTTCTGTCGCGTAACAGCTCACGTCGAGCACGGTGACTTGGCCGGGCGCCGCCAACTCTTTCAGCGTCGTGCCGTTCGCGCTGAAGACGCCCCACGACTTCGCCGCCTCGAAGTGGTTCTTCGCCGCGTTCTTCGTGTCCTTCGTCGAGTCCGGGTTCTTGTCGATGGCTTTGATGAGGTCGTTCAGCGAGTAGCTGTCGTTGCCCGCCTCCTTGAACGCGTGTACGATACTCTCGATGAGCACCCCGACGGGATCGTTGCTCGTCACCCCGAACGTGGCGGTCCAGTCCGTGCCTTGCAGTTCGCTCGGCTTGATGCTGAACGCGCGGTCCGTGGGGATGCCCTCGTCCTTGTACTTGTTGAAATAACCCTCGGGAGTGAAGATCGTGATGTCTAAGGGATGCGGCTTGAACCCCCACTGGTCGAGCAAGTCCCGGTCCTTCATGTTCGGGTACTTCATCGTCCAATAGATGCCCATCGTGTCGAGCATGATGATGCTCAAGTTGTTCCGGATCTTCGCGGGAAGGTCGGCCATGCCCTCCGCGATCACGCCCATCGTGTAGCTATTGTGCACGATGACGTCGTTCGCGATGAAGTTGTGCGTTCCGGGAACGGTAAGGTCGAAGACCTCGAATGTACCGGACAACGTCTCGACAGCCTTGATTTCATCCCAGTAGATATCGGACGTCGCGAGGAGCGCGAGGTCGTCGCGCTGGTCGGCGATCGCGAGCTGCAGCAAGGTCTGGCGCGAGGGCGCGTAATGGATGCGTTCCCTCATCGCTTTCGGGTGCGCATACCCGGCGGCGCGGCCGATCGCGGCCCAGTTCTCCGGACGGTAGCGGTTCCATAATTCTTTCGGGATTGTGTCGGTGTTCGGATTCCTCGACACGGGAAGCTCTTGCAAGGCACGGACTTGACGTTCGAATTTCTTGCCGTGGAAGCCAATCTCCTGCAGGAAAGCAGGGAGGTGCTCCGCGTGGATTTCGAGTTCGTACGAGAAGAATGATTTGCCATTCAATTGCATCCGCTTTTGCCGCACAGTCGAGAGGATGGAGAACTTGAGGAGGAGGCTCTGGACGTCCGTGATGAGCTGGCGCGAGGCGGACGCGTAGCTGACGCGCCACGAGTCGCGGTTCTTGTCGTTGAAGATTGTCCCGTCGCAGCTGAAGAGCCGATTGAGGAACAACGCAGCGTTTGCCTTCGTCGTTGTGAAGACGCAACGCGGGATGAATTTCTCTCGGGCGTTCTTCCCGTACAGGCCAAGCCGTTCAAGGTACGCCTTGAGCGGGTGCGGTCGGCCGCCGCGGAGCGCGTACGACATCTTGCCGACGGGGACGACGCGGAGACCGTTCGCGAACTGCGAGGCGGCAACCGTGAAGTCATCGACGATCCGCTCGTCCGTGTTCGTGAAGAGGATGGTGCGGTGGCCGAGATGCCCTTCCGCGATGAGGTACGCGAGCAGCTTGAGCGTCGCCTCGTCCAGGACGTTCTCGCCGAAGAACGGCAACGTGCGCGGCGTCGCGATTCTGCTCCCGACAGCAAGAGCGACTGCAGGCGTCCAACCGTCGATTGTCAAGAGCGGATGCTCCGGCGTGAGCTTGAGCTCTTTGCCGCTGCGGAGCGTGACGCGCAAGAGCTTGTCGACGGTTCGCCGGTAGAACCCGTCCTTCCCACTCTTCCGTATCTTCAAGTCCTTGCCGAGAGTGATGACGTCACGATCGTCGGAGGCCAAGTCCCGAATCGGGACTCTCGAGCCGTCGTTGAGGGTGATGAGCGTGTCGCCGTCGAGGCACTTACCACCGCCGCGCTTGCCGCACACGAAGACGACGTGGCTGCGGATCATGTCGAGGTAGACGTTGTTGCTCAAGCTGACCGTGCGCCCCATCTGGACGTAGTGCTTGCCGAGCAGGATGGTGCCTTCCGTGCCGAACTTCTTCAAGTCCTTCTTGCTTCGTCCGACGACGATGTCGTACGTCATGATGGCTCTGCCGGGAACAGGGTTTAAATAGGTTGCGAAGACAGACGACAGGGCACTGAGAGTGGGGGGACAACGACAGAACCGATACGTTTTAATCCGGAAGTGAGTATTCTTCCGGTGATGAAGCTTACCGCGCTCCTCGTTGACATCGGCGACGTCATCGCGTTCTACGACGGCGAGTCGTTCCCGCGGTATATCGTCTCGAACGGCGGCTCACTCGAGAAAGACCGGGAGTACTTCCGAAAGCACAAGGGTTCGTACGATGCAGGCACGCTCTCCGACGTCGCGTTCTGGAAAGGGTACGTCGAGTACACGGGTGTGCGCTGCACGCCAGCAGACGTCAAGAGAAAAATCCGGGAGAGTTTCCGCATCGATCAACGAGTCCTGGACGTGCTCGCGAAGCTGCGCGCGACGGGCGTGAAGGTCATCATCGCCTCGAACATCGACGAGAACACGCTCGTCGGCCTCCGCGAGCGGATCGACTTCGCCCGCTTGTTCGACGCCGCATACTTCTCCTGCGAACTGCGTGTGGTGAAGCGCGACCCTGAGTTCTTCCGACGCATCATCGTGGAACAGAGACTCGCGCCGGCAACGACGCTGTTCATCGACGACCTCGAGAAGAATCTCGCTTCGGCACGATCGCTCGGCATCCAGACCCACCACTATACCGGTTACGAGAGTTTCGAGAAGCGAGTGGACGATATCCTCACTCGACCTTGAACGGCTTGACGCGGCCGTGCTTGATGTCCTCGAGCGAACTGACGAGCTGACGCAACAGTTCATTCTGCTCTTTCAAGAGTTGTTCTTTCGTTTTGCGCATCATGGGTGGCGAGCCTCCTGCATTTATTAATGTTTTCTTCGATACTCGGATAATATCCGGGCGATGGTTGCGTTCTGGCCTTTCTTGTCGCTCGCGCCAGCGATGATGATGGTGACGGCCGTATCTTCAATCAGGTAATACACCCGGAACCCTTTCGCCTTCAGTTCGCGAAACCACGCGTAGCGAAGCGGTTTTCCGTGCGCGTAAGGGTCCACCGCCAGCGAACGGATCCGCCGTCGGAAATCTTCTTGGAGCGGCAAAGGTATGGTTTTCCGGAACTCCCTTGCGAATGTTGTCGTCTCATAAATACGGTACACGCGTCGCGCGCACAATGTGCAATTAAAATCCCTTACGGCAAGATGTCCAGTGCTTCAGATTTTCCGACGAGAACGGAGGATGAGTCTTTCACTCGGAAGGGCTCCGAATAAATGTCAGTAAGGCTTATGAACGTTCTCGAATCACATTCTCTCAGAGGAAAAACATGAGCATCACGTTCACTCGGCACGCGCTCGACCGGATGCGGCAGCGACAGGTCACGCACGAAGAGGTCCTCGAAGCGCTGCAGCGTCCCGACGTGACGACGAAGCGGTTCGGAAAGTTTTCGGTCCGGAAGAGCGTCGCGCACGGCACGTTCGAAGTGTGTTGCGAACGCGAGACGGGGAAGGAAACGCATATAAAGGTCATTACAGTCTACTGGGTCTGACGATGGAGATCGACTACGATAAGGAGGCGGACGCGCTCTACATCACGTTCCGGAAAGGACGCTTCGCGAGCAACCGGAAGATCGACGACTACACAATCGTCGACCTGGACTCGAAAGGGAAGATCCTCGGGATCGAACTCCTCTCCGTGAGCGAACGATTGCCCGCCGAGACGCTCACGGAAGTGAAAGTGAAGAACATTCTCGTCGCCGGAACTGCCGAGAACCGTCGTTTATACCCCCGCCAGGGTCGCTACCGCTCTCGGGCGTGAATCCCAGCTCAGAACCGTCGCCGGTATTCCCGCCAGGGTCGCTACCGCTCTCGGGCGTGAATCCCGGCTCAGAACCTTCGCCGGTATTCCCGCCACTGCCGGTCGATCTCCTCCTCGCTGTGGCCTTGCTGGCGCGCGATCTCGAAGAACTCATCCTTCTCCAGCCACGTCTCCTTCCGCGCTTGGCCGGGCGTGAAGCGTTGGAAGAAAACCATGATGACGCCGATGACGGGGACGAGGAAGACGGCGAGCCACGGGCTGATCGGGCCGCCGACGCGCTGCGCGTACACCATGGCGCGGAGTTGGCGCTTGCACTCCTCGTCGAGGTTTTTCGGCACGGTGAACGTGACTTCCGTGGGTCGTTTCACGTTGTCGAACCGCCACGCGATGACCGGGTCGTCCTTGATGATGTGATAACGCCCCTCCAAGTGCAGTTCTGCGGCCTTCTCCGCCATGCACTTGGGGATCTCGATGGGAAGGGTGACGCCGCCGAGCGCGTTGCTCGGGTTGAGGGTGAACCGGAACGTCGTGCTGTTCTCCCCGTCTTCCGTGTTCAGGCCGAGCGTCAACGCGGCCGCGGTCGCGTTCCACGCGGCGAGGAGGTCTTCGAAGCGCGAGCCGTCGTACGTCACGTTGACGATGGCGACGTCGGACAGGTAGGAGTCGTCGAGTTCGCGGTTCGCCTTCACCGTGAACCGCTTCTGCCGTTCGAGGACGGGGATGGAGAACGCGAGGACGGGGTCTTCGTGCACGACGCGATGGGTGACGCCGCGGATGGTGAGATGCGAGGCGTACTCGGCGAGTCGTTTCGTGAAGACGCCGGTGAAGGTGACGTTCGTCGCCGGCTCCGGGCCGAGGTTGGTGACGGTGAACGTGTACGTATCGCGCAGCAAGACGACGTCGACGACGACGAGGCCGGTCGCGGCGAGCGTGGCGCTGAGCTCGCGCGTCGCCGTCTCGTTCTGTTCGAGGACGTTGATGGGCTGGCACGTGCTCCGCGAACAATCGCCCGGGTACGCGCACACCTCTCCCGCGGCGCAGTCAGCGTTCGAGTCGCAGACGATCAAGCAGCCCGGGATGGGTTCGCAACCGCCTTGGACGCACTGCTCGTCGTTCTCGCAACGCACCGTGCAATGCCCGCAGTGCAACCGGTCAGCGCTCAAGTCGACGCAACGGTCGCCGCACCAGACCGTGCCCGGCTTGTTCCAGCACGCGTCCCGTTCGACGCACGAGATGCCCTTCGAGGACGCGACGCACTGCATGCCCGCGCCGCACACCCGGACGGACGTCACGTTCCCGCACCCCGTGTCGATGCGCACGCCTTCGTTCTCGCGACACTCGTACTCGTACTCGTACGCGCACGACGGCGGCACGTCGACGCAATTCGCGCCTGACGTCGTCTGGACGCACGATTGCGTCTGCGCGCAGTCCGTGGCGAGCGCCCCTTTCACGCCGCAACTATCATACCAGTAGACGTTGCCGTTCAAGCACTTCTGCACCGCGTTCGCCGTGCAGACCCTCTTGCACGTCCAGTTCCCGTCGCACACCCCTTGCTCTGCAGCGCTGTACGCGCACGACGCGCCCGCGGCGAGGTACGCGCCGTCCGCGCCGCAACACGCGCTCGACTGCGCGTTGCAACGCACGAGGACGTCAAAGCTCGTCCACGGCGTCAAGTTGCCAGCGCACGCGGAGACCGCTTTGACCTTGACGGTCCGCACGCCCACGTCCTCCGGCTTCGCCGTCTTCGCGAGCCAATACCCGCTCCTCTCGCCCGTCGAATCCTGCAACCACCCTTGCGCCTCGTACAAGAACCCGCAACTCGGCGGGCTGCCGGACAAGACGAGGTGCAGCTTGACGACGTAGGAAGCGACGCCGCTCGTCACGCTGTCCGCCGCGAGCGAGATCGCGAACACGCGAGGCTTGCACGAGCCGCCGTCGCAAAAACCGGAAACGCCGCACAACTCCCCCTCGTCGATGACGCCGTCGCAATCATCATCCTTGCCATTGCACGTCTCCGGAAGCGGAACGCACGCGAGAACGCACTGGTTGCCCACGCACTTCTGAAGCGACGGGCACTGCGCATCCGTCGTGCACTGCACGCACACCGTACCGCTGCAAAAGCCGGAAGCGCCGTTCTCAAAACACGACGTTCCCGTCGCGACCTGCACGTGCGAACACACCCCAGCACTGCACGAGTCTATCGTGCACGCCTTGCCGTCATCACAATCAAGCGTCGCGCACGGATTGTCCGCGGCGACGCACGCGCCAGTACTGTCGCACACCGTTCCTTGCGCGCACACGCCGCACGACGTCAACGACGCGCTCCCGCAGAAAGACCACGAACCGCAAACATACCCTTTGCTCTCGCACGAGTCCGGACACGACGAGCAAACGCCAGACACGCAATACGAACCCGCCGCGCACGCCGTCGACGACCCCCACTCCGAGCAACCGTCGCCATCATAGTCGCCGCACACCTGATACCCGCTCGCGCCGTCGCACTGCTTGCTGCCCGGCGTGCACACGTTCGTGCACGTGCCGGAACACTGGCCGGCGACGCACGTCCCGCCGGGGCACGCGGCACCGTCGGTCTTCGCCGGGTAGGAACACACGCCCGCAGAACAAATATTCTCCGTGCACGAGTTCCCATCATCGCAATTACTGTTAATCGCGCACTGACTGCACACGCCGTTCAAGCAATAACCGGACGAACAGACCGCGCCGTTATTCGCGGGGAGATTGCTACAAACATTCGACTCGCACGTGTCTTGTGTGCACACATTATTATCGTTGCATTCCGAGTCCAAAGTGCACGCCGGAGGCGCGATACAACCCCTCTTATCATCACACACCATCCCCGCGCCGCACGGCTCGGTTTTCACGTCCAGGCACGGGTCGCTGTCGAACTGACCGCACGTCGCGATAGACGTGGACGACGGGCACGTGAACGAGCCGCTCGTCGTGCAATCATTCGAGCACGACGCGACGCACACGCCGTTCTGCAAGACGTACCCCGCATTGCAGACGTAACACGACCCGGAAGAACAATAATACGCGTTGTTGACGACGGCGTTCGGAACACTCGACGGTGAACACGTCCCAGTACTCGTCTCCGTACAACTCGGCAAGCAACTCCCCGCGCCGTTACAATAACTCGGCGGAGAGTTCGCACACTTCGTCAACGTCGAAGCCGCGACGTTCGCGTGCTGGCATCCCGAGAACCCGCACGTGTCCGTCGTGCAGACGTTCCCGTCATCACAACCGCCAGGGCAAGGGTCGGAGACGGTGAGGGTGAGCGACTTCGTGTAGACGTTGTTGTTCTTGTCCGTGACTTCCGCACGATACATCTTCGTGCCGGCGGTCGACTCGCTCGTCGAAGCGGACTTCGAACAGGAGGTTGTTTGATAACAACTCTGATCGTATTGGTTTAACGTTATAGTTGGGAGAGTAACTCTTTTCAAAACTATCCTGTCAATCTTGTCCGGATCGTTCGCCGTCGCCGAGAGCGTGAACGACTCGCCAACCATCGGCATCGTCGTACTGCTCGAAAAAGAGATCGAAGCGGGAGTGTCGGGCGCGTAGAATGTAACAGTACACGAAACATACGCATTCGTCGTCGGATCTTTATAGATCCAGCCTGAACCCGCATCATATGCGGCAAGAAACTCTATGTTCCCTGTCTGAGTTATTGTAACACTAAATGTTTTGCTACTAGAGGAATAACTTTGTTTAATACCTGAATTATAGTCAATTCCGACTTTTTGCGCCCCTGCTTGTGAAACCGTCAACGAGAACGGCTTTCCAACCTCCCATTGGTTGCCGGGAGAGAGGGAATTATCATCCGGGCAAGCAGAAAGGCTTAAACTCAGAACGGGGAGACTGCAGACGACGAACAGGATAGCTATGACGAGTATCTTGACGGAAAGAGTCTCCCACCTCATATCGTCAATAAATGAGAAGAGAAATTTAAAAACTTATTGGGTGATGGTGTAGTTGACCCCGAAATCAAGGCACTTCGGCAAGTCTGTATGCGATTCGTGACCATCACTCACGTAGTAATATGCACTGAGACGATTACCGACATGCTGTGCGGACGGGTCGATGGTCGTTATACTGGTGTTCTGGTCGAAGGTGAGCGGCATGATGCTTGCCGAGAACGCCTCCAACGACGAGTAGCACGTATAATCCAGATTAGAGCAAGCAGGAGCGTACCCCGGATTAGGAAGATTGCTGCTTGCGACGCAATGCGTATGCATATTAGGATTGTCAACATAACATATCTCCATGCCGAAGGTTAGCGGGTCGTTATCCGGATCCGAAGCGAGAATCCGATACTGATTCGGACCTTCAGGAGGAGGACCACGAGCAGAAGCGTTAATTGTGCCCATGTCTGGAACCGAACAAGAATTATCTTCATCAGTGTATTGTAACAAATAATCGATGTTCTCTATTCCCGTGATGTTCGGCGCATAATTCGGTCCTCGGTTCACGTTCTGCGCGGTAATCAGTCGTCNNTCAAGTAGAAGTGTGCTGGCGCGCATCGTCCGTCCCCGTCGGGGTCGTATTGCATTTCGGGCGGGAAGCCTTCGCAGGTCGTGTCCAGCCATTTCGCGACGTATTCTTTCGCGCGCGCTTCGAGCGGGTCGTCGTTCACGACGACGTTCTGCGCGGTAATCAGTCGTCCGTCGTTCGTGCCTTGGACGGTGTTGCCGTTGACGACGCTGATGCGCGCGTCGATGCCGCCGCTGTTCTGGCCTTGCGTGTAGGGCGTGGGCATCGTCACCGTGACGGTGCCGTTCGTCAACGTCGCGCCGGTTCCTGAAATATCTTCGACGAACCGGTTGACTTGCACGTATTGTCCGGCTTCGAGCGGGTACGCTTTCTGGCCGACGACGTCGCCGTATTCGTTCATGACCGTCACCGAAGCCGTAGCGGGGATGAAATTCGTCAGGCCTTGCTGCAGCGTGTTCTGCAGGACGAGATTCGCCCTGTTGAGCGCGTCGTGGCTGAAACCCGCGATGACGCCCTCAAGGTCCCGCACGACCTTGCCTTCGACATCGCGCACCGTCTTGATCATGTCTCGTTCTCCTTTCGCGGGGATGTTTTGACCGTATGTTCCCATGTCGGTCTGGTTATAGGTGCGGATCCAGAAGAATTGGACGCTTTCTGGTAAATCATTAACAAGCATAGTGCCCGCTCCTTGTTCAGTATCAAAAATATTATACACTATGTCTGGCCAGCTCGTCAAACCATGGGCTGAAGTGGGCAAGACTCGTCCAACAGAACTCGACAACCCCCCGGAAGCAGGGATAAATGTGCAACCTGCCGTATTGTTGAAATCATGCGGATTAATAATCATCACGTCGCTTCGCCATAAGCTTCCTTGTGCTCCCGGCGCTCGGGCCACGCCCGGCGTCCACTGGTTCGTATCCAGTTGCGAGAGCGTCTGTCCGAGGAAG
>DASH01000025.1 GCA_002503705.1 Candidatus Woesearchaeota archaeon UBA153 | reverse complement strand
GACGACTCCTGTGAATGGTGGCATCACATACGACTCCCAGTTCATCATGACGGTCACGAGTTAGAGGAGGATTGGTCCTTATGGCGAAAATCAAGCGGCATCTCACGCGGAGTGAAGAGTTCGACATCCTCAAGCTGATCCTGGACAAGTTCTTATGGCTCGGCGTGGGTATCATGGCGTACGGGTTCTACCGGATGGTGAGCCTCAACCCTAATCCTTGGTACGGGCTCGCGGTCATGGTGGGCGGCGCGGTCTTGCTGCTCGTCTTCATGATCATTCTCGTCCGGGAATACCACTTCATGAAGGATTGAGGTGTTGCGCAGGATGACTCGTCGTTCTCAGAACAAGCGAGGTATGGAGCTTGCCGTCAACACGCTCGTCGTCATCATCCTCGGCATTATCATCGTCGGCGGGGGTTTGACGCTCGTCTATAAGATTTTCGACGCGTCGAAAGACTTGCCGAACGAGGTCTCCCAGCAGACGGAACAGCAGTTGTTCAACGTCCTCTTGAGCTCGAACCGTCGCATCGCAGTCCTCGACAACCAGCAGACGATTGAACGGAAGGACTCTGCAGTCTTCGCTATCGCGTTCCGGAACGAGCTCAACGCAACCACGACGACGTTCACGGTCGACTTAGGAGATGGCGGAGCGCCGACTGTCAAGCCGAGCGGGATGATTTCTGACTGTTCCACAACGAACTGCCCCTTCGCTTCAACCGTCGAGATGACGTATTCGTTGCAACGGTACGAGTCGAAAGCCTTCCTCGTCCTCGTGGAAGTCCCGAGAGGGGCGGAGTCGGGGCAGTACGCGTTCACCGTCGAAGTCAAGAAGGGCGACGAACTCTACGACCGTGTCAAACTCTACGTGAACGTGCCGTGAGGGGTTTTTCTTTGCCGGACGTAGTCCGATGTCCGCTGAGCGCGAGACTCGTGTTCGANNTCAGAGACGCGACTGAGCTCAGTCCGTGCTGGCGCGGTAGAATTCATCGTCGTCGTATGGTTCTCTGACTCGTACGGAACGACGCGGTTTCTTGACGAGAAACTCACGAGTGACGAGAAATTCCGTGCCGCGCCAGCGACGACCCGCCCCTGGCGGGCTTTCACTTGAGAATCAGCCGCACAGCTCTCGGAGCTCTTTCTCAGGGTCTTTCGCCGTCGTGATATCGCTCGCCAACAGCACGCCTTTCGCGCCGAGCTTGACGGCAATCTCGACGTCTTTGCGTTCGTGGATGCCCGCGCCGACGAGCAAGGGTGCCTTGACGAGCTTGACGGATTTCGTGATGACTTCCGGCTCCGCTTCGCTCACGCTCACCTTGCCGGCAATCAATTCTGGCGGTTCGACGGCGACGAACTCCGGCTTCAACAAAGCAGCGTGCGCTCCCGCTTCCGGCGTCGGCGCGCAGATGATCACTTTCAAGCCGGCTTTCTTGGCCGCGTCAACGCTCGCCTCGAGCGTCTTCTCGTCGAGGCGGTGCTCGGAGTGGTTCAGCAACGTACCAATCGCGCCTTCCGCCTTCACCGCTTCAGGGAGGATGTATCCGGTGTTCCTGCCGGGCGTGATCGGGTCGACGTGCTCGGCGTAGACGGGAATCTTGACTGACTTCGCGACGCGGTAGATGTCCGCCGCTTGCACCGCGACCCTGATGTCCGCCTTGCACTCGCGGGCCACGTCATCGCAGATTTTCGCGAGCGCTTCGGCTTTCGCGCCCGTGGCTTCCGGGTACGTCTTGAAGTTGATGACGATGACGGGCTTCATGGCTTTTTTCTCGACGAGCGGCGTATTTAAAGGTTGCGACTGGTTTTGTGGCGCCGGCAACACCACGGCCGACCAGTCCTCGCTTCGCTGCGGTCATCCCCCGGGCGCTCGCAACCGTGACGCTCGAGGCGTCACACTCGCGCCCGGCGATTGTGCCAAGGTGGTGTTGCCGGCGTGTGTTGTTGTTTCTCAGACGGTAAAGACGTTTTTCATCTTTTACTACCATTTAGTAGGTTCAAAACCGAAAAGTTTATATATTCCTTAACCCAGTATACGGAAACTGTATAATATCAAGCGAAAAGCTTAAATAGGCAATTCCCCAGGGAAGGGTGTTGCACGGGGGAACGCAACGAAGGCCCTGAGAGCGTGCGTTCTGCACGACCCAGTCGTGTATGACGATTCGGGAAGAGACGCAGTGCGCGCGCATGGCAGGGGGGTAAGCTCAGAAAACTCATACGGGGTACACAACTATGGTCCAAAAGCTGAAATTAACGGCGAAACCGGGCAAGAAGCTCACTGAGGAGGTCGTCACCGAACTCGTCGGCGAGCACGCCCTCCCGATTATCGGCTTCTTGAAGGGGAAGACGAAGATCAGCGAGTTCATCATCGCGGAAGAGCTCGAGATGGAGATCAACGAGACCCGGAACATCCTCTACAAGCTCTTAGAGCACAACATCGTCTCGTTCATCCGCAAGAAGGACCGGATTAAGGGCTGGTATATCTGCTATTGGGACTTCAACGACCACATGATTCCGCAGCTCCACCGGAAACTGCACGTGCAGAAGCTGGAGAAGATGGAGTCACGCCTCACGAAGGAGCAGAGCGCGACGTTCTACCTGTGCAACAACGCGTGCTCGCGCATGGACTTCGACAAGGCGATGGAGTTCACCTTCAAGTGCCCGGAGTGCGGCGGCCTGATGAGTCAGCAGGACAACGCGCGCACCATCCAGTTCCTGGAAGGCAAGATCGTCGAGCTGAAGAAGCTCGTCGCGGTCAAGCAGTAAAGCCGCTTTCCAAAACCCTTTTAACCGTTCCTTTCGTTCTGCAGTCTCATGGACCTTCTTCCCGGCATCGAGGCGGACGGCTGCGCGGTCTACTTGCGGGAAGCCAAGACGCTCGTCGTCTCCGACTTGCACATCGGGTACGAGTCGGAAGTCCGCTCGCACGGCGTCCAGCTGCCGCAGCGCCAGCGCGAGTACTTCGCGAAGGAGCTCGACCGGCTCGTCGCAAAACACAAACCGGAACGCGTCATCCTCGCGGGCGACGTCAAGCACGCGTTCGGCGCCATCAGCAAGGAGGAGTGGGATGACGTCGGCGAACTCCTCAAACGCCTTCAAGCGCATGGCTGCGCGGTGGAAGTCGTCGGGGGCAACCACGACAAGCTCTTGAAGCCCATCCTTGACAAGTACGGCGTCCCGTTACGGTCGGCGTTAGTCATCGACGCCGCCGTTGCCGCCGAGCGCGAAGCTCGGTCCCGTGCTGGCGCGGAAAAAGTCCTAGTCGTAGTTCCTAGTCGTACGGACGTACTCTTGAGAACCCGGACGAGGAAATCCGTGCCGCGCCAGCCAGAACCCGCCAGTGGCGGGCGGTCGCCTCAAGGCAAAATGCTCATCATACACGGCGACGCGACGATTGATGAACTCCTCACGACGAAGGCGATTGACGAGAAAATCCTGACGACGATTACGACAATCATCTGCGGCCACGAGCACCCCGCAATCACGATCTCGGACGGCGTGCGTTCAGAGACGGTGAAGGCGTTCCTCGTCGGCGAGTACCGTCGCGGTCGGAAGAGGTTTCGGATGGTCGTCCTTCCCTCGTTCAATCCGTTAGCGTACGGTACCGATGTGCTGCGGGAGCGGCCTTTGGGGCCGCTCCTCACAGCATTCGGCGGTTTCTCTGCCTTTGCCGTTCTGGATGGGAAGGTTTTGGCGTTTGGTCGTGTAGAAAGGTTGCAAAGGCTGCAGAGAGCGTGAGTCATAAATCGAGTGCGCGTCTAATCGATGATCATCGAGATGGGTTGTTCCTCCTCTCGTCGTTCTTCCCTTTCGAGGGCGTCGCATTCCGCTTCGCGAATCGCGATCATGCCTTCAGGTATCCTGCTCCGGTTGAAGCAGAACCCGTTGTAATGGTAGAGTGAGGGGTTGCAGGCCATATGAATCGAACCCTTGTCGCAACGTATTCAGGTATACTAAAATGTATATTGGTATAGCTAATATATAAATGTTTCTGTTGGGACTGCCAGTACAACATAGTGTCACCACTATAGAAAAGATTAAAACGAGACCGAAGAAAGAGTTCGACGTGGAGAATCCTCTTCAGTCTTGCCGGCCGTGGATTGCGCAACGGCGACGAAGAGCGAGAAGCGTCATTCCCCTCGACGACTTCCTGGGAAAACACGCGCCGAAAGAGCTCCTCCGCGATGAAATACAACTCCTCCTCCGGCCGAAACCGATGCTGGGAACCTACGCGACGCGACGCCTCGACCGTGATGAAGTCCGAGAGACTGGCGACCAAGCGCTCGTCACGTACGCCATCGACGGCAACGTCGAGCCCGTCCTCACACTCTCGCAGCTCAGTCTGCATCGAAACTACTTGTCAGGCCTCCACCCGACGAAACCGCGTGGTCGGGTAGCGGGAGAGCCGATGGTGCAACAGGCGATCGAAGGCATCCTGGGCGAACGGCTGGCGGTCCACATGGTCGCGCACCACCTCGTTGCGAACGGCGGCAACCTGCCGAACGAGTACGAAGGCAAAGACCTCGTCATCGCCAACACCGAACGGTTCATCCTCAAGCGGAAAGCGCACGGTGAAATAGTCCTGATCGAGCGGCGACCGAACAAACCAGGGGGGAAATTCGGGTACGTGGTGCGTGCGGAGATCGACGGCCTCGTCGAGTACCAGAACGAGCAGCGACACTTGTTCTTCATCGAATCGAAAGGAGGGAAGCTCGATCTGAGTATCGATCACGTCATCAACGACCTCATCGCTCCTTTGAAGACGCTCTATCATGGTGAGCCCCTTCACTATGTCCTCGTCAGCCATCACGCTTCACGGCTGAGTGTCGGGAACCGTCATGCTGATGAGCTGTGGTGCCGTGCGCGAGAGCAAGAAGTCCGGCTCACGAGCGAACTCGTCGACCGCGACGTGCGGCCGCACCTGCTCAACCACCCAGTCTCGCGCGACGAGTTCCGTAAGATGACGGAGAGCGTCCTCTTCGCGTACAAAGAGTATAAGTGGTTGCCGCTCAACCTCTACACGCGCGCGAGCGTGAAGAAGAACCTCGTCACCGTCTACCGACCCGGCAGCGACGACGTCCTCTACGCGCTGCAGAAGACGGGCAAGGACACGTGGCGAGAGGTCCACGCCGACAAGAAGGGAGGCGCCAAGACAGAAGAGTGAGCCCTTCTCGACGAGGACTTTCCGTCCGGACTCCCATTTTCTTATTCTGTACCCACTCTCCAATAGAAATGTTTTTATACCCGGGGCCTCTTCGTGCTCTGTCTGGGGGGGTTTTGTGAGTCCGCAACGTCTTCGTGAACAACAAGGGACGCAACTCCATGGCCTTCTTCGTAAGCTCTCAAACCTTGTTGAGAACCGCGACGACCTCGGCAGCCTGATAGGCTACAGCGTTCTCGACAGTCTCTATTCCTTCAGCACGAACTCCGGTTCAGAGGAGGAGATTAAACTCCAAGAGACGAAAGCGATTTACGAGAACATCGACACTGCTATCGATGACGTTCTCGAGCGCCTCCAAGAGTTAGGGACTGAGAATGCGAGCTACGATCTCCTTTGCGACAAGATGAAAGCCGTGGACGGCAGGATGCGAACAGAGCCGGGAGATGCCACTAGGCCTTCACGGAGCAGGCTCCTCGCAATAATCCGGGAGACGCTGCCAGAGAAAGGGTATGAAGACAAGATTCGGCGCTATGGTCTCAAGCTCCTTGAGACTGTGGAACGACGCGGCAGATTCATCGAGAACAAAGAGCGAACCCTCCTCGGCGACTATGAGGATATCATGACTTGTTTCACGAGCAGAGGCCGACACGCATGAGCAGCGACCACGACGCGGACAAACGCTACCACAAGATCTACATTCCACTCTCAGACATCTATCGACAAGGAGGGCCAATCACGTTCCAAGAGCTCCGACGTAAGGGTGAAGGGGCACCGAACCTTGTCATCTACCCTTCGCAATTCAATGACTCCATCGACGCTCCGGGGAAGACCGCTCGGACACCGAGTGCAGGAGAGGAGGACGTCCTCCAGTTCTTGAAGGACGCGAGAAACAAAGGTCAGAAGCTTTCTCCGCAGGAGCTTCAACACCATCTCAGGGGTGCTGAGTCGCTAAGCGGGATGAAAGTGACCGTCTTTCGTGTTCATGATGGGTTGCACCTCGCGTACGTCGATCATGACCAGCTTCGCGGAGAGTCGTTCTCCATGGCGAAGCTGGAAGAGATAGTCCGGAACTCTTGGCAGGCGGAGGAGGGTCGTCGACCGATTATCCTCTCGACAAATCCCGGCTATCACGTGAAGTATGACAACCTCGGCTTGGTGGTGGAAGAGCCGTCGTTCTTGGTCGTCGACGCGGACATTGTGAACAGAGGCACGGTCCTCGGCAATGACGACCTTCTCGAGATGCTCACGACGGAAAAGGACAACCGGGTCCCCTTGGACTTCGCTGTTGAGCTGCTCGGTCAAGAATTGTACATGAACCAGTTCATCAAGTTCGTCGGCAGTCGACAACAGTTCGCGCACGTGACGGGCGACTATGATTTCAACCAGCGAGGGCGCGTCGTCAAGATAGACAACCCTCGAATCGAACTCATCAAGGCGGACGAGCACGGGCGGAAGATTCGCGTCGGCAATCATATCATCGACTCTGTCCTCGGCGTCAAGCCGCGAGACCTCGAGCAGTTCGTGACGCTGCAGCACGGTCTGTACAGCAGAAACGTCGACCTCCTCTTCATCTGCGGGAAGCAAGGGTCCGGCAAGACGCTTCTCGCCTACGCGGCGGCCGTAGACAAGGTCCTCCACTACGACAAGGAAACTCGTGTCCAGCGATGTATGTCTGGTGGCGTGGAGAAAGGCGGGTACTTCAAGCAGATAGTCCTCCTCAAGCCGACCGACGTCATCGGCGGCAAGCGGCGCGATCCCGGCGCGCTTCCTGGCGACTTGTTGCAGAAGCTGGGTCCGCACCTCGAGCCGTACGCCGACGCGCACAATACTTCAGTCCTCGGGAGGTTTTTCCCCTTCAAGGACATGTTCCTCCATCCGAAGTACGAGAACGAGTTTGGCGGGCCTCGGAGCAAGAACGCAATCGAACCAGTCATCACGCCTGGGAATAGCGGCAAAGGGTACATGCCACCGTACAACGAGGCGGTGCAGGTTGTGCATTCAGGGTTCGTCCGTGGCCGCTCGTTCATGAACACGCTCGTCATCGTCGATGAGGCGCAGAACTTCACGCCGTACGAGCTGAAGACCATCATCGCTCGGATCGGCGAGGGCTCCGCGTGTATCGTGATGGGCGATCCGTGGCAGCACGATAACCCCGAGTGCACACGCGGCATGAACGGGCTGACGTACAATATCCGGAACTTCCTGCCGAAGGAGTATTCTGCGCTTATCATGCTCTCAAGGAACTACCGCCATAAGATGTCGGAAGATACTGACGACATGCACGTCTATAGCATGTAAGACAAGAGTGGAGAAGAATCTTTACTCGAGATTTACGGCTTCCCTTTCTCGGCTTTCGGCGAGATGATCGCGCTGTTGCCGGTCGGGTCGCTGATGACGATCTTGCACGGCTCTTGGCCCCAGAGGATGCGCGTGAGCTTCTTCAGGTGGTTCTTCGCTTTCGTGACGGTCTCGTCGTCTTCCTCGTCCTCGGCGGCTTTCTTCAAGTGTTCGACCTGCGTCTTGATGCGGTTGATGACGCCTTCGATGTTCGTCACGTACCCGTTGGCCGCCTCGCCGGGCTCGATGCTGCCGATCTGGCCGATCTTGACGGTCGCGCTCGCGCTCTTGATCACGCGCACTCTCAAGTCTTCTTCGTTCTCGCACGTGAACGTGAACTTGACGGGGTCGCGGTCCTCTTCGGCCTCGATGTCCGCTTTATGGTAGCCGCACGCGCCGCAGTCCATGCTGAATAAGTAGCAGATGCCGAAGAACGGGATCTCTTTTCGCGCTTCGGTGAGCGTTAATTGCTTTTCGTGGCAGACCGGGCAGGTCTCGCCTGTGACGGTTTCGTAGTCGCTTGCGGCGTCATTCTCGCTCATCGCGGGTTTTGGTTTGCCTGTCGCGACCGGATTCTTGCCCATGGCCTTGAACCCCGTCCCGGTATTTATAAACTTTTAGTGGTGAGAATCTCGATTTTCTGAATAGGGAAAAAATATAAACTCGCGTGTGCATCTCCTCAGTGATAGTGACGAGTCGGCGCTAGTGGTCGCGATGGCGCTGTTTTTGAGCATCGAACCGGAGACGCTCGAGACTGTCAAGGGGATATTCCTCAACTCGTACTCCTTGCTGCAAGGCGCGTACTACCTCTCGCCAGCGTACCTCCCTCCCGAAAAGCTCGAGCTCGCGCAACGTTTCGGGAAGTTGCGTGACGAGTTGAACGCGTACTACCTCGACTGCTTCAAGAAATACGATATTCCTGTCAACTTCAAGGATGGCCTCGTCTCCGAGCGGACGAGCCACCCGTTCCCCTCGCTCCCGAAGAACCAGGAGGGATACTTCCTCAACACGATTGTCGCGCTCTACAGCAAGAAGCGGGAGAAGCTCGCGTCGATCTCACGCGCCACGCTCGTCGAACGTCTTCGCGAACCGGCGACGAATGCCCTGCACGACCTTGCAGCGTCACGTTACATGGTGCTGAAGTACAACGAGGACGATGTCGCGGCTCGTATCAAAGGGCCGTTTACCCTCCTCTTGTCCGCTCGGAAATTCCCCTTGGAAGCGGTGCTCCTGCAGATGTCCGATAGGCAACTTGTTCAGAAGTGACTTCTGGAAATGTGAGAAAAAACGTTTCAAGGACTCTTTTTTAACGGTCTTCGTCCGCCGGGAGTTCTCCTTCGCCCGCCGAGCGGTAGATCGTCGCGAAGCTCGGCGTGAGGACGAGGTAGTCGTCACCGAACCCGGCGATGTCGCCCTCGACCGCTTCCGTCGTCTTCTTCAGCTTGTTGATCGCGCGCTTCAGCTCGACGAGGTCTTTCTCCTTGAGCGGTCGGATGTTGACGAGGCAGATGGTCGTCCCTTCGCGGAGCACGTCGAGCACGCTCTTGATGTCGCTGAAATCTTCGAGGGTGAAGCTGCGCACGACGACCTTGCCGCCTCTGGCTTCAGGGTTCGCGTCAATCTGGACGAACTCTTCAGAGTCGTCCACGTTGTCATCTTCATCATAGCTCGTCTTGCGCATGCGTCGGAACGAAAACAGCTTCTTCATCATCGGGCATCCCTCCGGAATCGTGAACCAGTAAATGCTTACCGTCGACTCTCGAAGCGGGAATATTTAAATGTATCGTTTCTTCGAGACGTGGTTTTGCGTCGTATGGGCGCGAAAAAAGTCCATAAGTTTTAAATAGTGTGGTGTTGTTTTCCGTCGAGTGTCGGTCCGAAAGTTGACGCGGGAGCAGTGGGCGTACGAGATTAAGCGCGCAGAATCAGTCAGGGGTATCCAGCGCGAGAAGATTAAGAGCGCGAAGTTCGTCTACTTCGACAAGGTGATTGGCCGGTTGCTGCCGTTGCCGTACATTCTTGGCATCAGCGCCGCGGCGCTCCTCTTCATCCTGTACGGTCCGAAGGAGTTTTTCAAGTTCTTCCTCAGCTGGTGCGTGAGCGTCACGCTCGTCGCGACCGCCGCGTACTACGTCTGGAAATACTACGAGAAGCAGATCTGAGCATTCTTCTCCATCTCATTCTCTTCAGTCTCGAGGTGCGCTACCGTCCTTACGGGCGAACACCAACGAGAGAACTATCCGGGCGACAAGGGGGTTGTCCCAGTCGGGGAACGTCGCCAAATAGAAAAGCCGACGAGTGTGAGCTGGACGGTAGCGCCCCGGAACGAAGAATGACGACAAGAACGACGAGAAACCCTACTCCTTGAACGTTTCGAGCAGGTACACTTTGTCACCGTCGGCGGTCACCGTGACCTTGTCCCCAATCTCGTGCTGTCGCGGCATCGCGTTCCGCACCGGGACCGCTTGGAACGTCTCGGGGTGGAGCACCATCAGTTGCGGGTGCGTGCTCGAGATCGTCGACTCGACGACCGGCAACCGCGTCCAGTCCTTCGCGTCGTACTCGTGGAACTCGTACTTGTTCCGCGCAGGATTGTAGCACTTGACACGCTTGCCGAGCTCGATGATCAACAGCACTGCCTCTTCGCGCTTGAGCGCGTCGCCTTTCTTGAACGGCGGCAGCTCGATGAACCACGTCGTCCGGTAGATCTCCTTCGACGTCTGGTGGTTGCGGCTGAAGAGGCGGGCGCTCGACTTGACGAGGCCGCCGAACTGTTCTTGCAACGCGCGCGCCGCGCGTTCCACCGTCGTCTTGCTCGTCAGGTAGTAGTCGTGGCCCGAGCCTTGCTTCTCCTCTTTCGCCGGGGTCGAGTCGACGTTTTTCAGGTACTCTTTCAGGAACTTGACGCGTTCCGGCGTCTCGTTCCGCACTTGGAGCGTCCCTTGGAAGTACGGCGTGCCGATTTTCGAGCAGCGAGGACAGTGGAGGTTCTGGACCGTGTACGGGAACGAGTAGACTTCATCGTACGCGGGCATGTTCAGGCTCGCGCGTCCCGTCACCGTGACGGTCGCTTCGCCCGTGTTCTTCAGCCCGTGTTTGCGTTCGATCGTGAGCGGCGCGACCTCGATCCGCTCGACGTCGATGTTCGGCGAGAGGACGACGTGCTGCACGAGCGCGTCGCGCACGAGCGACTCGGTCGTCGCGCCTTCATGCCACTTGCCTTTGTGCAAGACCTTGCCGCAATCCGTGCAGATTTCGAGCGAGAACTCTTTGAATCCCGCGACGAGGGGTCGTTCCTCTCGCAGGCACGTCGCGCAGAAGACGTCGACGACGTCCTTCCGACCACACTTCGGACAAAACATGCTGTTCAGAAGCCGGAGACCGTATAAAAAGGTTTCACTTGGGATGGGCGGCGTTCACGCTCTCGATAATCTCGCTCACGACCTTCTCCTTCTCGCTCAACGGCACGCTGCACCCGCCCGCGACCTTGTGGCCGCCGCCGCCGTAGCGTTGCATGAGCGCGCCGATGTCGACGGTGTTCAACCGTTCGAAGATGTTCTCGCCGCAGCTGATCTTCACCTTGTCCGGCTCGTGCCGCAACTGTTCGACGGAGAGGTAGACGGCGTGTCCAGGGTAGAGCGCGTAGAGCCAGAACGGCTGGCCTCTGCCGAGCCCGGGAGCGAGCGTCCGGTCGACGAGAATCACCGTTCCGCGCAACTGGACGTGTTCGTGAACCTCCCGCAGCCATTCTTGGTGCTCGCGCAGCTTCTCCTCGACGCGCTTCCGGATGATCGGCTGCGTCACCGCCTGCTCCGCGGTCTGGAACGCGAGCATGTTGAGCAGGAATATGCGGAACTCATCGTCTTTGCGGCGGTCATCGCCGCGGATGGCGATCGCGAGCTGTCCGTACACGTCGGGTCGTTCGAGGTCCTCTTTCGTGAACGACGCGCTGTCGATCTTGTCGGCGGCGTCGACGAGCGGCTGGAACTTGCGGACGCTCTCGTGCTCGCCCGCGTACGTGTCGTACACGAGCCGCGCGCAGCTCTTTGTTAAACTAAAATGGCCCTTCCCCTTGAACGGCTCGCTCGTCGCGTGGTGGTCGAACCAGAGCGCGCAGCCCTCGCCGTACGGCAGGTCGAGGATGACGTCTCCTCGCCGGACGTCGAACCGCCCGTGCTGGAGCATCCACGGCTCAGCGAAGACGACCTCGTCGATGTCGAAGAGTTCGCGGACGATGAGCGCGCTCACGACGCCGTCGAAGTCGGTGTGCGTGACGATGCGCGCGTACTTCTTCGGCTCGGGCCTCTTCAGTTCAGGTCTTGTTCCCATCGTCGTTAGAAGAAAATATTGGTCCGTCTCATCAGTCCTTCCTTCATCCTCTGATGCTCTTCAGGAGC
Source organism: Candidatus Woesearchaeota archaeon UBA153 (assembly GCA_002503705.1). Lineage (GTDB taxonomy): Archaea > Nanobdellota > Nanobdellia > Woesearchaeales > UBA525 > UBA153. The sequence continues at coordinate 1,298 of DASH01000025.1, read as the reverse complement.
TCGTCGCGACGCGACTCCATCTCCTGCCGTGTGTCCGCCTCGACGATCAAGCGGACGACGGGCTCGGTGTTGCTCTTCCGCACGGAGAACCACCAGCTCGTGAACTCGATCCTGATGCCATCGATGCGCGAGTCGTCGACGATGCCGGGGAGTTTCGCATAACGCTGTTCGATCGCGGCGAGCGCCGCGTCGGCGTCCTTCACCGTGTTGTTCAGCTCGCCGCTGAACGCGTACCGCTGGAGCGGCGCGACGAGCGCGCTCAACGATTTTCCGCTCGACTCGAGCAGGTTGAGGATCTGGAAGAGCATGAACATCGTGTTCTCATTATACCCCGTCTCTTTCGGGAAGAAGTGGCCGCTGATCTCGCCGCCGATGAGCGCGTCGTGCTCTTTGCACAACGGCTTGATGTTCGCGTAGCCGACCGGCGAGGGCAATGGCTTTCCCTTGTGCGCGATGACGAGCTCGCGGACCGCGCGGCTGCAGCGCAAGTCGTGGATGACCGTGCCGCCGCCGTGCGCGTCGAGGAGCTGTGCGCTCGCGAGGCCGAGCGCCAAGTCTGACGTGATGTGCTCGCCGTGCTCGTCGATGAAGACGCACCGGTCCTCGTCGCCGTCGAGCGCGAGGCCGAGCGTCACGCCCGTCGTCTCCTTGACGGCCCTCTTCAGCGTCTCGAGCGTCTCGAGCTTCAACGGGTTCGCCTCATGGTTGGGGAACGTGCCGTCCAGCTCGAAGAACAGCTTCCTGACCGCGATGCCGCGCGCCGCCAAGTGCGNNGACGAGCCTCTCGTACGTGTACCCGCCCATCCCGTTCGCGGCGTCGATGATGAGCGTGTACGGCTTCTTCGTCTTGAGGAACGAGAGGTTGAACGCGAGGAACTCGTCGAGGAACTCCTTCTTCGAGACGCCGCCGCGCTTCACGCTCGCGTCCGGAGCGGAGAGTCCCGCCGCGATGAGCCGTTCCATCTCCGCGAGGCCGGTCGCGTCTNNGTTGTCCGCGACGAACTTGAACCCGTTGTACTGCGACGGATTGTGGCTGGCGGTCACCATGCAGCCGCCGTCGTACTGCTTGGCGGCGTAATAGAACAGGGACGTCGAGACGAGTCCTGCGTCGACGACGTCCGCGCCTTCGTCACGCATGCCCTCGATGACTCTCCGAGAGAACGGCTTCGAGGTCGGGCGCATGTCGTGGCCGACGAGCAACGTCTTCCCCTTGCTCTTCGTGATCATGACGAACGTCCGGCCGATGCCGTACGCGAGCTCCTCGCTCAGTTCGGTGTCGGCGATGCCGCGGATGTCGT